>NZ_JBBUTF010000012.1:0-215424 GCF_038066575.1 Pseudaquabacterium rugosum | reverse complement strand
CGCGCAGGGCCTGCGCGAGGCGGCGCACGCCGGCCAGGCGCACCGACAGCGGCTGGCGGCCCCAGGCGAGGGCGGCGGCGTGGGCGGTGGCCAGGCCGGCCTCGACCTGGGCCGGCGTGCAGGCCGGATGGCGGGCGATCTCGGCGCCGGTGGCCGGGTCGAGGGTGATGACGGTGCTCGACATCTCGATGCTCCTCAGGCGTGGTGTTGAAGCCGCTGGCAGACCGTGTTCTTCTGGCTGCCAGGCACCACGCAGACGTCGGCGGCCGCGCGCCAGGCCGCGAAGTGCGGCATGCGGCGGTGGGCCTCGATCGCGGCCTGATCGGCGTACAGCTCGTAGAACATGAAGTGGGTCGGATCCTGGGTGTCCTGGGTCACGTCGAAGTACAGGCAACCGGGCTCGTCCTCGAAGGTGCGACGGGCGTTTTCGGTGATGGCGGCCAGGAACGCATCCATGCGTTCGGGGTGCACGTTCAGGGAGACGATGAGGGCGATCATGGGCAAGGGGATGTCTCGTGAGGAGGGCGTGCGGGCCGTGCCGGCACGTGCTCAGACCGTGGTGGGCAGGCCGATGCCGCTGTCCGTGGCCAGCTGTCGCAGGCTGTTCCAGGTGGTGTCGGCCAGGGTGATGCCCCGTTCGCGCAGGCGCAGGGTGTGGCGGTCCTCGAGCTCGCCGGGGAAGAAGATCTCCTCGACACCCGGTGCACGCGGCACGGCCTTGGTCTGGTCGATCAGCGCTTCCATGCGGGACTCGAAGGTCGCGCGGGGCTGCATCGCCGCGATGTCGATGGTCAGCAGCAGGTGGCCACAGCCGCTGCGGCGGTCGGGCTGGTAGGGGCCGGCGATGTTGGCGCCGAAATGGCTGCCGGTCAGCACGCCCGAGAGCACGTCCATCATGAAGGAGATGACGTAGCCCTTGTGGCCCGCCATCGGAAGGATCAGGCCGTGCACGGCGTCCTCGGCGCGGGTGGTCGGCGTGCCCTGGGCATCGGCGGCCCAGCCCGCCGGAATCGGCTCGCCGCGCTCGGCAGCCAGGTAGATCTTGCCGCGGGCCACGGCCGTGTTCGCGATGTCCATCACCGCCACGCCGTGGCGGCCTGCCGGGGCCGCGATCGACCAGGGGTTGGTGCCCAGGGCCTTCTCGCGTCCGCCCCAGGGGGCCATGGCCGGCGAGGCATTCGTCGTGAGCAGGGCGACGCAGCCGGCCGCGGCTGCTTGCCGGGTGAAGTACGCGGCCGTGCCGAAATGGTTCGAGTGCCGAACGGCCACGGCGCTGATGCCATGACGGCGGGCGCGCTCGACCCCGAGCTCGATCGCCTGTTGGGTCAGGACCTGGCCGATGCCGTCCTGGCCGTCGAGCACGACGATGGCCCCGCTGTCCTGCACCACGGTGGCCGCGGTGCGGGCCTTCATCGCGCCGCGGCGCAGGCGCTCGACGTACCAGGGCAGCCGCAGCATGCCGTGCGAGGAGTGTCCCCACAGCTCGGCGACCACCAGGCTGTCGGCCAGGCGATGCGCATCGGGCTCGGGCACGTCCAAGGTGCGCAGCACGTCGGTGCCGAAGCGGGTGAGGGCGTCCGCGTGGACGGTGTGGGGCATGGACAGGGTCTCCGGAAAGCAGGGCAGGAAAAGAGATGGATCGCGTTTTCAGCGCAAGCCGTGCTCTGCGGCGATCGGTCGGGTCTCGCCGCTGGCCGTCAGCGTGCGGGTCGCCCTGGCATGGGCGTAGATCCAGAGGATCTTCATCGGCTGGTCCGCTGACAGATTGCGGAAGCGGTGCGGGACGTTGGGCGGGATCCAGGTCACGTCGTGCGCCTTCAGCTCGATCGATCGGTCATCGATGTCGAGCATCGCCCGCCCCTCCATCAACACCACGCTTTCCTCGCAATCGTGGCTGTGGAAGGGGATTTCGGTGCCACCGTCGAAGGCGGTGTAGCCGGTCAGGAAGCTGCGGCCACCGAGCGCCGGCGAGATCAGGGGCGTGGTGCGGGCGCCGCCCCCACGCTCGTGCACGGGCAGCGACTCGGGCTTGAGGACGGCGGCGTCCGACGGGGTCTTGAGGATCATGGTGCGGGCGGGATCAGGTCTCGGGGTGTGGCGACACTATAGAGCTTTATGAATAAAAAAAGCAATATGGTGCGACGAGCGGCCGCCGTGCCAGGTGCGTTGCCATGGCGCCGGCCGATGCCGACAGCCGCGACAGCCGGTCGACCTGCGGTGTGTGGGGAGCGTCGAGGGCCTCACCCGTCGTGCGCATCAGGCCGCGGGTCCGTGGTGCCGTGGTGCCGTGGTGCCGATGACCACGGTCCTGGATCCGGCGCACAGGGCGGCGCCCGGAGGCGGCACGGGCGTGCCGTGCGGCGAGGTTCAGGATCGTGGCACTCAGGCCGACGAGGCCGCAAGCGTCCGAAGTGAGGTGTCTTGCGACGGCCTCATGCGGGCGCGCTCAACGATCGAAATAAGCCCTGGCCGTGTCCGCCAGATCCATCACCCGCCAGCCGGGCGGTGCCTCGGTGTCGCCGCGCAGCGAGATCGCCAGGCGGCGGGCTGGCCAGGCCAGTTCCACCGCCGGGCCGCCGGTGCGGCTGGCGAGCTCGATCTCGGGCGGTGGCCAGCCGTGGTGGCTGGCCAGGCCGAGCAGGCCGTGGCTGGCCGGATCGCCGTAGCGCAGCAGCTGGTCCCAGTCGCCGTCGAAGAAGCCGGCCTGGCGGCGCAGGCCGTTGATCGTCCGCGTCTCCTCACGGCTCAGCACGATGTGCTCGTGCATCGGCTGCAGGCGGTGGCAGGCCTTGCACAGCACCCTCAGGTTCGCGGGCGTGTTGTGGCGCTTGTCGCCGTCGACATGGTGGACGTGCAGCAGCTGCCGATGGTCGCTGCAGTCGGCCCGGCATTCGCTGCAGGACCAGCCGGCGGCCGCGCGCAGCCGTTGCGAGATCTGCGGCCAGTCCGGTGCGTACAGCGATTCGCCGTCGCGCACGTGGCCGCGTCTGGGCAGGTGCGTGAAGCAGGAAGCGTAGGTGCTGAAGAAGTCCGTCAGGTCGAAGGTCTCGCGCAGGCGCCTGGCGTTGCGCAGGACCCGGCACTGGCGGTAGTTCAGCAGGTTGAGGCAGAGCTGGCAGACGTAGAGCCCGGCCCGGCCCTGGATCTCGCGGACCTGGTCGACGCTGCCGCTGAGCTGGAACTCGCCGCTCACGTCGGTGGTGGCGATGTAGCGGTTGAAGCGGCCGGAGGCCTTCATCTTCTCCAGCGTCTCGCACCAGGCGACGTGGAACTTCTTGCCCGGCTCGCGGTTGCCGGCCAGCACGGCGCTGATGTGCGGCCCCTGGTCCGGGATGTAGAGCAGGACCTGGCGGCCCTCGTAGGCCAGCAGGCCGGAGACCGCACCCAGGTCTTCCAGCCGGACTTCGACGCCCTGCTGCAGCCGGGCCTCGATCTCGTCGATGTGGCTGCCGCGCTCGAGCGAGAACGGTCGCCGCGGCGCGCCGATCGCCTCGGCGATGCGCCACAGGGCGGAGAAGTCATGGTGCAGCTTCATGACGGGCGCCGTGAGGTCATCGCACCAGCTGCCGGATCGCCGACTCGGCGTTCGAGATCACGCGGAAGGTCACGCGGCGTGACTTTCCGCCGTCCTCGGCGCCCGTGGCGTCGAGCACCGGCCGGCTCGATGACAGACCGACGGCGGCGATGTTGCGGCGGATCCACTGGCGGTCTTCCTGGCTGGCCGGCAGGCCCTGCACGAAGAACAGCACCGAGCGTGTGCGTGCCTGTGACAGCTCCATGTTGCGCAGATAGGCCTCCTCCGGTGGCGTGTGCGTGTCCCACTGCGAGCTGGTGTGGCCTTCGATGCGCACCTCCTGGATCGAGCCGCGGAAGTGGCCCAGGACCCTCATGTAGCGCGGGAAGAAGTCGTCCAGCACGTCCTTGAAGCGGGGCGTCATCGCGGCCGAGCCGAGGCCGAACAGGATGTCCGGTGACTTGAACTCGAAGGACAGGGTGTCGCGGTCGATGGCGGCGTTCCAGCGCGTCAGGTCGGCGCCGAACTCCTGCTGCAGCGCCTCGTGCAGGGCCACCTGGTTGCGTTGGTAGGCCGCGGCCACGTCCGTGACCTTGTCCCGTTCGGCCAGCGCGTGGCGCATCAGCGCGATGCTGATGAACAGGAACACCATCATCAGGCCCGACATCAGGTCCGAGACGCTGACCCAGTGCTCGGCGCTGTCCTGCGAGGCCGCGCGGGGCGGACGGCCGAAGATCTTGTCCATGCGGTGCGCTCGCTCAGGACAGCGGGCGGGCGCGTTCGCGCTCACCGCCGCGGCGGTAGGTGTCCATCAGGTGGCCGGCGATCGACGCCAGCGACGAGCCCAGCTCCTGAAGTGCGGCGTTGAGCTGCTTGCCCAGGGCTTCGTCGAGCTGGCGCAGCTGCTCGTTGACGGCGGCATGGGTGCGACCGACGGCCTCTTCCACCTGGCGCTCGACCGCCTGCAGCGAGCGTTCGGCATGCTGCACCATGGCCTGGTTGGCGCTGTCGAGCGTGCGCTGGCTCTCGGTGCGCGCGCGCTCGCTGGCGGCCACCGTGGTCTGCAGGGTCTGCTGCACGCTGCCGAGCAGGCCCTGGGCCAGCTCGGCACTGCGCGCGACCATCTCCTGGGCCCGGGTCTCGACGGCGGTCATCGACTGCGCGATCGCGCTGGTGATGCCGCTGCGGATGCGTTCGGTGTTGGCCGTCAGCATCTCGAGTGCGTCCTTCATCTCGCTGGCGATGTGCTCGGACTGGCCGGCCACGTCCTGGGCCGTGCGGACCAGGCTGCCCTGCGTCTGACGCACGGAGGCCTCGAACTGCTGCGAGCCCTCGATCAGCACCATCTGCACGCGCTCGGCGCCGACCACCAGGCGCTGGCCGACCTCGTCGAGCTGCTGCTGGATCTGCGGCACCGCGCCCACCGCCCGGTCGCGCAGCGTGACGAAGGCGTCCAGATGGCGCGACAGCTCGGCGATCTGGTGCTGGTTGACCGCCAGCACCTCGTGCAGCTGGCGCATGTCCTGCGGGATGCGCGCGGTCTCGGTGCCGATGGCGCTCACGGCCACGCGCGTGGCGTCGATCGATTCGGTGCCCAGGCGGTACAGGCGGCTCATCTCGCCCAGCTGCTCGCGGTAGCCGTCCTGCCATTCGACCAGGCGCTGCACCGACGCATCCAGGCGCTTGAAGTTGTCGCCGAACTGCTCGGTCAGCTTCTGGTTGAACTCGACGATGACCTGCTGCAGCGCGGTGATCACCTGCTCGGTGGCCGAGCGCGACAGCATGGCCGCGAAGTTGTCCAGTTGGGCCAGCAGCCGCGCCTCGAAGGCGTCATGGCGCTGGCCGGTGGACGAGCGGAAGTCCGCCACGTCGGTGCGCAGCATCTGCAGCTGGCCCACCAGCGATCGCTCGTCCTGGCCGCCGATGCCGCGGGCGATGGTGCCCAGCACCTCATGTTGACGCTGCAGCACGGCATGGATGTCGGCGGGGCCGACGGCGTCCGTCGGTGAGGAGTCGCCGTCCGCGGGCCGCGCATCCTGATGACGGGTGTGCAGCACCTTGAAGGCGATGGCGAAGAACATGCCGATGATGCTGGTGACGAAGGCCGTCTTCAGCCCGCCCAGCAGCAGCGTGATGCTGCCGTCGATCTGCGCCGGATCGAACTGCAGCAGGCCGACGAAGATGCCCAGAAAGGTGCCGAACAGACCCAGCGAGGTCATCAGCGACGGGGCATAGTCGACGAAGCTGGCCGCCCGTCCGTCGATCAGGCAGCGCCGTGCATGGACGAAGGCCCAGGCGCACAGGCCGAAGAACAGCGCGTTGAGCGCCCAGGTGAAGGCCGGGCTCTGGAAGAAGTCGTGCATCGGGAATGGGCGTTCTGGGGATCGTCTGCCAGCCCCTCGTTCCGGGCGGCAGGCGCCTCGCCGATCTTGTCATCCCGTCTGCGGATGCCGGCCCCCTTGTCCGTGGGTGAATGCGGGGTCCGGACCACAGGGCATATTCACCTTGACGGCGGCCGGGATCCCCGATGACCGGGCATCGCGTGGGTGCCGGACGCCGGAGCCCGGCCGATATAGTCTGCCCATGCCAGAAGACCTTCGTCGGCCGCCGGCGGCGGCATCGCGGATCCGCAACCTGTTCACTGACGCTGTGAGTCCCGACCAGGGCGAGCGCTTCGACATCCTGTTGCAGCACCGCAATCTCGTCGTTGAACGCATCGTCAGCAGCGCGCACATCACGCCGCAGACCTGGGTGCAGCCGCAGGACGAGTGGGTGCTGCTGCTGAGCGGCCAGGCCCGGATGCAGGTCGATGGGCAGACGGTCGATCTGGTCGTCGGCGACAGCCTGTTCCTGCCGGCCGGCCTGCCGCACAGCGTGCTGCGGACGGCCGAGGGCACGACCTGGCTGGCCGTGCATCTGCACCCGACCGCCGACACGCCGGGCCCCTCGGGCGATGCGTTGGCCGGCCAGGCGGATGCCTGATCCCGCCGTGGTTTCGGCCCCGGCCCCGGCCCCGGCCCCGGTTCCGCTTCCGGCACGCACCGCACGGTGGCGCAAGCTGTCGATCGCCGATGACCCACGGGGAACCCGGGTCCCCCGCGCCGGATCCGTCATGGCATGCACCTGAATTACCGGCATCTCTACCTGTTCTGGCTGGTGGCCAAGGAGGGCGGCCTCAGCCGTGCGGCGGAACGTGAGGGTCTGGCAGTGCAGACCGTCAGCGAGCAGGTGCGTGCGCTCGAGCGCTCGCTCGGCCATCAGCTGCTCAAGCCGTCCGGGCGCGGCGTCGTGCTGACGGAGGCCGGCCGTGCGGCCTGCGCCCGGGCGGAGGAGATCTTCCGCATCGGCCAGCACATCGCCGATGAGGTGCGCCAGGCGGCCACCGAGCCGGTGCTTCGCCTGGCCGTGGGCCTGACCGACGGCCTGTCCAAGCTGGCTGTCCATGCGCTGCTGGCCCCGGTGCTGGGCGATGCGCGCCTGCGACTGCTGTGCCACGAAGGCGAGTCCGCGCATCTGCTGGGCGAACTGGCGCTGCACCGGCTGGATCTGGTGCTGGCCGGGCACGGTGCGCCGGCCACGCCAGGGCTGGGCCTGGGCAGTGAGCGGCTGCTGTCGTCGCCGATCGTCTGGATGGGGCCGCCGGTCTGGGCCGAGGCGGCGGCCGGCCGGCCCTTTCCGCAGTGCCTGGACGATCTGCCCCTGCTGCTGCCGACCGCACATGCCGCGCTGCGGCTGCGGCTCGATGCCTGGTTCGAACAGCACGGCCTGCGGCCGCACATCGTCGGCGAGTTCGAGGACAGCGCGCTGCTGGCGCTGTTCGCCGAACGCGGGCTGGGTGTGTTCCCGGTCAGTGCGGCCGGCGCGGCGGACCTGCCGCGCAGCCATGGCCTGTCGAGCCTGGGCCGCTGCGGCGATCTGCACGAGGAGATCCATGCGATCCGCGCGCGCCGCGGCATGCACCATCCGCTGGTGCAGCGCATCGTCGACGCGGCCCGCACCGGCTGAGCACCGGCCACGGAGCCGGAGGGCTCAGAGCAGGCCGCGCGGCGGGTACTCGCGGGCCGCCGGCCGCTGCTCGGCGGCCCGCACCGCACGGCCCAGCACCTGGTCGGCCGCCACCGGCCCCAGCGCCTCGCACAGGCTGACATAGAGGCCGGTCAGCAGGGCGGACAGATCGGCGGTCGAGCGCGTCAGGCGCCAGGCCCGCCGCCGCTGTCCACTGTCGACCGACAGCGCCAGACTGGCCAGCGCCGCCCGCCCCGGGGTGTCCTGCAGCGGCGCACCGAGCTGCTCGCCACAGGCCTGCACCCAATCCGCATGCGCAGCGGCATGGGACTGCAGCATCTCGGCACACAGCGCATCGACGATGTCGGCGAACACCCGTTGCACGGCCGGCACGTCCGGATCGTCGTCGGGCGCCGTCTCCCGGGCGTCGGGGCGGCTGGCCGGGCCGGCGATGACCGGTGCCGCGCTCGCCTCGATGGGTTGCGCCTCGATGGTCGGCGTCGCCGGTGCCGCGCTGACCGGGCCGGTGTCCAGGAGCGGGCCGGCGCTCGGCTGGGCGGTGTGGGTGGCCGCCCGGGCCGGCGCCAGGGCGCTCACGGTGGGGGTGACGGTGGGGGTGACGGTGGGGGTGACGGGGGCGGGCCATCCCTGCGCCGGCAGCGGGCCGCTCCAGCTGCTGCCCAGGCTGAAGGCGGCCGGCTGGGCGGCCGGCGGCATCGCGGCGTGCGGCTGCAGCCCGTCCGGGATGTCCGCCGCCTCGCCGGTAGCGGCGACCGCGAACGCCGGCATCACCGGCACGGCCCCGCCGGCCGGCTGCTGCTGCTGCTGCTGCGCACGCCGTGCGGCCATCACCGGCCAGGGATCGAGCGGCAGGTCGTCCGCCGACCGCCGCAGCGCGGTGTGCAGCGCGCCGTACAGGCGCTTGCGGACGGCGGTGTCGATGCCGTGCTGCTCGCCCACCAGGTCCACATAACGCAGGATGTCGGTGACCGACTCGCCGCCCATGCGGTCCTCGCACAGCCACAGGGCCTCCATCAGTTCCGATTCGCCCAGCAGCGGCTCGAAGACGGCCAGTGCCGCACAGCGGCGTCGGGTCCGCGCGTCCACCGTCAGGCTCCGCGCGCCAGGCCGCCGGGCGGATCCTGGAATTCGGGATAGGCGATCTCGTGGTGCTCGGTGTGGTCCAGGCCGCGTTGTTCGTTGAGCGTCGGCGCACGCAGGCCCAGCACGCGGTCGATGGCCTTGAAGGCCAGCCAGGCCGTGGGCAGCGCCCATGCCAGGGCGGCGAGGGCGCCGACCAGCTGCACCAGCACGCGCTGCGGGTTCAGCAGGTCGCCGTCATGGAACAGGCCGGCGGCCAGCAGGCCCCAGGTGCCGCCGATGCCGTGCACGGCGATGGCGTCGACCGCGTCGTCGATGCGCAGCGCCCGGATGCGCTCGGCGCCCCAGACGCACAGCGCGCCGGCGATCAGGCTGCTCAGCAGCGCCCAGACCGGCGCCATCGTCGCCGCGCCGCCGGTGATCGCGACCAGCCCGCACAGGCTGCCGTTGACGCTGGCCGACATCAGCACCGGCCGCCCGCTGAGCTTCTGGAACAGCAGCGCACCGACACCACCGCCGCAGGCCCCGAGATGGGTGACCAGCAGCACCCGGCCCAGATTGGCGCTGTCCAGTCCGCTGATGCTGCCCCCGTTGAAGCCGAACCAGCCCAGCCACAGCACGAAGCCGCCGAGCGCGACCAGCGGCAGGTTGTGGCCCGGGATCTCGCGCGCCTCACCCGACTTGGCGAAACGCCCCAGCCGCGGCCCCAGCACCAGCAGACCGGCCAGCGCACACCAGGCGCCCACCGAGTGCACCGCACCGTCCCCGGCGAAGTCCACGAAGCCCATGGTCTTGAGCCAGCCGGCCTCGTTCCAGGACCAGTGGGCATACACCGGGTAGATCACCAGCGACATCACGGTCGCGAAGGCCAGATAGCCGCCGTAGCGCATGCGCTCGGCCACCGCACCGGAGACGATGGACACCGCGGTGGCCGCGAACATCATCTGATAGACCAGGTTCACCGCCTGGCCGGGCGGCAGCGCATCGACGGCGAAGCCGCCCGTGCCCACCAGCCCGCCGGCGCTCGGACCGAAGGCCAGCGCCCAGCCGCAGGCCCAGAAGGTGATCCCGGCCAGGCAGGTGCCGAGGTAGACCTTCATGATCACGTTGACGGAATTCTTGGCCCGTGAAAGGCCGCCCTCGACCAGCGCGAAGCCGGCCTGCATGAAGAAGACCAGGGCGGCGCAGACGGCCACCCAGGCGGTGTTGACCAGATCGTTCATCGGGGTACTGCGCAGAAACGGGAGCGGCGAGAGGCATCGCCGTCGGGCGGCGGGAAGGGCGGTGAGGAGGGATGGCCGGTCGTGCGGCCGACCGGCGCCGGACGCTCAGCGCATGCCGTAGGGGCGCGGGCGCTTGACCGGCGGCGGCACGGGCGGGCTGTCGAAGTCCTCGGCGGTCAGTTCGGGCAGTGCCAGCAGTTCGTTGAACACGGTGTCCTCGCCGGGCGACGGCGGCACGTGGGTGGCCTCGAACTCGACATAGAACTCCGGCGGCAGCTCGATCACGTCCAGACCGTCATCGTCAGGCGTCAGCGCGCCGGGGGGGCCGTCCGCCGCCGGGGCCTCGTCGGTGCTGGCCGGATCGTTGCGGTGCCAGCGTGACGGTGCGGCATGCCAGGGCTGGCCGGCCGGCTGGCCCAGTGGGCCGGCCCAGGGGGCGGCCGTCGCCGCCTCGGTCCCGGCCGTGGTCGTCGTCGACGGCGGCGCGGGCCTGCGCTCGGGCAGCAGCGGCGGCAGGTCGTCGCCGCGGGCCCAGCCCGAGGTGGCCTCGGCCGGATCGGGGTCCAGCCGCAACAGGTCGTCGTCGGTGGCCGGGGGGGGCGAGGTGTCCGAGGCCGGCGCCGGATCGTGCGCCTGCACGGCGGCGGGCGTGCCGGGTTCGGTCGCCGACGGGCCCACCGGCGTCACGGGGGCTGCCGCCGGTCCCGGTGAGGCCGGTGCGGGCACGGGCAGGGACACGGGCGCGACCACGGCGGCCGAGGCCAGGCCCGGATGGCGGACGGGCACGGCGATCTGGCCCGTCGCGGCCGCACGGGCGGCCGCCAGCGAGGCGGCATCCGGCCCCCGCATCGGGTCGTCGGCATCGTGTTCGTAGCCCTCGGGGTGGACGATGGCCGGCGGCAGCTCGGGCTTCTGCCAGCGCCGCACGCTGCGGATCACGCCATCGGTCAGCGTGATCAGGTCATCGGCGGCATGGATCAGCTCGCGATCGTGCGAGGAGAAGACGAAGGAGATGCCGTAGCGCGTCTGCATGCGCCGCATCAGCGTCAGGATGGCCTTGCCGGTGCGGCTGTCGAGGTTGGCCGTGGGCTCGTCGGCGATCACCAGCTTGGGCCGGCGCACCAGTGCGCGGGCGATGGCCACGCGCTGGCGCTGGCCGCCGGAGAGCTCGCCCGGCTTGTTCTTCGCGCGGTCGCTCAGGCCGACGGCGGCCAGCAGCTTGGTCACGCGGTTATGGCGTTTGGCGGGCGGCACGCCGGCGATCACCAGCGGGTACTCGATGTTCTCGTAGGCCGAGAGCACCGGCAGCAGGTTGAAGTTCTGGAAGACGAAGCCGATGTTGGCCGAGCGGAAGTCGGCCAGTTCGTCGTCGGGCAGATCGTTCAGGCGCTGGCCGGCGACGGTGATCTCGCCGCGGTCGGGCTTGTCCAGCCCGCCCAGCAGGTTGAGCATCGTCGTCTTGCCGCTGCCCGACGGACCGAGGATGACGGTGAACAGGCCCGGACGGATCAGGACATCTAGGCCGCGCAGCACCGGCACGTCGACCTGGTCCATCTGATAGTGCTTGTGCACCCCCGTGAGAACGGCCACCGGTTCGGGCGTGCCCATGGCGGGGTGGAACATCGAGGATGCGGCAGCGTCACGCATGGGGCAGCAGGGAAGGCCGGGCAGGCCGGACCAGGACCGGAAGGAGCCGATTGTGACCCGATCGCCTCGGCGGCCTCTCCCTATGTCAAGGGCTGAGCCAGCCGCGGCGGCGCGTGGCCTGCCGCGCCAGCAGGGCCGAGCGTCCGCGTGGCGCATGTCCTGAACCGTCCCCGACCGGGGCTTGCCCTACAGCTTGCGGGGCAGACGGAGGGTCCGCGACGGACGGTGGTGGCCGCGGTCCCGGCGCGAGGGCGCGGCGGGGCCGGCGGGTCGGTCCCGTGTTCAGGGGGGAGGCCGCGCGGCCGGTGCGCCTAGCCGATCCGGCGCGCTCTGTCCATGATCCAGATGCAAAAACCGGCTCGGCCGTGTCGCGGGAGCGACGCTGCCGATGACCTTTCGTGTCAGGTGCCGGGGCGCGTGCGGCGGCCCTGGATGTGTCGAAATGCGTCTGGCGCAGCCTGGAATGGGCGTTCCGGGCGGAACGGGCCGGTCCGCCGGTCGGCGGCAGGCCTGATCCGTTTCGGGTTCTGGGGATACGCGCGTTCAGGGGGCGTGCACCACAATGTCGCGACTTGTCCTTCCTCGCCCTCAGAAAGCAGTTCTTGTTCCGAGACATCACATGCGCCATGGCGGCCCGGGCGAGGGGTCTGCCGTCCGTTCCGGGTCCTGTGCGGTCCTTGACCGGGACTGCTCCGGTGGCCGCCCTTCTGGCGTGCTGTCCGGGCGGCCTGTGCGGGCCCACCGGGGCCCCGCGGTCATGAGCGGCGACGCCGCCGCGGTCCTCACGGCCTGCGATCCGGCCTTCGTGCTCGAGGCCGAGCGCGGATTGGCGCTGTCGATCGAGGCCCGCAGCCGGGTCGAGCCGCGTGAGGCCTGGCGCTGGCTGGCCATGCGCATCGCGCGTCAGCCCTACGATCTGCGGGCCCATGCCCAGCGGGTGCGGCTGCTGGCCGAGACCGGTGAAGGCAGCCGCCTGTTCGGGGCCCTGGTCGATCTGTTCCTGGTGCTGGGCGACAAGGGGCGCGAGCTGCGTGGGGCCTTGCTGGCGCTGGCCCGTCCGGCGCTCGATCCGGATGACCATGCCTGGCTGCAGTCCCATCTGGCCGCCGGCCTGCCGCGCGAGACGGGCCTGCCGTTCGCGCTCGGCTCGGTGGTCGCCCATGGCGCCTACGGCTCGGGCCCGCTGGTGTCCGGGCAGGCGGTGGCCGCCGCGCCGGTGGCCGAGCCGCCGGCCGGCGATCCCTACGCCGACGATCCGTTCTACGTTCCGCCGGAACTCAAGGCATGAGTGACCTGTTTCCCGCCCGCACGCCGGTGCCCGCGCGCCTCAAGGTCTCGCTGCTGAGCCTGCCGCCGCGCACGCAGGCCGTGATGGAGTACTTCATGGCCGGTGCCGGCCGTGCGGCCTTCATGCCGGTGGCCGCCACCAGCGCCGACGCGGCCATCTTCGACCACGATCACCCGGACTCGCGCCAGCAGTGGGAGGACTTCCACCGCGCCTATGGCCGCCCCGGCATCCTGTTGTCGGTCAACCCGCAGGAGGTGCCCGACACCGTCTGGGTGCAGAAGCCGGCCACCCCGGCCGCGCTGATGGCCGCCGCCGCACGCCTGGCGTCGATCACCGCCGGCCGCGGGGCCGCGGCGGTCGCACCGCCTCCGGTGGCCTTGCCGCCGGGCGGGGTCGCGCGCACGGGTGCCGGGCTGGCGGTGTCCTCGTCCGCAGCGGCCGCCACGGCCGCCAGCGTCGGCCTGTCGCCGCTGCGCACCGCCGCCTTGCGCCCGATCCTGCCCCCCGGGCTGGCCGGTGCCGCGGTGCCGCCGACGGCCGGTTCGACCGGCTCGGCCGGTTCGGCCGGTTCGGCCGGCGAGATCTCCGGTCTGCGCGTGGCCTCGCCGCTGCCGGGGCCGGCGGCGGCCTGGTCGCCGTCGCCACCGCCCGCCGTGCGGCCGCTGCCGGTCGCCGCCGCGCCGCTGCCGCCGTCCGATGGCGGGCGACTGCTGATCGGCAGCCCGGTGTTGCCCCTGACCCCGGTGGCACCGGCCACGCCGGCTGCATCGGCCGCACCGATGACCCCGCCCGCTCCCGCGGCGCCGGCTCTGCGCGGCGTCGTGGCCCCGCCGGCGGCGCAGCCCGTGTCGCCCCCCGCGGCGGCGCCGGCACCGACCGCGGCCGATCTGCAGGCGCTGCAGCCGTTCGCCACGCCGGCCGTGGGCACCCCACGGCCGGTGGCCGGCGCCCGGCCGCTGGTGTCGGTCCAGCCGGCGGCCGGTGTCGCGGCCTCCCTGGCGGCGCATCTGGCCGCGCAGGCCGGTCAAGCCGCCCAGGCCGCGCAGGCCACCCCAGCCGCCCCTCCGGCCACGCACCCGGCGCCTGCGGCACCCGCCTTGCCCAGCCGCCCGTCGGCGGGTGTGAATGGGGGCGATCCGGCGGCCGTCCTGGCCGCCAGCCGCCACTGGCCCGACAGCCGGCCCGACAGCCGGCCCTCGGCCGCCGGCGATGCCCCGGCCACCCAGCCCCCGCCGCGCCGCATCGATCCTGCTGAGGAAACGCGTTACCTCGGCGACCGACCCGATGTCAGCCCCGAGGCGCTGAAGTCCGAGCCGGCGGCCTTCTTCAGCCGCCGCAACACGCTGCTCGACGGCGTCAGCGAGGCCTGGCGCATGGCGCGCAAGGCCCAGGGCCTGGCCGTGGTGGAGACCGCGGCCGGCATGCTGATCTTCGACGCGACCACCAACCGCGTGCACCTGACCTTCGAGCTGGGCCGCGTGACCGCGATGTGCGTGGCGGTCTACGAGATCCCGCTGCGGGTGCGCAGCTTCAGCGCCCGCGAGCTCTCGCGCCTGCAGCACGAGGGGGGCAAGGTGGCGGCCGTCGACCGGGCCGACACGCTGCTGTGGCGCATCGCGCTGCTGACCTCGCGCGGGCGCCTGCCCGAAGGCATCGACCCCACGGCGCCGCTCTACCTGCAGCGCTGGCCGAACGCCACCCGGCTGACCCACACGCCCGAGGCGCTGCGCGTGATCGCGATGCTGGCGGTCAAGGGGGGGTCGGCGGTCGAGGTGGCGCAGGCGCTCGAGGTGCCCCAGCGCTACGTGTTCGCCTGCTGTGCCGGCCTGGCCGCGCTCGACCTGCTGAGCACCGACGCCAAGCTGGGCGAACGTCGCCAGCGCCGGGCCCAGCCCAAGGGCCGGTCCATCTTCACCCGCCTGCTGCGCTGGCTGCGCGTCAAGGATTGAGGCGGCCGCAGCGGCCGCGCGCTCTTCAGCTTGCCTTCGATGTCCATGGCAGAAACCAATCACAAGATCATCTTCACGGGTCCGGTCGGCTCAGGGAAAACGACCGCCATCGCATCGATCAGCGACACGCCTCCGGTCAGCACCGACGAGGCGGCCACCGACATGACGCTGGACCGCAAGCCCAAGACCACGGTGGCCATGGACTACGGCCAGATCGTGCTGGGCAAGAACGCCAAGGTGCATCTGTACGGCACACCGGGCCAGGAACGCTTCAACTTCATGTGGGAGATCCTGACCAAGGGCGGCATCGGCCTGGTGCTGCTGCTGGACAACACGCGTCCGACCCCGTTCAAGGACCTGCAGTTCTACGTCCAGGCCTTCCGCAACTTCATCGACTCGACCCAGCTGGTCATCGGCATCACGCAGATGGACCTCAAGAACACGCCGACCGTCGACGACTACCACCGCCAGCTGGCCGAGCTGGACCTGGAGGCGCCGATCTTCGAGGTCGATGCACGTCAGCGCGGTGATGTCTCGATGCTGGTGCAGGCGCTGCTGCTGTCGATCGACCCCGGGTTGAAGGTGTGATGTCGACCTACGTCCTCAACCGCGAGCTCTACCTCCATCCGACACCGGGCGGGGCCTATTACGCGGTCAGCCGCACCCAGGACGAGACGCCGCGCCGGATGTTGCAGGCCCTGCTGCGCGAGCCCGAGAGCCCGCGCCTGAGCACCGAGCTGCTCGGCCGCTGGACCGGCATGGCCGAACAGGACGCGATGCGCCTGCTGATGCACATGCAGGCCGGCGGGCTGATCGAGGGCCTGGACGCGCCGCTGCAGGCCCCGTCCGACAGCCTGGAGACCATGCTGCCCGAGCTGCTGGCCCAGCTCTCGGACACCGGCAAGGCCGTGCTGGCCGAGGCCCGCGGCCTGCACATCGGCTCGGCCGGCTTCAACCACGAGAGCACCGAGGAGTTCGCCGCCCTGGCCGCCGACCTGATGGCCGTGCACGAGCGTCATGAACGCCTGTTGCACCGCAATGCCCGCGCCCGCGGCGACGGCTGGGGCCTGGTCAATGCCAGCGGCTATGCCGAGATCGGCTTCTGGCCGCTGCATGTCGGCAGCCAACGCTTCCTGCTGGTCATCGGTGGCCAGCCCCAGTTCAACCAGGCGGCCTACACCACCCTGGTCTGGACACTGGCCGTGCGTTACGGCGGTGTCAGTGCCGGGCCTTGAGGCCCGGCGGTGTGGCATCGGCGTGGCGGGCCTCCGGCGCGCCCGCCGGTGATGCCCGATCCGTTCTTCCGCTCTTCCGTTCCTTCCTCCCGCTTCCAGACTCCTTCCCGAGGTCACTTTCCATGCGCGCAGACGTCCTGAACTCCATCCTGGCCGAACTCAATGGCTCTTCCGCCGACATCGAGGCCTCGGCCGTGCTGTCGACCGACGGCCTGATGATGGCCTCCATGCTGCCGCAGTCGCTCGACGAGGACCGCGTCGGCGCGATGGGCGCGGCCATGCTGTCGCTGGGTGACCGCACCTCGCGCGAACTGCAGCGCGGCGAGCTCGAACAGGTGCTGGTCAAGGGCAGCAAGGGCTATGTGCTGATGACCCACGCCGGCCCCGATGCCGTGCTGTCGGTGCTGTGCAAGCCCAATGCCCGCCTGGGCCTGATCTTCCTCGACGTCAAGCGCGCCGCCGAGAGCGTCAGCAAGATCATCTGAGACCCGGCCGCCAGGACCTGATCCGTCGGCAGCGAGCACGACCATGAGCATCTCCGACCCGGCCGGCCAACCGGCCGCGCCTGACCGCGTCCAGACCCTGCGCCATGCCGACGGCATGGTGCGCACGGTGACGGTGCGCGACGAGGAATTCCCCTATCCCGACGGCAAGCTGATCGTCTCGCGGGCCGATCCCGAGGGGCGCATCACGCAGGCCAACGCGGCCTTCGTCACCATGTCCGGCTACACGCTGGACGAGCTGATGGGGCAGCCCCACTACATCCTGCGCCATCCGGACATGCCGGCGGCCGCCTTCGCCGACATGTGGCAGACCCTGCAGCGTGGCGACAAGTGGCACGGCTACGTGAAGAACCTGCGCAAGGACGGGTCCTATTACTGGGTGTACGCGACCGTGATCCCGAACGTGCGGGCGGGCGAGGTCGTCGGCTACACCTCGGTGCGCCGCAAGCCCTCGCGCACCCGGATCACCGAATGCATCGAGAGCTACGCGCGCATGCGCGCCGAGGAGAACCCGTCGTGAGCGTGCCGCTGCTGACCGTCAGCCCCGATTTTCCGAACGATCACATCGCCGGCTGGTTCGTCTTCAACACCTGGCTGCAGAAGCGTCTGGGCCAGCGCGTGCACCTGGAGCTGTACCCTGATTTCCAGAGTCAGCGCGAGGCCATCGGCCGCGGCGAGATCGACCTCATCTACTGCAACCCCTTCGATGCCGCGGCCCTCGTGCGCGAGCACGGCTTCCAGGCCGTGGCCGCGCCGCTGGCCACGCCCGACGAGGCGGTGGTGGCGGTGGCCGCGGCTTCGGCCGTGCAGTGCGTCGAGGATCTGCAGCCCGGCACCCGGGTGGCGATGACGGCCGACCCGGACGTCAACATGGTCGGCAAGATCATGCTGGAGCCGGCCGACCTGGACGTCGCCAACACCGTGCCCGTGCCCTGCGCCAGCTACGTGCTGGTGGCCAAGCGTCTGATGCGGGGCGAGGCCGATGTCGGCTTCTTCCTCAAGGACGCGTTCGAGGCGCTGAGCCCGGTCATCCGCAAGGAACTGCGCCCGCTGGTCATCAGCGAGATCAGCGTGATCCGCCACGTCTTCCTGGTCGGTCCGCGCTGCCGCGAGATGGCCGAGCCGCTGCTGCAGGCCCTGCTGTCGATGAACGTGCCGGACAGCGCGGATCACCGGGTGCTCGAGGGTCTGGCCCTGCGCGGCTGGGAGGCGACGCAGGCCGAGGACACCGAGTTCATGATCGACCTGATGGACACGCTGCTGGACTGAATGGGCAGGGCGTCGATGTCCAAGGTCGTTCCGTCTGCGCTGTCGCCCGTGCGGGCGGCGGTCTGCTGTCTGCTGGCGCTGGTCTGCGTGTGGCCGTCGGGGGTCGGGGCTGCGCCGCCTGCCGTGGCCGGCGGGTCCGCGCGCGGCGCCCTGCCGGCCGGCGTGTGGGTGCCCGAGGCGGCGGCCCGCGAACTCGGCGTCACCGCACCCAACGACACGCTGTGGCAGATCGCGCGTCGCGTGCAGGCGCCGGGCCTGACGCCGCATCAGGTGATGGTGGCGTTGGCGCGCCGCAATCCGCAGGCCTTCGTCGGCGGCAACATGTTCTGGCTGCGCGTCGGCGTGCCGCTGGTGTTGCCCTCGCGGGCCGAGCTGCTGGCCGAGCCGGCCACGCCGTCGGAGGTCCTGGTCGCGACCCATCGTCGTGCCTGGCAGGCCGGCCGTGCGCTGGCGCCGGACTGGTCGACGGTGCCCCGGGCGGCGGTGCGGCCGGCCGAAGGGACGGCTGATCCGGCGGTGGCAAGGCCGTCGGCAGCGCCATCGCTTCCGCCTTCTGCTCCTTCGACTGCGCCTGCGCCTGCGCCTGCGCCTGCCCTGGCGCCGGCTGCGGTGCCGGTCGCCGGGCCGGTGCCGGCGGTGTCGCTGCCGGTGCTGCCGCCGCCCGAGGCCACGCCCGCTGTTCCGCCCGCGGCAGGATCGGCGGCGGCCGTCGCCGGGTCTGCCGCCAACCCCGCGGCGGCCGGCACATCGACGGGCACATCGGCGGGTGCCACGACGCCCGTGGCTGAGCCCGCGCCCGCGCCCGCGCCGATCGCCGCCGTCCTGCCGCCACGCGGTCTTGACGCGTCGTGGTTGTGGGCGCCGTTCGCGCTGCTGCTGGCCGGTGGCGGGCTGCTGTGGTGGTGGCGTCTGGGCCGCGGTGACGGCTTCGCCCGCACCGAGCCGGCGTCGCCGCCGGCCTCGGCCCGGGCGCCGGCCTCGTCCACCACGGCCCGTGCCCTTGCGGCGGCGGCCCCGGCGGCCCCGGCGGCACGCCCGGCCCCGGCCCCGGCTCCGGCTCCGGCCGCCCCTCGTCCGGTGGCCACGCCCAGCGTGGCGGCCGGGCCGACCCCGCCGGGCCGGCCGACCACGGCCGCCGTCTGGCAGGCGGCCACGTCGTCTCCCGTACGGCCGTCGGCGCGCGCCGACGGCGAGAGCGAGCTGGAGCTGCTGGTCGCCAAGGCCTATCTGGAGCTGGGCCAGGCCCCGGCCGCCCGTGAATGGCTGGACGCGCTGGCCGCCCATGCGCCGGTTGCCGTGCGCGAGGAAGCCGCTCGCCTGCTGCGCTGGAACAGCGCCTGAGCCGGACATCACGGATCGACCGCCACGCTGAGCCGCGGTCGGATCGGGACCGGTCACGGACATGACACGATCACCGGATGAGTGCGCATCCGGCGCATCGGGCAGACGGCCGGACTGAGGGGATCAGTCCGGCGGTCGACGAGGAGGACAAGAGACTTGAACCGAGATCCCAAATCGATCCGGCGGCGGGCGCTGCTGGCCACGCTGGCGCCGGTGCTCGACGAGCACACGCTGCTGCGCGAGCTCTGGCATCTGCAGGACGCGCTGCGTGGCGAGGCCGTGGGCGACATCATCGAGCTGATCGACGCGCTGGCCGCCCGCCAGGGCGTGCCGGCGGCCTCGTGCAAGCGGCTCTACACCGAGCTGTTCCGCACCCTGCGTCTGGGCGATGACGCGCTGCCGCCCGATCCCTGGCCGGCGATGCAGGCCGTGCGGCCGCCGGCCGAGCCTGTCGCGCCGGTTCCGGCGAGGCCGCCGGTCGCCCCCGCGGCTGCGCCCGCCCGGCCCGGGGGCGCCGGGCTCCTCGGCTCACCGGGCGCCTGGCCGACCGCGGCCGATGACACCGCCACCTCGCCGTTCGTGCTGCCCTTCCTGGCCGGTGCGCCGGCCGTGCGTCCGGCGCTGCGGACGGCGATGACGCTGCCGGTGATGGCCATGCCCTCGACGGCGTTCCCGTCCGCCGGGCCGGCGCCGTTCGGTGCCGGCTTCGCCGCGCCGTTCCGGGCGGCGCCGGCCGTGCCCGCGGTGGGGGGTGGGGCGGCGGCCCCGGCCGCCCCGGCAATCGGTGCGGCCGACGTGGCCGATCTGGCCGATCTGGCCGATGCCCCCGAGCCGGTGGATCCCCTGGCCGGCATCGCCGCCCGCGTCCATGGCGCGGTCATGCGCGCGCTGGTGGCGGAGGTGCAACGCCACCACCGTGAGGCGCTCGACGAGATCCGCAACGATGCGCTGCGCCTGCTGGCCGGCAGCCCGATGCCCGCCCGCCTGCGCGAGCCCTTCGCACGCGCCTGGGAGCGGCCGCTGAGCCACGACTGGGTGCTGGCCGGCAGCCCGACCGAGCTGGCCGCGCTGGTGCGGCTGATGCACCGCGCGCTCGAGCTGTCGTTCGGCCGCGTCGGTGCCGACCACATCCTGCAGCGCGCGGCCACGGCCGCCGACGGCGTGCCCGAGGCCGCGCAGTTCCCGCCGGCCCGCCTGCTGCCGCCGATGGTCTGACGGGCCCGGCCCGCGACCGCTCCTCCGCGCGGATCCTTTCCGCCCCGCAGTCCCCCCCTGACGTCCACCCTGGCCCACCTGGCAGTCCACCATGGCGAACACATCGACCGCGCCCGGCTCTTCCGACGAGCCCGTCGGCAGCACCACGGCGCAGCCCCTCGGCCGTGACGAGCGACGGGTGATCCTGGCGTCCTCGCTGGGCACCGTCTTCGAGTGGTATGACTTCTACCTCTACGGCGCACTGGCGGCCGTCATCTCGCGCCAGTTCTTCAGCGGGCTGGATCCGACGGCCGCCTTCATCTTCGCGCTGCTGGCCTTCGCCGCCGGCTTCATCGTGCGGCCGCTGGGCGCCATCTGGTTCGGCCGCCTGGGCGACACCCGTGGGCGCAAGAAGACCTTCCTGCTGACGATCGTCCTGATGGGCGTGTCCACCTTCTGCGTCGGCCTGCTGCCGGGCTACCAGACGCTGGGCTCGCTGTCGCCGGCGCTGCTGGTGCTGCTGCGCCTGGTGCAGGGTCTGGCCATCGGCGGCGAGTACGGCGGCGCGGCCATCTACGTCGCCGAGCATGCACCGCAGCACCGGCGCGGGGCCTACACCGGCTGGATCCAGACCACCGCCACCGCCGGCCTGCTGCTGTCGCTGCTGGTGATCATGGGCACCCGCCAGCTGCTGGGCGAGGCCGCCTTCGACGACTGGGGCTGGCGCCTGCCTTTCCTGCTGTCGGCGCTGCTGCTGGGCATCAGCGTGTTCATCCGGCTGCGGATGGCGGAGTCGCCGGTGTTCGAGCGCATGCGCGAGGACGGCAAGGTCAGCCAGGCGCCGCTGTCCGAGTGCTTCGGCCAGTGGCGGCACCTGAAGGTGCTGGCGCTGGCGCTGTTCGGCCTGGTGGCCGGGCAGGCCGTGGTCTGGTACACGGGGCAGTTCTACGCGCTGTTCTTCCTCACCACGGTGCTGCGCGTCGATGCCACCCTGGCCCACATCCTGATGAGCATCGCGCTGGTGCTGGGCACGCCGTTCTTCGTGCTCTTCGGCCTGCTGTCGGACCGCATCGGGCGCAAGCCGGTGATCCTCGGCGGGCTGGCGCTGGCCTGCCTGTGCTGGTTCCCGCTGTTCCAGGCCCTGACCCAGGCGGCCAACCCGGGCCTGGTGCAGGCCCAGGCGCGGGCCCCGGTCGAGGTGCTGGCCGATCCCATGACCTGCTCCTTCCAGGGCAGCCCGATCGCGCGCGAGACCGACTTCACCTCGGCCTGTGACCTGGCCAAGCGGGCGCTGACCCAGCAGGGCATCCCGTACACCAACGTCGAGCTGCCCTCGGGCAGCGGGGCGATCGTCGGTGTCGGCTCGCGCGAGATCACGCCGCCCAACGCGCGCCTGCTGCCCGACCGCAGCGGCTTCACGGTCGAGAGCGCGCAGGAGATCGCCCGCTTCCGCCAGACCCTGGCCGCCACGCTGATCCAGGCCGGCCATCCGCAGCGCGCCGATCCGGCGCAGATGAACAAGCCGGCCATCGTCGCCATCCTGTTCGTGCTGATCGTGCTGGTGGCCATGGTCTACGGGCCGCTGGCGGCCGCGCTGGTCGAGCTGTTCCCCAGCCGCATCCGCTACACCGCGCTCAGCCTGCCCTACCATGTGGGCAATGGCTGGTTCGGCGGCTTGATGCCCACCATCGCCTTCGCGATGGTGGCCGGCAGCGGCGACATCTACCAGGGCCTGTGGTATCCGGTGGTCATCGCCGGCATGACGCTGGTCGTGGGCCTGGTGGCGCTGCGCGAGACCAAGGACGTCGACATCTACGCCAAGTTCCTCTACTGGCACCCCAAGGGCGGCCTGGGCAGGTGATGCCTGCGGTGGCCGCCAGGAGCACATCCCATGGCCACCGACGCTGATTTCATCGCCTATGTGCTGGACCAGGCGGCCTTGCCCGGCCTGGGCCATCGCCGCATGTTCGGCGAGTACGCCTTGTACCTGGAGGGCCGGGTGGTGGGCTTCGCCTGCGACAACCAGCTCTTCCTGAAGCCCACCGAGGCCGCGCGGGCGCTGCTGGACACCCCGCGCGAGGGCCAGCCCTGGCCCGGTGCCCGGCCGCACTGGCTGCTGGCCGACGAACTGGAAGACCGCCTGCTGCTGCAGCGCCTGCTGCGCGAGACGGCGGCCGCGCTGCCGCTGCCGGCACCCAAGACCCCGCGCCGCAAGGGCGCCGCCACCGCGAAGGCCTGACCATGTACCGACTGCACGGATTCTCCCAATCGGGCAACACCTACAAGGTGGCGCTGGCCCTGCAGGCGCTCGGCCTGGACTGGCAGCCGGTGCACCTGTCCTTCGACGACTTCCTGGCCGGCGCCACCCGCGCGGCCGACTGGCGCGAGGGCATGAGCGTGATGGGCGAGGTGCCGCTGCTGGACACGCCCGACGGCCGCCGCCTGAGCCAGTCCGGCGCCATCCTGCTGGAGCTGGCGCGGCGGCACGGGGCGCTCGGTGGCCGTGACGCCGACGAGGCCTACGAGGTGCAGCGCTGGCTGTTCTTCGACAACCACAAGTTCACCAGTTATCTCGCCACCCAGCGCTTCCTGAAATCCTTCGCGCCGACGACGCCGGAGCCGGCCGTCACCCACTGGCTGGCCGGCCGCGTACAGGCTGCGTTCAGCGTGCTGGAGCAGCATCTGCAGGGCCGTGACTGGGTGGTCGGCTACGGGCCCACCCTCGCCGATTGCTCGCTGGCCGGCTATGTGTACTTCCCGGCCGAGGAGACCGGCGTGGACATCGACGCCGCCTGGCCGGCCATCGCCGCCTGGCGACGCCGGCTCGCGGCCACGCTGCCGGGCTGGCGTGAGCCCTACGCGATGCTGCCCGGCGCGCCACGGCCGCCCCTGCGCTGACGTTCTGGCGTTGACGTTCCGGCACCGAGGTTCCGGCACTGACGCCCCTGATCATGACCGTCCGGCCCTGACGCCGGCGGCCGCCCCCCAGGAGACAGACCCCATGTTCCAGGCCCTGCTGATCGAACGCCCGGCGCCCGATGCGCCGCAGACCTGCGCCCTGCGCACGCTGGACGAGGCCGCGCTGCCGGCCGGCGAGGTCACCGTGCGCATCAGCCACTCGACGCTGAACTACAAGGACGCGCTGGCCATCACCGGCCGCGCGCCGATCGCCCGCATCTGGCCGCTGGTGCCCGGCATCGACTTCGCCGGCACGGTCGAGGCCTCGGCCGATCCGGCCTGGCAGGTCGGCGATGCGGTGGTGCTCAATGGCTGGGGCGTCGGCGAGAACCACTGGGGCGGCCTGGCGCAGAAGGCCCGCGTGCCCGGCCGCTTCCTGGTGCCGCTGCAGGCGCCGTTCACCGCGCGCCAGGCGATGGGCATCGGCACCGCCGGCTACACCGCCATGCTGTGCGTGCTGGCGCTGGAGCGCCACGGCCTGAAGCCCGGCGCCGGCCCGGTGCTGGTGACCGGCGCGGCAGGCGGCGTGGGCAGCATCGCGGTGGCGGTGCTGGCGCGGCTGGGCTTCGAGGTCGCCGCCCTGACCGGCCGGCCCGAACAGGGCGATTTCCTGCGTAGCCTGGGCGCCGCCCGCATCGTCGACCGGGCCGACTACGCCCGCCCCGGCAAGCCCCTGGCCCGCGAGACCTGGGCCGGCGCCGTCGACGTGGCCGGCGGCGCGGTGCTGGCCAACGTCTGCGCGGCGATGCGCTACGACGGCGTCGTCGCCGCCTGCGGCCTGGCCGCCGGCATGGACTGGCCCGCCACCGTCGCACCCTTCATCCTGCGCGGCGTCACGCTCGCCGGCGTCGAGAGCGTGATGGTGCCGTACGAGCGGCGCCTGCAGGCCTGGCAGCGCCTGGCCCGCGATCTGGACCCGGCGCTGCTGGAGTCGCTGCTGAGCGACATCGGCCTGGCGCAGGCCATCGAGACGGCACCGCGCATCCTGGCGGGTGAGGTGAGGGGCCGGGTGGTGGTGGACGTGGGGCAGGTGGGCTGAGGCCGTCGTACCGATCGGCACCCGCCCGCCACTCACCCGACATCAGTCCGACATCAGTCCGACATCAGCCCACCCGCACCCGCTGCTCGATCACCCCGAACGGCCCCCGGCCGCCGTCGCCTTCGGCGCGTGCCTCCATCCGCACCCGGTCGCCGTCGCGCATGAAGCCGGTGCGGATGGCGCCGCCGTCGATCTTCTCGATCACGCGGCGTTCGGCGATGCAGGCCGAGCCGGCGCTGCGCGCGACGTTCGACACCGTGCCCGAGCCGACCACGCTGCCGGCGCTCAGGCGCCGCGTGCGGGCGGCGTGGGCGATCAGGCGGCCGAAGTCGAAGTGCATCTCGCGGCCGTGGGGCTCGCCGAAGCGCTCGCCGTTCCATTGCACGGCCAGGTTCAGGTGCACGCGGCCATCCTGCCAGTGGTCGCCGAGTTCGTCCGGCGTGAGGGCCAGCGGCGCGAAGGCGGTGCTGGGCTTGGCCTGCAGGAAGCCGAAGCCGGTGGCCATCTCGTGCGGGCCGAGGGCGCGCAGGCTCCAGTCGTTGATCTGCACCAGCAGGCGCACATGGTCGAGCGCTACCTCGGGCGGGGTGCCCATCGGCACCTCGCCGGTGATGACGCCGAACTCGCCCTCGAAGTCGATGCCGTGGGCGAGGTCGGGCAGCTGCACGTCCTGGCAGGGGCCGAGGAAGTCGTCGCTGGCGCCCTGGTACATCACCGGCACCGTGTCGAACAGCGGGATCGGCTCGGTGCCGAAGGCCTGCTCCATCAGCCGGCCGTGGTTCAGGAAGGCCGAGGCGTCCAGCCATTGCGGGGCGCGCGGCAGCGGCGCCCGCGCCAGGCGTGGATCGAAGTCGAAGGCCTGTGCGGCCTGGCCGGCGTCCAGCTGCCGCTGCAGGGCCTGTAATTCGCCGTACAGGCTGTCCCAGCGCTGCAGCACCTGCAGCAGGTGGTCGGCCCGCGGCCGGATGTCGACGCAGCGGCCGTGGTGGCGGTCGACCAGCACCGGGCGGCCGTCGAGGCTGCCGTCGTCGAGGGTGGCGAAGCGCATCGGGGTTCAGTCCTCGAAGATGGCGACCGCGCGGGTCCAGCCGGCCGAGGCGGCGCGGATCTTGTGCGGGAAGCAGCTGATCAGGAAGCCGGTAGGGGGCAGCGCCTCCAGGTTGTGCAGCTTCTCCAGATGGCAGTAGCCGATGTCGCGGCCGGCCTTGTGGCCTTCCCAGATGAGTGAGGTGTCACCGGTCTCGGCCACGCGGCGCGCGGTGTACGAGAAGGGCGCGTCCCAGCTCCAGGCGTCGGTGCCGGTCAGGCGCACGCCGCGCTCCAGCAGGAACATCGTCGCCGCGTGGCCCATGCCGCAGCCCGCACCCAGGTAATCGCGCTGGCCGTAGCGGCTGCCGGCGCGGGTGTTGACGACGACGATCTCCAGCGGCGACAGGGTGTGGCCGATGCGGTCGAGTTCGGCCTGCACCTCGGCGGCCGTCACCACGTGGCCGTCGGGCAGATGGCGGAAATCGAGCTTGACGCCGGGCTGGAAGCACCATTCCAGCGGCACCTCGTCGATCGTGATCGAGGGGCGGGCGCCGCCCGGCAGACCCGCATCCTGCGTGGCATGGAAATGCCAGGGCGCATCCAGATGGGTGCCGTTGTGGGTGGTCAGCGTCACCCATTCGGCGGCGGCGGCCTGGCCTTCGGGGTAGTCGGCCGGCGTGGTGCCCGGCAGCATGGCCATGAACTCGGGCAAGGTGTCCTGGTGCGACTGGTAGGTGATCTTCGGCGCCAGCGGGGGCGGGTCGGACAGCACGTCGTTCTCCAGGTAGATCGACATGTCGACGAAGCGGCGGGGCATCGGCGCGGTCTCCTCAGATCGGCTGTGCGAGCGCGGCCAGCGTCTCGCGGGTGATCCGCGCGTGCTCGTCCTTCGAGCCGCCTTCCATCTCGATGCGGCCCAGCCGGCCCGAGTTCTCGACCACCATGCGGCAGCGCTCCCAGCGCCGGGCCTGGAAGGCGGCGAGAGCGGCCGGCAGCTGCGCGTGCCGTGCCAGCTCGTCGGCCAGCACCAGCGCGTCCTCGATGCCGATGCAGGCGCCCGAGGCCATGTGCGGCGTGGTCGCGTGCACCGTGTCGCCGATCAGCACCACCCGGCCGCGGTACCAGTCGCCGTGCACCAGCAGGCCTTCGAGCGGGCGGTAGACGATCTGCGCGCCGTCGTCGATGCGTGCACGCAGTCCCTGCAGCACCGGATCGGGGAAGGGCTCCAGCAGCGCGCGCAGCGTGGGTGCGAAGCTGAGCGGGTCGACCCGCTCGTTGTGCGGCCGGTGCTCGGTCAGGAACAGGTAGAGGTGCTCGCGGTCGACCGGGTTGACGCCGGGCTTGACCGCGCCGCCCATCCACATCGTGATGGTCGTGATCTCGGGCGGGCGCGGCAGCACCGCGCGCCAGACGGCCTGGCCGCTGTAGGCCGGCTTCGGCGCGTCGGGCAGCAGCTGCTCGCGGGTGCGCGAGTACAGCCCGTCGGCGCCGATGACCAGGTCGTAGCGGGCCGTGCGGCCGTCGGTGAAGGTGACGTCGACGCCGTCGGCATCCTGCTGCATCGTCTGCGTGCTGCAGCCCAGATGCACCTGTGCGCCGCTGGCGCGCGTGGCCTCGGCCAGGATGCGGGCCAGCACCGGGCGCAGGATGGCGCCACCGCCGGGCACGTCGGCGCGTGCCAGGCGCGGCGTCGGCAGCTCGGCGATCACCGCGCCGTGCGGCAGGCGCAGCTGCACGCCGTCGCTGGCCGCGCCGGCCGCCAGGAAGGCATCGAGCACGCCGAGCTGGTCGAAGGCCCGCAGCGTGGCGCCGCCCAGGCTGATGCCGGCACCGTAGGAGCGCCAGCCGGGATCGATCTCGACCAGATCGACCTCGGCGCCGTGGCGGCGCAGCGCGATGGCCGCGGCCATGCCGGAAAAGCCGCCACCGATGATGAGGATGCGTCGGGCTGCGAGGGTCATGGTGTCAGTCTCCTGAGGATGGGGGTTCGGCGAGGTGGACCCCGCCTTGTGTGTCGATGTGCAGGGCCAGCGGCGTCAGGCCCAGACCGAGGGCCGCGCCGGCGGTGCAGACGCCCGTGGCCGGATCGAAGCGCGCGCCGTGGGCATGGCAGACGATGTGGCGCCCGTCGGCGCTGAGGTAGGCATCGCGCCGCCAGGCCAGTGGTGCGCCCGGCTGGTGCGGGCAGCTGTCGCGGAAGGCCCGCAGCACGCCGTCATGGCGGACGATGAAGGCCTGCTGCGCGGGCAGGCCGAGGGCCTGGCCTTCGGCCAGATCGCCGTCGCGGCAGAGGGCCGCCGTGCTGACGGGAAGCGTGAGGGGCTCGGGCATGGACGGCGGTCCGGGGTCTGCGGTGGCGGGACGGGCCGCGGCTCAGTCCTTGCGCGCCGGCGGGCCGCCGGGCAGCCACTTCTCGCGCGGCTGGAACAGGAACAGCTGCGAGGCGTCGGCGCTGATCGGCACCTCGCGCGCCGTCCACTGCGCGTCGTGCAGGTCCATGTCGGCGTCGTACTCGACATGGCAGGCCAGCGGGCTGTTGAAGTACCAGAACCAGTTCGAGCCCATGCGGTGGCGGCCCGGGCCCCAGAAGCTCTGGTAGCCCTTGTCGACCAGGCGGGTGCCGGCCTGCAGCACGGCCGTCGGTCCGCTCATGTGGAAGGTGAAGTGCTCGCAGCCCTGCATGAAGGGCGGGGTCTGGATCAGGAACAGCGTGTGGTGGTCCAGCGTGCCGGCCGGCTGCAGGAAGGGGCCGGCGCCGACCAGCCGGTCGGTGCAGCGGAAGCCCAGGCGCTGCGTGTAGAAGGCGGCCGCGCGCGGCTCGTCGGGCACGAAGTAGACGACGTGCGACAGCGTCAGCGGGCGTGCCGGGGCGTCCTCGGCCACGGCGGTGGCGTTGGGCCGGCGGCCGGCCGGCGAGCCCGGGGCGTTGACGGCCTCGGCCGGCGTGCGCAGCGGCCGGCGCACGCTGATCTGGAAGCCCAGCACGAAGCCCATGTCGTCGTGCGTCTCCAGCGTGCCGTCGGGCAGACGGCGCACCTCGCGGTCGCGGCCGAGTTCCTCGGCGATGGCCGCCAGCACCGTCTCGTCGGCCACGCCGTAGACGGTCTTGCGCAGGCGGTTGCCGGCGCCGCCCTGGGGCGGGGGCAGGGCGGGATCGTCGGCGTGGGCGATGACGATGGCCGTGCCGTCCTCGGCCTCGAAGCGGCCGCCGGCCGCGGTCAGGGCGATGGGCTGCAGGCCGTAGTCCTGCAGGAACTGCGCGCAGGCGGCGACGTCGTCGACGCCGAAGACCAGGGTGTCCGGTCCGATGATGTTCATGATGAGGGT
Organism: Pseudaquabacterium rugosum; assembly: GCF_038066575.1. Lineage (NCBI taxonomy): Bacteria > Pseudomonadati > Pseudomonadota > Betaproteobacteria > Burkholderiales > Sphaerotilaceae > Pseudaquabacterium > Pseudaquabacterium rugosum. The sequence continues at coordinate 186,802 of NZ_JBBUTF010000012.1, read as the reverse complement.
CTCGCAAGGCCGGCGGCGCGCGGCGCGCACCGGCCGGAAGGTCGGAGGAAGGCAGGCCGTGGCCCGGGCCGGACCGAGGATCTCAGGGGCTGGTCGCGGCGGTGCGGCCGCCCAGCACCTCGGCCACCCAGTCGGCGATGTACTGGCCGGCGTTGATGCTGTTGTCGAAGCTGGCGTGCTGCGCGCCACCCTCGCGGTCGGTGAAGACCTTGAGCTCGCGCTTCGGGCTGTGGACCAGCTGCTCGAAGGTGCGTTCGGCCCACTTCAGCGGGATCTGGCTGTCCCTGGCCCCATGGGTGACGAGGAAGGGCACGCGGATGCGCTCGACCACGCCGTCCAGGTGCACGTCCTCGGCGATGCGCATGAAGTCGTCGATGTCCGTGGCGCCCCAGACCCAGCAGACATGGGCCCAGTAGTGCGGCACCGGGAAGTCGCCTTCCTTCTGCAGCCGGCGCTGCTGCACGTCGCGCCAGTCGTGGTTGGCGCCCCAGGCCACGCCGCAGGCGAAGCGCGGCTCCATGGCCACGGCGCGCGGACAGTAGTAGCCGCCGAGCGACACGCCCTCGCAGCCGATGCGGGCGGGATCGACCTGCGGATGGTCCTGCAGCCAGTCGACCACGCGCGAGGCCCAGTGCTCGGCATCGAAGCGGGCGGTCAGCCCGTGCAGGCGCAGTGCCTCGCCGGTGCCCGGCTGGTCCAGCACCAGCGAGGAGACCCCTCGCTTGGCCAGCCAGGCCGGCAGGCCGACCAGGTACTTCATCTCCTTGGTCGAGTCCAGGCCGTTGAGCTGCAGCAGCAGCGGCGCGCGCTCGCCCGGGCGCAGGCCCTCGGCCGGCAGGTAGAGGGCCGAAAGCTCGCGGCCCTCGTAGGGGATGGTCACGCGCTGCACGCGGTCGCCCAGCAGCCGCGAGCCCTGCTCGAACAGGGCCAGTTCACGGCGGTAGAGCGGCAGGCGGCCCGGTGCGTCGTGCGCCTGCAGGCGCTCGGCCGTGATCAGGTAGCTGGCGGCGCGGCGCAGCTTCTCGCCGGCCGAGCAGGCGCGGCCGTGGGCCAGATCCTCGTCGGCGAGCTCGCACAGGCGATCGGCCATGGCCACCCAGGTCTCGCGGAAGGCCTGGGTGCCGGCGGCGTCCGGTGCCCGCGCCGCCTCCTGCAGCGGGGCGCACATCTGCTCGATCTCGCCGATGCGCGCGCCCATCTCGATGGCCAGGTCGACCGAGAGGTTCCAGACGTAGTTCGTGGGGAAGTACTTGAACATGGTGGCCGCAGTCTCGCGGCCACCCCCGGGCTGGCACCAGCGGATTCGGTGCAGTCCAGCTTTCGGTCTGACAGGACGGTTGAGGGTTATCCCGGGATCGGGCCGCGGTGGCGCCGCCGTGGTGCTGCAGTGGCGCCGCCGTGGTGCCTCAGTGGCGCATCACCAGCGCATGCGAGGCCAGCATCCGCTGGTACTCGACCATCGGCACGGCGGCCGACTGCGGGGTTTCGCCGGCCAGCCAGCTCAGCGTCGCGTCCTGCGCCGTGACGGCCACTTCGACCGGGCCACGGGGCACGGTGCGCAGCGGTCCGTCACCCATGCGGTAGCGCACGAGGCCGATCACGTCCGCGTTGGGGTGGTTCATCATGGCAGGCTCCTGCTGTGGTTGAACAGGTCTGCATCGTCGGCCGCGGCGGCCCGGGCGGCCATCGGCCGTCGGCGCATGGCCGTGTCGGACGACAGGCCGGTGGCCGGTGGTGATCAGGGAGTGATCAGGGGGTGGTCGCCAGCGGTGCCGGTGCCGGCGCCGCGTCCCGGTCCGTGGCCGCCCAGCGTCGCAGCTCGTCCAGCGGCACCGGCCGGCTGTAGTGGTAGCCCTGGCCCTCGTCGCAGCCGAGCGCCCGCAGCCGCTCGACCGTGGCCGCGTTCTCCACGCCCTCGGCCACCACGCTCAGGCCCAGGTTGTGGGCGAGATCGATCGTGCCCTTGACGATGGCCTGGTCGGCCGCCTGACGGTCCAGGCCGCTGACGAAGCTGCGGTCGATCTTGAGCTCGCGCACCGGCAGGCGGCGCAGGTAGCCGAGCGAGGAGTAGCCGGTGCCGAAGTCGTCGATGCTGAGCTTGTAGCCGCGGCCCGCCAGGCGGTTGAGGACCTGCTCGGCGCGCTGCGGATCGTCCATGATGGCGCTCTCGGTGATCTCCAGGCAGAAGGCCTCGGCGCGGGCGTTCCGGCGCCTCAGGATGGCTTCCAGGCGCTCGGGCAGATCGCTGTCCATCAGGTCGCGTGTGCTGAGGTTGACGGACAGGCGTTCGATGCCGAGCGCGGCCAGCTCGGCCTGCAGCCGCGCGCCCTCGTCGAAGACCCACAGCGTGAGTTCGCGGATGAAGCCGGTCTGCTCGGCATAGGGGATGAACTGCATCGGCGGCACCAGGCCGCGTTGCGGATGCTGCCAGCGCACCAGGCCCTCGGCGCCGATCAGGCGGCCGTCGGCCAGCCGCACCTTGGGTTGCAGGTACAGGCGCAGCTCGTCGAGCTCGATCGCACGGCGCAGGTCAGACAGCAGGCTGAGGTTCTGCGCGCTGGCCGTCTCCAGCTGCGGGCCCCACAGTTCGGCCCCTGCGGTGTGGCGTTTGGCGGCGTACATCGCCACCTCGGCGCGTCCCAGCAGGGCATCGGCGTCCGTCGCGTGGGCGGGCCAGCAGGCCAGGCCCAGGCCGGCGCTGAGGTCCACACGCTGCGCATCGACGTCCAGCGGGCCGTCGAAGGCCTGCGTCACCCGTTCGGCCAGGGCCCGCACCGTGTGCGCGTCGATGTCCGGCAGCAGCAGCGCGAACTCGTCCCCGCCGAGCCGGGCCACCATGTCCTCCGGCCGCACCGCGTCGCGCAGGCGGCTGCCCACCGCGCACAGCACCCGGTCACCGGCGGCATGGCCGAGCACGTCGTTGATGTGCTTGAAGCGGTCGAGATCCAGCATCACCACGGCGTGCGGCCGTGTCTCGGCGATGCGCTGGGCGATGGCGGCGCGGAACTGTTCGCGGTTGGGCAGGCCGGTCAGGCGGTCCCACCAGGCGGCGCGCTGCACGGCCTCGTGCTGCTCGGCCAGGCGGCGGCGCATCTGCTCGAAGGCGGTGGCCAGCTCGCCGACCTCGCCCGGGGCCGTCTCCTGGACCGGGGTGTGCAGGTCGCCGGCGCCCAGGCGCTCGGTGGCCTGCACCAGCGTGGCCAGCGGTCGCGTCACCCGGCGGGCGGCCCAGAGGCTGCCGAGGGTCGACAGCAGCAGGCCGGCCGCGGTCAGGCCCAGCAGCATGGCCTGCAAGGCGCGGTAGGGCGCCACCGCTTCGGCCACCGAGCGGGCCAGCCACAGATCGATCGTCGCCTCGCCGTCGGCGGCCACGGCGACGCGGCGCAGCTGGTAGGGCGCGTCGTCCAGTCGCGCCTGGACCGCCTGGGCGGGCAGCGGCGCCAGCGTCCGGGCCGCGCTGCCGCCGGCCGGCAGGCTGCTGCCCAGCAGCTGGATGCGGCCGTCGGCCTGGCGGCCGCGCAGCAGGCCGTGCACGCCGGAGATCGCGTGCAGCTCGTCGAGCAGACGGGTGTCGAGGGCGAAGCCCATCACCACCCAGCCGATCAGCAGCGGCGCCCGCACCGGCACCATCACGAACTGCACCGGCCGGCCCGTCACGTCGGCCATCGCCTGGCCGCTGCGTGCGAGCTGGGGGCCCAGCCGCGTCAGCATCGGCAGCAGCAGGCCGTCGGCGTCGGAGGACTGCGCCCGCAGGCGCAGCCCCGGATCCAGCCACACCACCAGGGCCGCGCCGATGCGCGCGCCGTGGTTGTCGAGCGCGGAGACGAGGGTCTCGCGGTCCCCGCTGTGGATGGCCTCGCGGAAGCCGTAGTCGGCGGCCAGCAGCGAGGCCGACTGGCTGAACTGTGTCGCGCGCTGCGCGAGCAGGCGCTGCCACACGCGCTCGCCGACGGCCAGCTCCTGCGCCAGCGAACCACGGGCGTTGCGCTCGATCGCGTCACCGATCAGCGCGAAGCCGGCCAGCTGCACGGCCATCAGCAGCGCCAGCGACAGCAGGGCGAAGCGGGTGCCCAGGCGCCAGCGTGCCGGAGCGCGGAGCAGGTCGGACGGCGTCATGCGCAGCGGGCCGCGTCGGGTTCAGGGGCTGATGCCGGCCAGCCGCACGCTGAGGCGGGCGTCGGCGGCGGTGACGGTCAAGGGCTGTTCGGCGGCCGGCTCGCCCGGCGCCAGGCCGGGATGCCAGACCCGCAGCTGGTAGCGGCCCGGGGGCAGCTGGGGCCAGCGCACCCGACCGTCCGCGCCGGTCATCGCGTACCACGGCGTCTCCACCACCACCACCCAGGCCGCCATCTGGTCGTGGATGTTGCAGCCCAGCACCGCGATGCCCGGCTGGTCGAAGACCACCGCCTGCGCCGGGCGACCGACGTAGAGCTTGATCTCGAAGCGCTTGACCGCCGAGAACGAGTAGACGTGATGGCGCACCGTGTCGCGGTTCGGAAAGCTCACCGGCGTGCCCACCGGGATCACGCTGACCATCGGCTGGAACTGCCGCTCACCCTGCGCGATGTCGACGGTGGCCAGCGGCCGGGCGGCGGCCTTGGCCTCGGGCGAATCGAGGAACACCACGGCCCCGCCCAGCGGCTGGCCGCGCCCGCCGTCGAGCACCTGCACCTCGAGCGCGCCGGCCTGCGCCGGTGGGCCCAGGCTCAGCGCGAGGAGGGACAGCGCCGCGAGCGTGATCGCGCGGGCGGGCCGGGCGGGCCGGGCGGGCGGAGCGGGTCGCCGGAGCGGAGCGGGTCGCCAGCGCGGGGTGGGCGGCACGGACAGACCGATCATCGGAGGCCGGGTGGGGTGCGCGGACGGGTGGGGATGGCGGCGGTGAGGACGGCGACCGGTGCTCAGGGCTCGATCGCCAGGCCCCAGAGGGCGCGTCCTTCGGCCAGCGTGCCCAGCAGCGTCGTCTGTCCGCTGGCCAGATCGATGCCGTAGAGCCGGGTGCGGCCCTGGCGGCGCAGGGCGGCCAGGGCGGCGTTGTCGGTGTCGGCGATGTCGAAGGACGCGTCCTCCAGGGCGCCGGTGCCCAGCGCACCCACCCGCATCAGCTGTCCGGTGTTGGGCGAGATGGCGGGCTGCAGGCCTTCGACCGATCCTTGCGTCAGCAGCCAGCCGGCGTCGAGGTCGATCGCGTAGTTGGTCGTCAGCGTGGTCTGGCGCGTGTTGTAGGTGTAGGCCGCGCCGGCCACGCGGGGCGCGGGCAGCCCGGTGCCGGCCGAGGCCTGCCAGGACAGCGGCGGATCGGTGGCCGCGAGGGCGCCGGTGTCCGGATGCAGGCGCAGGTTCTGGCCGCGGTCGCTGACCACGCGCAGGCGGTCGGCCACCGGGTTGAAGTCGACGCCGAAGTGCTGGCCGTCGAGCGCGACCGGTGCGCCGGCGCCCACCGGCGTCAGCTGGCCGCTGGCGGTGTCCAGCGTGTAGAGGCGGCCCCCCGAGCCGAGGGCATACAGCAGCCCGCGAGCGACGCGGAAATCGATGCCGACCAGCCGCTCTCCGCCGGCCAGGCCGCGCAGGGGGGTGCGCTGCAGCACCTGCTGCGGCCGCCCGGCCTGCACCCGCAGCAGCTCGGCGGCATCGGTGACCACCCACAGCGTTTCGCGCCGGGCCTGCGGCGGGGGCTCGGCAGGGCGGCTGGCGCAGCCGGCCACCAGCGCGGCCGTCACCAGCGCCATCACCTTCGCCACCGTCCGTGCCAAGGTCAGCGGGGCCGCCGGCTGGCGCGCCATCCGTGCGGCGCGTGGGCTGTCCGTGGTGTCCGGCGCCTGGCGGAGGGCTGCGGGCCGGCGGGTCAGGCTGGACGAAGGCGGGTCGGCGGGAAGCAACGGCATGGTGCGGCGATGGACGGAACAGGGATGAGGGCGAGGGCGAGGGCGGCCGGCCCGTGCGCGGGACAGCGCCGGGCCGCGGGGCTCACGCGGGCGGGGCGGGACCTGCCGGACGGCACCGGGCGGTCCGGCATCCGCGCCGCAGCGCCCGGGATCGCGGTGACCCGTGCGTCATCGGTGCATCGGCCGGATCGGTCGGGCGCTTGATGGCGGAAGACCCGCGAGGTGTGGCATCCGACCTCATCGGCGGCCCCGGGGTGGGGGTGTGCCGGCGGACGCCGTGGCCGGCCGGTGCCTGGGCGTGCGAAGACCGCGGCCGCCGCGGACAGCTCACCGTGTCATCCTGCGCGCCGGGCCGGCTGGCCGTTGGGTGGATCCCGCTGCGGTGGCCATGGCCCGGTCGGGGCGCCCACCACAATGATCCGGCCCGAGCCCGAGCCCGAGCCCGAGCCCGAGCCCCCGTCCGTCCCTGCCGCCATGAGCCGTCCTGTCGTCCGTCCGTTCTCCTGCGCCTGTCCACCGTCCGTGGCCCTCGTCGGCCTGCTCGCGGTCGGTGGTGCCGTGCAGGCCGCGCAGGTCGGGGCGCCGGTGGGCGATGGGGCGGCCGCCGGCCCCACGCTGGCCGCGCTCGATCTGACCCAGTTGCTGGCGCTGGCCGCCACCCTGGGCTGGGCCGCCGGCCTGCGGCTGTATGCGGTGCTGTTCTTCACCGGCATGGCCGGTTGGCTGGGCTGGGTGGCGCTGCCCGCCGGCCTGGTCCTGCTGCAGCACCCGCTGGTGCTGGCCGCGGCCGGCGTGATGCTGGTCGTCGAGTTCTGTGCCGACAAGTTCCCGTGGCTGGACAGTGCCTGGGACGCGGTGCACACCGTGCTGCGCATCCCTGCCGGTGCGGCCCTGGCGGCCGGTGTGTTCGGCGGCGCCTTCGGGGGCGACGGCGCCGCCTGGTCGCTGGTCGCCGCGCTGGCCGGCGGCACGCTGGCGGCCAGTGCCCATGCGGCCAAGGCCGGCACCCGGGCGGTGGTCAATGCCTCGCCGGAGCCGCTGTCCAACATCGGGCTGTCGCTGGCCGGTGATGTGGCCGTGCCGGTACTGCTGTGGCTGGGCTGGGTGGCGCCGTGGCTGGCGCTGGGCGCCGTCGCGTGCGGCGTCGCGATCGCCGTGTGGCTGGGGCTGCGGCTGCACCGCTGGTGGCGTGCGCGGACCGGCTGAGCCGTCCTGCCTGAGCCGCGCCGCCTGAGCCGCGCCGCCTTCCGGGTGGCCGCGCAGGCGGCCCTGCAGGGTCAGTCGCCGCGGCGGGGGGCGGCCACCGTCACGCCGTCCGCGGCCAGTGCCGCGCGCAGCCGCTGCGCGAAGTGCACGGCACCGGCGCCGTCCCCGTGCAGGCACAGCGTGTCGGCCTGCAGCCGCACGACGGCGCCGCTGAGCGCGCGCACCCGGCCCTGCAGCAGGTCGCGCACCTGGGCGACGGCGGCGTCGGCCTCCTCGATCACTGCGCCGGGCGTGCCGCGGGCGGCCAGCCGGCCGTCGTCGTCGTAGGCGCGGTCGGCGAAGACCTCCTCGGCCACCCGCAGGCCGAGCGCCCGCGCCGCCTCGACCATCGGGCTGCCGGCCAGGCCGAAGTACACCAGGCCCGGGTCCACGTCGCGCACCGCCTGTGCCAGCGCATCGGACAGCGCCCGGTCGCGCGCGGCCATGTTGTAGAGCGCGCCGTGCGGCTTGACGTGGTTGAGCCGCCCGCCGGCCGCCCGCGCGAAGGCCGCCAGTGCGCCGACCTGGTAGACCACCATCGCGTAGGCCTCGGCCGGCGTGACCTTCATCTCGCGGCGGCCGAAGCCCACCAGATCGGGCAGCCCCGGATGGGCGCCGACGGCCACGCCGCGGGCCAGCGCCGCGCCGACCACACGCTGCATCGTGGCCGGATCGCCGGCATGGAAGCCACACGCGATGTTGGCCGAGCTGACCTGGTCGAGCAGGGCCAGGTCATCGCCCATGCGCCAGGCGCCGAAGCCCTCGCCCATGTCGCAGTTCAGATCGAGGGTGGTCGTCATCGGGTGTCGTCGTCAGCGGAAGGTCGGGGCGGAGGAGGGACGTGTCGATCGTCCGTCAGGTGTCGGCCGATGCCAGCAGCGCCTGTCGCAGCCGGGCATGGTGCCGTGCGCGGTCTTCGAGCAGGGCCTGGGCGCGGTCGGCCGTGACGGCCTCGAAGCGCAGCCGCTGGCCCGGCCCGCACTGGGCCAGCAGCGGCAGGTCGACGCTGGCCACATGGGCGATCTTCGGATAGCCGCCGGTGCTCTGGCGCTCGGCCATCAGCACGATGGGCTGGCCGTCGGGTGGCACCTGCACGGTGCCGAAGGCCACGCCATCGGACAGCAGCTCGCCGCAGGACGGCGGCGCCAGCGCCGGGCCCTGCAGCCGGTAGCCCATGCGGTCGGACTGCGGGCCGATGCGCCAGGGCGTGGCCAGGAAGGCCGCCCGGGCCGCGGTCGGGAAGTCGTGCCAGTGCTCGCCGGTGACGACCAGGATGCGCACCTCGGTCTGCGGGTCAGGATCGGGCAGCGGGCTGAGGAGGTCGAGGGCCGGGGGGCCCGTCGTGGCGCGGGCGTCGGCACCCAGGGGTGAGGTCGCGGGCTCGGCCACGGTCCGCGGGCCCGCGGCGCTGCGGACGCCCAGCGGCAGCCGGTCACCGGCGCGCAGCGCGCGGCCCTCGTGGCCGCCGAGCGCGCCACGCGCATAGGTGCTGCGGCTGCCGAGCACGGGCGGCACGTCGATGCCGCCGGCCACCGCCAGATAGCCGCGCAGTCCGGCCGTCCGGCGGCCGAAGGCCAGCTCGGCCCCCGGCGCCAGCCGCAGTGCGCGGCCCATGGCCACCGGCTGTCCGTCGACGGTCGGCGACAGTTCGGCGCCGGTCAGCGCGATGGTCGCACCGGCCGGAAAGCGCAGGTGCGGGCCCCGCAGCAGCATCTCCAGCGTCGCCTCATCCGCGGCGTTGCCGACCAGCAGATTGGCGATGCGGTGGCTCCAGACGTCCATCGCGCCGCCGACCGGCACGCCGTCGGCCTGCCAGCCCCAGCGGCCCTCGTCCTGCACCTGGGTCTGCAGGCCAGGCTGCAGCACCTCGATCACGGGCGAGGTCATGCCACGCCTCCGGGGGCTGCCCCGCGCTGGGCGAGCAGCTCCGAATAACGCTCGGCATCAATGGCCTCGAAGCGGATGCGGTCGCCCGGCTGCAGCCGGCTGGGCGGTGTGGCCGTCGGATCGAACAGGCCCAGTGGCGTGCGGCCGATCAGGTTCCAGCCGCCGGGCGTCTCCAGCGGGTAGATGCAGGTCTGCTCGCGGGCGATGGCCACCGAGCCCGGCGGGATGCGGGTGCGCGGTGTGCCGCGGCGCGCGGTGCGCAGCAGCGGGTCCAGCCCGGTGATGAAGGGGAATCCGGGGGCGAAGCCCAGCATGCAGACCTGGTGGGCCGAGGCGAGATGGCGCCGCACCACGTCCTCCGCGTCCAGGCCGCAGGCGTGGGCGACATCGGCCAGATCCGGTCCGGCCTCGCCGCCATACCAGACCGGCACCACCACCTCGCGGCCGGCGGCGGGCGGCGCGCGGCGCAGCTGGCGCAGCAGGCCGCGCACCTGGTCGGCCAGGCGCTGCCAGGGCGGGCGCAGGCCGCAGGGGTCGTCGTCGGCGGCCAGCGCCTCGGGTCGGTAGTGCAGCGTCACTGTGGTGTAGGCCGGCACCACGTCGCGCTGGCCGGGCAGCGGATGGCCACGCAGCAGCGCGGCCAGCGCCTGCACCCGCGCGACGGTCGCGGCGTCGGGCTGATCGCCGAGGACGATGCGCAGCGCGCTGTCGCCCATCGGTATCACCGGGGTCGGGTCGGGGAGGGGCATCGGCTTGGGCATCGCTTCGGCGTGCGGCGCAGCGCTGCGGGCCTCAGCCCATGGCCGCCGGCAGCGCCAGCACGATCTGCGGGAACAGCGTGATCAGCACCGTGGCCGCCACCAGCAGCAGGAAGAAGGGCAGGGCCATGCGCGCCAGCGTGAACAGCTGCAGGCCGGTGATGCCCTGGATCACGAACAGGTTGAAGCCCACCGGCGGCGTGATCTGCGCCATCTCCACCACCAGCACCAGGTAGATGCCGAACCACAGCGGATCGATGCCGGCGGCCTGCACGGCCGGCATCAGCACGGCGGTGGTCAGCACCACGATCGAGATGCCGTCGAGGAAGCAGCCCAGCAGCACGAAGAACACCGTCAGCGCGCTCAGCAGCTGCCAGGGGCTCAGGCCCAGGCCGGTGATCCAGGCGGCCACCGTCGCCGGCAGGCCGGTGAAGCTCATCGCGCTGGTCAGGAAGGCCGCACCCATCAGGATGAAGCCGATCATGCAGGAGGTGCGCACCGCGCCCATCAGGCTGGCCGTCAGCGAGGCCCGCGTCAGCGAGCCACCGGCCGCCGCGATCAGCAGCGCCCCCAGCACGCCGACCGCCGCCGCCTCGGTGGCCGTGGCGATGCCGGCATAGATCGAGCCGATGACGGCGACGATCAGCACCGTCACCGGCGCCAGCAGGCGCAGGCGCCGGAAGCGCTCGGCCAGCGGCACCGGTTCGCCGTCGTCGGGCACGCGGTCCGGGTGGCGCCAGGCCCAGAAGGCGATGTAGCCGGAGAACAGCGCCATCAGCATCAGCCCCGGCAGCACGCCCGCGGTGAACAGCTTGACGATCGACACCTGGGCCGCGACGCCGTAGACGATCATCACGATCGACGGCGGGATCAGCAGGCCCAGCGTGCCGGCGCCGGCCAGCGAGCCGACCGCGATCGCCTCGTCATAGCCGCGGCTCTTCAGCTCGGGCAGCGTGATCTTGCCGATGGTGGCCGCGGTGGCGGCGGACGAGCCGCTGACCGCCGCGAAGATGCCGCAGCCGATCACGTTGACGTGCAGCAGGCGCCCGGGCAGGCCCCTCACCCACGGGCCCAGGCCGGCGAACATGTCCTCGGCCAGGCGGGTGCGGTAGAGGATCTCGCCCATCCAGATGAACAGGGGCAGCGCGGTCAGCGTCCAGCTGGCGGTCGCGCTCCAGACGGTGGTCGAGAACAGCAGCCCCGGCGGCGTGTCGGTGAACAGCATCAGGCCCACCAGGCCGCAGCCCAGCAGCGCCAGCGCCACCCACAGGCCCAGCCCGAGCGCCAGGAACAGCACGCCCATCAGGATGGCGGCCTGGGTGATCTCGCTCATGGCATCAGCTCCTCATTCCGTGCGTGCGGTCTCGCCGCCCGCGGTGGCCAGCGGCGCGCCGCTCAGACAACGCCAGAAGCGCTCGACCAGCAACGCGGCCAGCAGCGTCAGGCCCACCGGCATCGCCAGCTGCGGGATCCACAGCGGCACGCGCAGCACGCCCTGCGCCACCTCGCCGAACTGCCAGGATTCGAAGACGAACAGCGCCGCGTTCCAGGCCGCCCAGACGGCCAGCGCCAGCCCCATGGCGGTGGCCAGTGTCTCGACCGCGCGCTCGGCGCGGCCACCCAGGCGCTGCAGGATCAGCGTGACGCGGATGTGCTCGCCATGCTGCAGCGCATAGGGCAGGCCGAGGAAGGCCGAGGCGGCCATGGCCCAGGCGGCGAAGTCATCGGCCGCCGGGATCTGGCTGCCCGCCAGACGGGCGCCGATCTGGGCCAGGATGATGACGGCGATCAGCAGCAGCGCCACGGCAGCGGCCACGCCGGAGGCCGTGGCCAGGCGGTCGAGGAGTTTCATGGGGGGCGGCCTTGCGCAAGGCGTGGCGGGCGGTCGGCGGGGCGTGGTGCGGCGGGCGGGCGGGTGGCCCTCAGCGGCGGAAGGTCTCCAGCACCTTGGCGCCATCGGCACCGGCCTTCTTCAGCCACTCGTCGGCCATGGTCTGGCCGATCTTCGTCAGCTCGCCGCTGATGGCGGCGGGCACCGGCTGCACCTTCACGCCCTTGGCGGCGAGCGTCTGCGTCAGCGTGCCGGTGCGTTCACGGGCGGTGGCCCAGCCGCGGGCCTCGGCCTTCTTCGCGGCGGCCATCACGGCGGCCTGCTGCTCGGCCGGCAGGCCCGTCAGCGCGCGCTTGTTGGCGATCACGATGGCCTGCGGGATGAAGGCGTGGGCGTCGTAGTAGTGCTTGACGTAATCCCAGGCCTGCGTGTCCACCCCGGTGGCCGGCGAGGTGATCATCATGTCGACCACGCCGGTGGAGAAGGCCTGCGGCACCTCGGCCGTCTGGATGGTGGTGGGCACCGCGCCCATCAGCGTGACCATGCGCGTGGTCGACGCACTGTAGGCGCGGAAGCGCACGCCCTTGAAGTCGGCCATGGTGGCCACCGGCTTCTCGGTGAACACGCCCTGCGGCGGCCACGGCGCGCCGTACAGCAGCACGATGCCCTGCTTGTCCAGCCGCGCGGCGATCTGCTCGCGCGCGGCCTTCCACAGCTTCTCCGAGGCATCGAAGCTGGTGGCGACGAAGGGGATCGAGTCGATCTCGAACATCGGATCCTCGTTGCCGAGGGCCGACATCAGCACCTCGCCCACCGGCACGATGCCGGCCTGCACGCCGCGCTTGACCTCGGGCCGCTTGAGCAGCACCGAGTTGGACTGCACCTTGAACTCCAGCGCGCCGTTGGTGGCGGCCTTCACCTCGTCGGCGAACTGCCGCACGTTCTGCGTCAGGTAGTTCGCGTCGGGCTGCTCGGCCGACAGGTTCCAGCTGGCCGCCTGGGCGGACAGCGTGCACAGCACCGCGGCGGCGGTGGCGATCAGGCGACGGATCATGGGCTTCCTCGTGGATGGGCGGGACCGGTGACGGCTGCACGGCCTGCGGGCCGTGGCGTGCCGCGGACTGTCAGCCAGGCCGCCAGCCACGTCCAACGAGAAATTCTGTTGATCGATGACAAGTTTTGCTGATCAGGCCGGGCGCGCACCGGCCAGCGGGCGCACCCAGTCCGGCTGCGCGGCGGTGCAGTAGGCCGCCACCACGTCGCCCGTCAGCGCCTCGGTGGCCCGCACGGCGGGCGTGGTCTCGCGCTCGCTCAGCGCGGTGATCGTCATCGAGGGCAGCGGCGGGCCGCCACACAGCCGTAGCTCACCGCTGGCCAGCTCCTGGCGCACGAAGACCGGCGGGATGGCCGCGATGCCATAGCCGTCGCGCACCAGTTGCACGATCGACTCCACCGACGGGAAGTTGCAGATCCGCGGCTCCAGCCCGCGGTCGGCGAACAGCGCGCGCACATGGGCGCTGGGGCTGGAGGTGCGCGAGAAGGTCAGCAGCGGGTGCTGCTCCAGCTCGGCCAGCGTCAGCGGGCCCAGGCCCGGCACCCGCTGCGGCCGCGCGATCCAGTGCAGCGCGAACTCGCACAGCGCGACCTCGCGCAGATCGATGCTGCCGACGGCCGGCGCATAGGGATCGTTCTGCACCATCAGGTCCAGCCGCCGCGCGCGGAAGGCCTCCTGCAGATTGCGCGCGGTGTCGACCGTGATGTCGAGCTCGATCTGCGGATGGCGCTCGGCCAGCAGCCGCACCAGCGGCGACAGCCAGGTGCGCACCACCGACTCGATCGCTCCCAGCCGCACGCGGCCGGCCGGCGGCGCCTCCGGCCGCGTGGACGCGCGCAGCGCGCGCTCCATCTCCAGGATGCGCTGCGCCTGGCGCACCGTCTGCTCACCGGCGGCCGTCAGGCTCAGCCGCCGCTGGCTGCGGTCGACCAGCTCGACGCCCAGGTCGTCTTCCAGGTTGGCGATGCGCTGCGAGATCGCCGCCTGCGTGGCGTTGAGCACCTGGGCCGTCTCGCGGAAGCTGCCGACGCGGGCCAGGACGACGAGGGTTTCGAGGAAGCGGGTGTTCATGGGCGGAGGGGCGGTCGGAACACGAGGAGCTGGCGGATCCAGCCCGGTGCGGCTCCTGCAGAGGCCCCTGAATCTAGCGGATGGCGCTCGGGACGCCGATGCCGTCCGTCGGGCGTGCGGGGGTCCAGCGTGCGGGGAGGCCTGCCGGCGACATCGCGCCGCCGTGTACAGCGATGTTGATGGCTAACGTTAGACATCAAGGCCGCCTTCTCCCGGCCCGATCCGTCCGGCCACCGCCGCCTGCCCACCGGCCAGGCTCTGGGTCGGGCGGCGCAGCGTGGCGTCGAAGGGATGGATGCGCGGGCCGAGCGCGGTGGCCTCGCGCTTGAGCAGCTCGACCACGGTGGGCAGGCGCTCGGCGTTCAGCCGGTCGCTCAGGGTGCCCACGCTCAGTGCCGCCACGGCACGGCCCTCGCGGTCGAGCACCGGCACGGCCACGCCGGCCATGCCTTCGAGCAGGCCGGTGTTGCGCGCGGCATGGCCCTGGGCGCGGGTGCGCTCGATCTCGGTGCGCAGGTAGACCTCGTCGTAGACGCCGTACTCGCGCACCCGCGCCAGGTTGAAGCGGATGACCTCCTCGCGCTCGGCCTCGGGCAGGAAGGCGAGGATGGCCAGCGCCCCCTGGCCGACGCCGAGCGCGATGCGCCCGCCCACGTCACCGGTGAAGCTGCGGATGGGGAAGGGGCCTTCGGCGCGGTCCAGGCACACCGCGTCGAAGCCGCTGCGCGCCAGCAGGAAGATCGTGTCGCCCAGGCTGCCGCACAGGCGCAGCAGCGCCGGGCGGCACAGCGTGCGCAGGTCACCGGGGTTTCCGGCCTGCGCGGCCAGCGCGAAGAAGTCCAGGCTCAGCCGGTAGCGCTTGCTGCGCTCGTCCTGCTCCACCATCCCCTCGGCCACCAGCTGTGCCAGCAGACGGTGCGTGGTGGCCTGGGTCAGGCCCACCGCACGCGCCAACTGGGTGACCCGCCCGCCTTCGGCCTGTGCCGCGCCCAGCGCCCGGATCACCGCGAAGACCCGCGCCACGCCACCGGTGGTGCCTGCTGCCTCGTCCATGCCTCTGCTCCGTGGAATGTGATGTGGACAGTCTAGCCTCTGTATTCCATTGATCGGAATCATTTCAATAAAGATTCTGACTAGTGGAATACCTCGGTTCGACTGGCACGACCACTGCAATAGAGTGACCGGCAAACGACGCTGCCCTTCCAGATCGCCCCAGACCGGTGCGGTGGCTCTCCAGAGGTTCCGATGTCCTTCCTCACCCTCTCCGACGTCAGCAAGTTCTACGGCGCCACCTGTGCCGTGCAGGGGCTGAACCTGTCCATCGCGCAGGGCGAGTTCGTCTCGCTGCTGGGCCCCTCGGGCTGCGGCAAGACGACCACCTTGCAGATGCTGGCCGGCTTCGAAGCGGTCAGCGGTGGGTGCATCACGCTGGCCGGCCGCGACATCACCCACACGCCAGCCAACACCCGCGGCCTGGGCATCGTGTTCCAGAGTTATGCGTTGTTTCCGCACATGACGGTGGCGGCCAACGTCGGCTTCGGCCTGGAGATGCGCAAGGTGCCGGCCGCCGACCGCGCGCGCCAGGTCCGCGAGGCGCTGGCCCTGGTGCGGCTGGAGGCGCACGCCGACCGTTATCCCCGTGAGCTGTCCGGCGGCCAGCGCCAGCGCGTGGCGCTGGCGCGTGCGCTGGTGATCCAGCCGCCGGTGCTGCTGCTCGACGAGCCGCTGAGCAACCTCGACGCCCAGCTGCGCGAGGAGATGCAGTACGAGCTGCGCCGCATCCAGCGCACGCTGGGCACCACCACGCTGATGGTCACGCACGACCAGGACGAGGCGCTGTCCATCAGCGACCGCGTGGTGGTGATGCGCGCCGGCCGCACCGAGCAGATCGGCCACCCACACGCCGTCTACGAGCGGCCGCAGTCGGATTTCATCGCCAACTTCGTCGGCAAGGCCAATGTGCTCGACGGTCAGCTGCTGCGACCCGAGAAGCTGCAACTGCGGCCCGCCGGCAGCGGCCGCCTGGCCGGCACGGTCAAGGAGTGCTACTTCCTGGGCAGCCAGTGGCTGTATGCGCTGGACACGGCGGCCGGCACGCTGACCGCCCTGGTGCCCAATGACGGCCGCGCCGCGCTGGTGGAAGGCCAGGCCTGCGGCGTCGACTGGCCCGACGGGGCACCGCGCGTGATCGCGGACGAGGCGGCATCGTGAGCCGCTCACTCCCCTGGTTGCTCAGCGGCCCGGCGCTGGCGCTGTTCGCGCTGATGCTGCTGGTGCCGCTGGGGCTCACGGCCCTGCTGTCGTTCAACGCCTTCGATGCGGCCACGGGTGCGCAGCCGGGCACCTTCACGCTGGACCACTACCTGCAGATCGCGCGTGACGACTACTACCACGGCATCTTCTGGCGCACCTTCTGGATCTCGGCCCTGGTGGCGCTGATCTGCGCGGTGGTGGGCACGGCCGAGGCCATCGTGCTCAGCCGCATGTCGCAGCCCTGGCGCTCCGTCCTGCTGCTGGTGGTGCTGGCGCCGCTGCTGGTCAGCGTGGTGGTGCGCGCCTTCGGCTGGAGCATGCTGCTGGGCCCCGAAGGCGTGCTGAACACGGTGCTGCAGGCCATCGGGATCGGCCGCGTGCGCCTGCTCTACACCGAGTGGGCGGTGGTCATCGCGCTGGTGCACGTGATGTTGCCCTTCATGGTCATCCCGGTGTGGACGGCGCTGCAGAAGCTCGACCCGCAGGTGGAGAACGCTGCGCTCTCGCTCGGCGCCTCGCCCTTCACCGTGCTGCGGCGCGTGGTGCTGCCGCAGGTCACGCCGGGCGTGCTGTCGGGCAGCCTCATCGTCTTCGGCCTGTCGGCCAGCAGCTTCGCCATTCCCGGCCTGCTGGGCGGGCGGCGGCTGAAGATGGTGGCCACCATCGTCTACGACGAATACCTGCATGAGCTGAACTGGACGCTGGGCGCCGCCGTGGCCCTGGTGCTGCTGGTGGCCAACCTGGGCGTGCTGGTGAGCCTGAACCGGCTGGTGGAGGCCCGCACGCGCCGGGCCCTGGGGTGATGCGATGAGCAGTGCGCGACGCAACGGGCCGCTGGCCCTGGCCTTCAACGCGGTGGTCATCACCTTCATGCTGGCCCCGCTGCTGGTGGTGTGCGCGGTGGCCTTCACGTCCGAGAACACCCTCAGCCTGCCGGGCTGGAACTGGAGCCTGCGCTGGTTCCACGCCGTGTTCGATCACCCGGATTTCATGCAGAGCTTCTGGAACAGCCTGTGGCTGGCCCTGGCCTCGGCCACGCTGGCCACGCTGCTGGCCGTGCCGGCGGCGTTGGCCATCAACCGCTGCCAGTTCGCCGGGCGTGAGGCGCTCAACGGCCTGTTCATGTCGCCGCTGGTGGTGCCGCACCTGGTGCTGGGCGTGGCGCTGCTGCGGCTGTTCGCGCTGGTGGGCGGCACCGGCAGCTTTGCCTGGCTGGTGCTGGCCCACGCGCTGGTGATCACGCCCTATGTGCTGCGCCTGGTGCTGGCCGCGCTGGTGGGCTTCGACCGCAGCGTCGAGCAGGCCGCCGCCTCGCTGGGCGCCAGCCCGGCCACGGTGTTTGGCCGCATCACGCTGCCGCTGATCCTGCCCGGCGTGTCGGGCGGCTGGCTGCTGGCCTTCATCAACAGCTTCGACGAGGTGACGATGAGCATCTTCGTCACCGCGCCGTCCACCGTCACGCTGCCGGTGCGCATGTACATGTACGCCACCGAGTCGATCGACCCGCTGATGGCCGCCGTCTCGGCGCTGATGGTGGCCATCACCGCCGTGGCCATGGTGGCGCTGGACCGGCTCTACGGCCTGGACCGTGTGCTGGTGGGCAAGGCATGAGGCCCCTGAAGATGACGGTTGAGCAAGACCCGCTGCTGCACCGCGTGGCCGAGACCGGTCGCCCGGAGCTGACGCTGCACATCGACGGCCAGCCCGCCCGCGCCCTGGCCGGCGACACGGTATTGACCGCCGTGCTGACCCACCACGCCCGCCTGCGCCGCCACGAGCGCACCGGCGATCCGCATGCCGGCTTCTGCCTGATGGGGGCCTGCCAGGACTGCTGGGTGCAACTGGATGATCCGGCCGCGCCCGATGGCCGCGGCCCGCGCCTGCGCGCCTGCAGCACGCCGGTGCAGGCCGGCATGGCCGTGCGCACCGACGGAGGCTGGGCATGAGCCGGCAGATGCCGCTCTCGCGGGTCCGGCCGTCCGGCGGGATGGGTGCCACGGGTGCCTCTGGTGGTCCTGGTGGCCCGGGTGAGGCCGCTGTGGCCGATCAGCTGCCCCCGGTGGTGGTCGGTGCCGGCCCGGCCGGCGTGCGCGCCGTGCAGACGTTGGTGGCCCACGGTCTGCGCCCGGTGCTGGTGGACGAGGCCGCGCGCGGCGGCGGCCAGATCTACCGCCAGCCGCCGCCCGGCTTCCAGCGTCCGGCCCGTGCGCTGTACGGCTTCGAGGCCGGCCGGGCCCGTGATCTGCACGCCTGCCTCGCAGGACTGCTGCCGCAGATCGATCACCGGCCCGACACGCTGGTCTGGCATGCGTTGCCCGCCGGGGTGGATCCGGCGCTGCCGCCGGCCACCGGCCAGCTCAGTCTGCTGCACGGCCCCAGCGCCGCGGCCCGCACGCTGCTGTTCAGCCAGCTGCTGTTGGCCACCGGCGCCACCGACCGCGTGCTGCCCGTGCCGGGCTGGACGCTGCCCGGCGTCTTCAGCCTGGGCGGGGCCCAGGTGGCGCTCAAGGCCCAGGCCTGCGCCATCGGTCGGCGGGTGGTCTTCATCGGCACCGGGCCGCTGCTGTATCTGGTGGCCTGGCAGTACCTGAAGGCCGGCGTGCAGGTGGCGGCCGTGCTGGACCAGGCGCGCCTGGCCGACCAGCTGGCCGCGCTGCCCTTGCTGGCCACGCAGCCGGCGGTGCTGGCCAAGGGCGCCTGGTTCGTCGCGCGCCTGAAGGCGGCCGGCGTGCCGGTGCACCGCGGGGCACGCGTGCTGCGCCTGCTCGGTGATGACGCCCGATCTCAGGGCCCTGCCACGGGGGTGCCAGGGGTGGTGCAGGGAGTGTCGCCGGCGGGCCCGCCGGCCATCCCGTCCGGCAACGGCGACCGCCTGCGGGCCGTCGAGTGGACCGATGACCCGGGCGGCCAGCGCATCCGCCGCATCGATTGCGATGGTGCGGCGCTCGGCCACGGCCTGCGCAGCGAAACCCAGCTGGCGGACCTGCTCGGCTGCCGCTTCGACTGGCAGTCGCCGCACCGCGCCTGGCTGCCCATGCGCCGCGCCGACGGCGCCAGCAGCGTGAGCGGCGTGTGGCTGGCCGGAGACGGCGCCGGCATCCTCGGCGCCGATGCGGCTGAATGGGCCGGTGAGCGCGCGGCCCTCGGCCTGCTGGCCGAGCGGGGCATCGCCATCGATCCTCGCCGCGCCCAGGCGCTGGACGAGCGCCTGGCCCGCGCCACCCGCTTCCGCCAGGGCCTGGAACGCGCCTTTCCCTTTCCCGAGGACTGGGCCGCGCGGACGCCGGACGACACCGTGATCTGCCGTTGCGAGCGCCTGAGCGCCGGCGATCTGCGCCAGGCGGCCGCGGCCACTGGCGCCGACGAGCTCAGTCGGCTCAAGGCGCTGAGCCGCCTGGGCATGGGCCGCTGCCAAGGCCGCATGTGCGCCAGCGCTGCGGCCGAGCTGCTGGCCCAGGCCTGCGGCCGTCCGGTGCCGCAGGTGGGCCGGCTGCGCGCGCAGGCGCCGGTCAAGCCCATCCCGATCCACCTGCATCTGCAGCCTGGCGAGCCGCCGGCGGGAGAGGGCGCATGAGCGCGGTCCTGAGCCGTTCGCGCCGCCCGCGCCGCCCGCGCCCTCGGCCCGCGGGGCCGTGGTTCCGCCATGACCGGAGGGCCGTCGGATGAGCCGGGCCACACCCCTGCGCACCGATGTGGCCATCATCGGCGGCGGCATCGTCGGCGCCTCGGCCGCGCTGGCGCTGCGCCGTCTGGGCCACGGCGTGGTGCTGCTGGAGCGCGACCTGTGCGGCTCGCGCTCCAGCGGCGTCAACTACGGCGGTGTGCGCCGCCAGGGCCGCCTGCCGGTGCAGCTGCCGCTGGCCCAGCGCGCCCACCAGATCTGGGCCCGCCTGCCCGAGCTGCTGGGCATCGATGGCGAGTACCGCCGCACCGGCCACTTCAAGATCGCCCGCAGCGCCGTCGACATGGCCGCGCTGGAGGCCTACGCCGAGCTGAGCCGCGACTTCGACCTCGGCCTGCAGCTGCTGAGCGCCGCCCAGGTGCGCGAGCGCTGCGACTGGCTGGGCGGCGTGGCGGTCGGTGGCTCGCTGTGCCCGGATGACGGCCAGGCCAATCCGCGCCTGGTCTCGCCTGCCTTCGCCCGTGCCGCCGCCCGCGCCGGTGCGCAGGTGCTGGAACACCATCCGGTGCACGAGGTGGCGCACGATGGCGAACGCTTCCACCTGCGCGCCGGCCCCGGCCTGGAGCTGCAGGCGCCGGTGCTGCTGAACTGCGCCGGCGCCTGGGCCGGTGCACTGGCCACGCGCTTCGGCGAACCGGTGCCGCTGACCAGCGGCCACCCGGCCATGGCCGTCACCGAGCCGCTGCCCGCCTTCCTGCCCTGGAGCCTCGGCGTGGAAGGCGGTGGCATCTACTGTCGTCAGGTGGCCAGCGGCCAGCTGGTGCTGGGCGGTGGCCATGGCCAGCCGCTGGACGATCAGCGCACCCGCGTCACCGCGCCCGTGCTGGAGCGGCTGCTGCAGCAGGCCGTGGCGCTGCTGCCGCCAGTGCGCCATGCCCAACTGATCCGCACCTGGAGCGGCACCGAAGGCTATCTGCCCGACCGCCAGCCCGTGCTCGGCCCCAGCGTCACCACGCCGGGGCTGTTCCACGGTTTCGGTTTCGCCGGTGCCGGTTTCCAGATCGGCCCGGCCGTGGGCGAGGTGCTGGCCGAGCTGGTGCACCACGGCCACAGCCGCACGCCGATCGACGCCTTCGCCATCACCCGCTTCCGCTCACCCGTTCCCGCCCCCCAACCCACGACCTCAGGAGTGCCCCGATGACCTCACGACGCTTCCCGCCGCAGGCCACCTTCCGCGTGAGTTCCGCGGCCGCCGCAGCCGCTGCCGCGCTGCTGATGGCCGTTGCCGCCACCGGTGCCCATGCGCAGACGAAGACGCTCTACATCGGCATGAACGGCGGCACGATGGAGAAGGCCTACACCCAGTACGTGTTCCCCGCCTTCGAGAAGCTCAACAACGTCAAGGTGGTGGTGGTGCCCGGCACCAGCAGCGACATCCTGGCCAAGGCGCAGGCCAACAAGGACAAGCCGCAGATGCACGTCATGTTCCTCGATGACGGCATCATGATGCGCGCCATCGGCATGGGCCTGTGCCAGAAGCAGAAGCCCAGCGCCGCGCTCAAGGAGCTGTATCCGGCCGCCCGCTTCAAGGACGACATGGCCAGCGGCGTCAGCCTGGGCATGACCGGCCTGGCCTACAACAAGAAGCTCTACGACGAGAAGAAGTGGGCGCCGCCCACCTCGTGGATGGACCTGGCCGACCCCAAGCTCAAGGGCAAGGTGGTGTTCCAGAGCCTGTCCTCGTCGACCTTCGGCCTGCACGGCTTCCTGATGTTCAATCGCATCCAGGGCGGCAACGACAAGAACGTCGAGCCCGGCTTCAAGGCCTGGGACCGGACCATCGGTCCCAACGTGCTGGAGTACATCCCCAGCTCGGCCAAGATCAGCGAGATGGTGCAGACGGGCGAGGCCGCACTGTTCCCGCTGACGCCCACCGCCGTCGCCTCGCTCAAGGCCAAGGGCATCCCTGTCGAGTACGCCCAGCCCAAGGAAGGCTCGGTGGTGCTGGTGGTGGGCCAGTGCATCATCGCCAACAACAGCGAGCCCGAGCTGGCACAGAAGCTCACCGAGTTCCTGCTCAGCCCGTTGGCTCAGGCCAACGTGCTGCAGTTCGGCGCCCAGATCCCCACCAACCCCAAGGCCCCGGTGGTGGGCGACGGCATCGCCCAGGTCGCCGCCATCAGCCAGTACATGAAGAACGCGGTCAACGTCGACTGGGACAGCATCAATGCCAACCGGCCGACGTGGAATGCGCGGTGGAACAAGGTGGTGGAGCGGTGAGGCGTACGCTTGTGACCTCGGCGTGTCCCTCGTCATCGGTCGACCGACGGATCTGCAGCTGAGTCTGCGTGCTGACGATGTGGCTGGGACAAGCACATGCAGTGGCTGGCCAAGCCGACGGGCCGGCGCGGGCGTCAGCAGACGTTTTCGGACGCGGCGATCCCGTTCTGCCTGAGCATCAAGTGCCTGTTCGGGCAGGCGCTGCGGCAGACGCTGGGCATGGTGGAGAGCCTGCTGCGGCTGGCAGGGTTGGACTGGCCGGTGCCCGACGACAGCACGGTGTGCCGAAGGCAGAAGACCGTGCAGGCGCAGCTCAGCTACCGCCCCAGCGGTGAGCCCTTGCAACTGCTGGTCGACAGCACCGGAGTCAAGTTTCTGGGCGAAGGTGAGTGGAAGCGCAAGAAGCACGGGGCGGAGTACCGACGCGAATGGCGCAAGGTGCACCTTGGCATCGACGCGCAGATGCTGGAGATCCGGGCCGTTGAAGTCACCAGCAACGCCATTGGCGACGCGCCGATGCTGCCCGAACTGCTGGCACAGATCCCCTCGGACGAGCCCATCGCCAGCGTCTGCGCCGACGGTGCCTACGACACGGCAGCGAAGGATTTCAGTGATGGCTCAATACACAGTTGGATGGCATCGAATTGGCGCGCTTGAGCGGCATCTTGCGCAGAACCGCATGCACGCTGACAGGCGCGGTCCGATGATGATAGAGTGTCAAAAATATTCGACATTTCTAAGGCGGTAGCTTGGACCTCTCCAGCCTTGGCCTCACCATCCGCCAGCGGCGGGAAGCGCTCGGACTGACGCAGTCCCGGCTCGCGCAGCTGTGTGGACTTTCGCGCCAGACGCTCGTGGGTCTGGAGGCGGGTGCGCTCAGCGACCTGGGCTTCAACCGAGTGGCTCAGGTGCTCGCCGTGCTGGGGCTGGACCTTGACCCACCCACACAGGCCGCGCGCTCCCGAAAGCGTGGCCTTTGGATGGCGGCCAAGAACGCCAGCGTGAGCTACTCCCAAGAGGTGCCGTCCGATACGCTTGGTCATGCGCTGGTGAGTGGCTGCGTGCCAGAGGGCTACGCAGCCCACCTGACCCACCTGCTGGACGAGGCACCCGTGCCATTGGTCGTGATGGCCGTCGAGGAAGCCGCTGCGAACGAGGGCGTGCCGCCCAAGGCGGTGTGGCGCAACGTTTCCCAACTGGCGAAGTCACTGGCCGTGCATCGGCAAGGCCTATGGGCATGAAGCCAGACCTGCCCCCCGGCGCCTGGGAAGTCTTGTTCCCTCGCGCGCTCCGGCTTGTCGACGAGATCCAGCGCCATGGTGGCCTCGCCAATCCGTTCTGGACCTTCGGGGGCGGGACGGTCCTGATGTTCAGGTACGGACACCGCCTGAGCAAGGACATCGACATCTTCGTGCCAGATCCGCAGTACCTGGGCTATGTGACGCCTCGACTCAGCGACACGGCGGCCTCCCTGACCGAGGACTACACGGAGATGGCGGGATCGTTCGTGAAGCTGCAGTTCGAGGAGGGTGAGGTCGACTTCGTCGCCGCACCGAACCTCACCGACGCAGCCTGGGAGTGGTGGGAGATCCAGGGCAGGGCCGTGCGCGTCGAAACGGCTGCGGAGGTGATCGCCAAGAAGATGTACCACCGCGGAGACCGGGCGACGGCGCGTGACCTGTTCGATCTCGCCTTGGTGATCGAGCGAGAGCCGGATGCGCTCGAGGCCGCGGCGCCTTTCCTGGCGCGGAACCGAGACCGGTTCCTGGCGCAGATCGCGCATCCCGGGGCCGGCTTCATCGCCACCTTTGACGCCATTGCTGCCACCGGGTATCGGCCGAGCCTGGCGCACTGCGTCGCGGTCGCCACGGCCTATCTGTCTGCGCTGAAGTGACCCGTGCGAATCGCACCGGCTTTGAGCGCAAGGTGCGCATTCCATTGATCGCGAACAGCGTTCCGGGCGATCGTGGACATCCACCGCCGCACCTGGAAGACCCGCGAGGCCGTCGAGCTCGCCACGCTGACCTGGGTCTCCTGGTTCAACAACCACCGGCTGATGGGGCCGCTGGGCGACATCCCGCCAGCCGAGGCCGAGGCACACTGCTGCCGCCAACTCGCCGAGCCATCGGCCTGTGCGACATGAGCGATCAGGCCAACCGGCCTCCGCGAAACCCGGGGCGGTTCAGTCTGGAAGGGTGGGACTTTGGAGTTTCCACCACCGGGTTCTTCGTGGGCTGGCTGTCCATCGTCACCCTGTTCGCTTGCATGGCCCATTGCTGCTTCGCAGCCCTCCACCTGCTTCGACGCGCTTGATGCGTCATGATCTCGTCGCGCATGGGCGGTGTCAGACGGGCCCGGTGGGCGCGGGCGGCGGAGGGCTGTCGGCGATTCTGCCCGGGCTGGTGGCGGCCTCCCCCAACAACCACCCCCTGAAAGCCTGCAATGGCGGCCAGTCCTCCCGCCCGAGCGGCCAGGCCAGGTGATAGGCCTCGGTGCTGGGCAGGGGCAG
Source organism: Pseudaquabacterium rugosum (assembly GCF_038066575.1). NCBI lineage: Bacteria > Pseudomonadati > Pseudomonadota > Betaproteobacteria > Burkholderiales > Sphaerotilaceae > Pseudaquabacterium > Pseudaquabacterium rugosum. Next base: position 162,410 of record NZ_JBBUTF010000012.1, on the reverse strand, counting down.
GTCGACGGCGGCGACGAGGTCGCCGCGCGCCAGTTCGGCCTCGATCAGGAAGTCGGGCAGCAGGGCCACGCCGAGGCCGGCGATGGCGGCCTGGGCGGCGACGGCGAACTGGTCGATCAGCATGCCGTGCACCTCGGTGTCGGGCAGGCCGGCGGCGCGCAGCCAGCGCTCCCAGGCGTCGGGGCGGCTGACCAGGTGCATCAGCGGGGCGCGCAGCAGGTCGGCGGGCAGGCGCAGGTCCAGGCGCTCGCGCAGGGCGGGGCTGCAGGCGGGGATCACGGTCTCGCCCATCAGGCGGTCCAGGCGGGCGCCGGGCCAGTCGGGGCTGCCGAAGTGGATGGCGGCGTCGAGGGCGTCGGTCTGGAAGTCGAAGGGCGCCAGGCGGGTGTGCAGGTTCAGCGTGATGCCGGGGTGGGCCTGCAGGAAACGGGGTAGGCGAGGGGCCAGCCAGCGGGTGCCGAAGGTCGGCAGGATGGCCAGGTTCAAGGTGCCGCCGTGCGGGTTGGCGCGCAGGGCCAGGGTGGCGGTGGCGATGCGCTGCAGCGCGCGGCGCACCTCGGGGGCGTAGCTGGCGCCGGCCGCGCTCAGGCGCACGGTCTGGCGTTCGCGCACGAAGAGCTCGACGCCGAGCTGTTCCTCCAGCGCGCGGATCTGGCGGCTGACGGCGCTCTGCGTCAGCGACAGCTCGGCCGCGGCGGCGGTGAAGCTCTGCAGGCGGGCGGCGGCCTCGAAGGCGGCCAGGGCCTGCATCGGTGGCAGGAAGCGGCGGGGCAGGGGGCTCATGGTCATTCCATTATGGAATGAGGTTGGTCCGCAAAGTCGTTTGCGGATGCTGGGTGGGCCTTTCAGAATCGACGCATCGTTGCGCTTGCCTTGGTGCGTATCCAGCATGACTGACCTGAGCCCCGTGCCGGCCTTCGTGGCCCCCGACGTCATCCGCAGCCGCTTCGCCGCGGCGATGTCCCGGCTGTACCGCGCCGAGGTGCCGCTGTACGGCCGCCTGGTCGATGTGGTGGCCGAGGTCAATGCGGCCACGCTGCGGGCCGATGCGCAGGCGCTCGACGGCGTGCCGCTGGCGCAGGCGCAGCTGGACGTCGAGCGCCACGGCGCGATCCGCGTGGGCACGGCGCAGGAGCTGGCCACGCTGCGCCGCATCTTCGCCGTCATGGGCCTGCAGCCGGTGGGCTACTACGATCTGTCGGTGGCCGGCGTGCCGGTGCATTCGACGGCCTTCCGCCCGGTGGGCGCGGCGGCGTTGCAAGCCAGCCCGCTGCGGCTGTTCACCTCCTTGCTGCGGCTGGAGCTGATCGACGATGCGCAGACCCGCGCGCTGGCCGAGCGCACGCTGGCCCGGCGCCGGATCTTCACGCCCGAGGCGCTGGCGCTGACCGCGCGCTGCGAGCAGGCCGGCGGCCTGAGCGAGTCCGATGCCGAGGCCTTCGTGCAGGCCGTGCTGCCGACCTTCGCCTGGCAGCGGCAGGCGCCGGTCACGCAGGACGACTACCGGCGCCTGGCCGCCGCCCACCGCCTGGTGGCCGACGTGGTGTGCTTCGCCGGCCCGCACATCAACCACCTGACGCCGCGCACGCTCGACATCGATGCCGCGCAGTCCGCGATGCAGGCGGCCGGCCTGCCGGCCAAGGCCGAGATCGAGGGCCCGCCGCGCCGGCGTGTGCCCATCCTGCTGCGCCAGACCAGCTTCGCCGCCGTGAGCGAGCCGGTGAGCTTTGCCGCGGGCAGTGGCGAGGGCACGCACACCGCGCGTTTCGGCGAGATCGAGCAGCGCGGCCTGGCGCTGACCCCGGCCGGCCGCGCGCTGTACGACCGTCTGCTGGACGAGGCCCGGGCGCGCAACGCGGCGGCGCCGGGCGCCACGGCCGAGGCCCGGGCCGCCACGCTGGCGGCCGTCTTCGCCGACTTCCCGGACGATCTGCAGACGCTGCGTCAGGCCGGCCTGGGCTGGTTCCGCTACGGGCTGCGGCCCGGGGTGACGGCGCAGGCGGCGGCAGTGGCGGCAGTGGCGGCCACGGTGACGACAGCGGAGGCCGCCGCGGCCGGGTGCCGCGATCGCGAAGACGCGGGCACGGCGGCCACGCCGGTCGACGGCGGGGCGCAAGCTGGCAGCGTGCCGGCCTGGCTGCAGGCCCTGCTGGCCGCCGGCCTGGCCGAGGCCCGGCCCATCGTCTACGAGGACTTCCTGCCTGTCAGCGCCGCCGGCATCTTCCGCAGCAATCTGGCGGGAGAACCGGTGCTGCAGTACGACGTGCAGGCCGCCCAGGCCGCCTTCGAGCAGGCGCTGGGCGCGCCGGTGGCCGACCCGATGGCGCTCTACGCGGCCGAGCAGCAGGACAGCCTGGCGCATCTGCACGCCGCCCTGCAGGCGGTCATGCCGGACGCGCTGCGCGCCGCACCGCGCGGCACGCACGCCGGCTGAGCGCCCCGCGCCGCCTCACCCTGCCCACGGTCACGCGCCACCGAGCCCGGAGCCCCGCCATGGCCGCCCCCCACGCCACCCCCTGCGCTCCTCTTTCCACCGCCGGCACCACCCCCGCCAGCCACGGCCTGTGGGCCGCCTCGGCCCCGCCGGCGCCGCCTGCCGGTCCGCTGACGGCCGACCTCGGCGGCGCCCAGGCGGTGGACGTGGTCATCATCGGCGGCGGCTACACCGGCTGTTCCGCCGCCCTGCATCTGGCCGAAGCGGGCGCGCGGGTGGCGCTGCTGGAGGCGCGGGCCCTCGGCCATGGCGGGGCCGGCCGCAATGTCGGCCTGGTCAATGCCGGCCTGTGGGTGATGCCCGAGGTGCTGCCGCAGGTGCTGGGCCCGGTGCACGGGCCGCGTCTGCTGCAGCTGCTGGGCGACGGACCGCGCACGGTGTTCGAGCTGATCGCGCGCCACGGCATCGCCTGCGAGGCGGTGCACCGCGGCACGCTGCACTGCGCGGTGGGCGCCAGCGGCCTGGCCGAGCTGCACCAGCGCGCCCGCCAGTGGCAGGCGCTGGGCGCACCCGTGACCGTGCTGGATGCGGCGCGGACGGCCGAGCGCACCGGCACCGCGGCCTACACCGGCAGCCTGCTGGACCTGCGCGCCGGCACCGTGCAGCCGCTGGCCTATGTGCGCGGCCTGGCCGCCGCCGCACAGCGGGCCGGGGCGCAGGTGTACGTCGGCAGCCGCGCGGTCCGCGCCGAGGCCACGGGCACGCCGCAGCAGCCCGGCTGGTGCCTGCACACCGACACCGGCGGCCGCGTGCAGGCGCGCTGGGTGCTGGTGGCCACCGATGCCTACACCGGCGAGCACGGCTTGTGGCCCGCGCTGCAGACCGAGCAGGTCAGCCTGCCCTACTTCAACCTCGCCACCGAGCCGCTGACGCCCCGGCAGGCCGCGGGCCTGCTGCCCGGCGGCGAGGGCGCCTGGGACACGCGCCAGGTGCTGACGTCCTTCCGCATGGATTCGGCCGGGCGCCTGGTCTTCGGCAGCGTCGGCGCGCTGCAGGGCAGCGGGCGGGCGGTGCACACGGCCTGGGCCCGGCGGGCGATGGCGCGGCTGTTTCCGCAGCTGCGCGGCGTGGCGCTGCAGCATGCCTGGCACGGCACCATCGGCATGACGCACGACGCCATCCCGCGCCTGCACACGCTGGCACCACAGGTGCTGGCCGTGGCCGGCTACAACGGCCGCGGCATCTCGCCGGGCACGGTGATGGGCCGTGCGCTGGCCCGCCACATCCTGGGGCTGGATGCACCCGACGCGCTGCCGCTGCCCTTCAGCACTCCTGAGCCCGAGCGTTGGCGCACGTTGCGCACCGCCGGCTACGAGGCCGGCGCCCAGGCGCAGCATCTGGTCGATGCCCGCTGGTGACGGCCTGCAACGGCCTTTCCGCCGCACCACCGCCACACCCACCGCCGCACCGGACATCCACCACCCCGCACCGTACCCGCACCGTCGCCATGCACGCCCCTTCGAATGACCGTCAGCCTCAGGCGCCCGACGGCCCCGCATCGCCCGCCCTGCTGATCGACGCCCTGCGCGCCATCGTCGGCGAGGCCGGCCTGCTGACCGGCGCCGATGCCCAGCCCTATGCCCAGGGCGCACGCTATGGCGCCGGGCGGGCGGCCTGCGTGGTGCGCCCGGCCAGCACGGCCGAGGTGGCGCAGGTGGTGGCGGTGTGCGCCGCCCACGGCGCGCGCCTGCTGCCGCAGGGCGCCAACACCGGCCTGGTGGGCGCCAGCACGCCCGATGCGAGCGGCCGTCAGGTGCTGCTGTCGCTGCAGCGCCTGCGCCAGCGCTGCGAGATCGACGTGCTCGACCGCTGCGCCACCGTCGACGCCGGCCTGCGCCTGAGCGATCTGGACGCCGCGTTGCAGCCGCTGGGCCTGTGGTTCCCGATCGATCTGGCGGCCGATCCCAGCATCGGCGGCATGGTGGCCTGCAACACCGGTGGCACGCGGCTGCTGCGCCACGGCGATGTGCGCCACAACCTGCTGGCGCTCGACGTGGTGCTGTTCGATCCACCGGGCCAGGTGCTGCAGCTCGGCCGCCCACTGCGCAAGGACAACACCGGCTTCGACCTCAAGCAGCTGTGGGTCGGCAGCTCGGGCGCGGCCGGCGTGATCACCGGTGCCACGCTGGAGCTGGCCGTGCGCCCGCGCCAGAGCGTCACCGCGCTGCTGGTGCCGCGCGACGACGAGGCCGTGGCCGCGCTGCTGCAGGCGGCCGAATCGGCACTCGGCGATGTGCTCAGCGCCTTCGAGGGCCTCTCCGGCGCCGCGCTGCAGGCCGCGCTCGACCACGTGCCCATGCTGCGCAACCCCTTCGGCAGCGCGCCGGTGCCGCCGTTCAGCCTGCTGATCGAGCTGGCCACCGGACTGGCGCCCGACAGCGGGCTGGACCTGGAGGCGCTGCTGACCGATTTCCTGGCCCCTCATCTCGACGGTCTGCTGGTCGATGCGGTGATGGGCCGCGGCCAGGAGCTGTGGCAGTTGCGCCATGCGCTCAGCGATGGCGCCAAGGCGCGCGGCCGCGTCATCGGCTTCGACATCTCGGTGCGCCGTGGCGCGCTGATGCGCGTGCGGCGCGAGGCCGCGGCGCTGGTGGCCGAGCACTTCGCGCCGCTGCAGGTGCTGGATTTCGGCCATGTCGGCGACGGGGGCCTGCACTTCAATCTGGTGTGGCCGCACGCGCAGCTCGCCGACTGGGACCCGCAACGGGTCGAGGCCGTGCGCCAGGCCGTCTATGACCTCGTCGTCCACACCCACCAGGGCAGCTACAGCGCCGAGCACGGCATCGGCCCCCACAACCTGGCCTGCTACCAGCGCTACACGCCGCCGGCCGCGCTCGCGCTCAGCGGCCGGCTGCAGGCGCTGCTCGATCCGCAGGGGCTGGGGGCCGGCGTGTCCTACGGACCGGCCTGACCCTCGCCGCCCACTCGACGCCCATGGACCTGTCCCTGTTCAATCCTGCCTTCGCCCAGCCGGCCGGCTCGCCGATCCGCGAGCTGTTTCCCTACCTTGGCCGGCCCGGCATGCTGTCGCTGGCCGGTGGCTATCCGTCGCCGGCGCTGTTCGATGCCGAGGGCCTGCGCGCGGCCGCTGCCGCCGCGCTGGCCGACCCCGCCGGCACGCTGCAGTACGGTGCCACCGAGGGCACGCCCGCCCTGCGCGAGGCGCTGGCCGGCCTGTCGCGCCAGCGCGGCCTGGCGGCCGATGCGGGCGACATCCTGGTGACCACCGGCTCGCAGCAGGGCTTCGATCTGCTGCTGCGCGTGCTGCTGCAGCCCGGTGACGTGGTGCTGGTGGAGTCGCCCACCTATCCGGCCGTGCTGCAGGCGCTGACGCTGGCCGGCGTGCAGGCGCTGCCGGTGCCGATGGACCGCGACGGCCTGCGCGTCGACGCCATCGAGCCGCTGCTGGCCGGCCTGCCACCCGGCCGCCGCCCGCGCCTGCTCTACACCGTGCCCAGCTACTCCAACCCGCGCGGCAGCCGGATGCCGCAGGCGCGGCGGGCGGCGCTGGTGGCGCTGGCCGTGCGCCACCGTTTCCTGATCGTCGAGGACGATCCCTATGGCGAGCTGCGCTTCGACGCCGAAGCCAGCCCCGGCGCGCAGGCCGGCGTCGGCCCGGCGGCGGTGGGCCCGGTGGGTGCCGACGGCAGCGCCCGGGCCAGCCGGCATGCGGACCCGGCCGCCGCCGCCATCACCCCGCTGCACGCCCTTGGCCATGCGCTGTGCGGGCCGGTGGACAACCCGGTCATCCACCTGTCCAGCCTGTCGAAGACGGTGGCGCCGGCACTGCGCATCGGCTGGATGCTGGCGAGCGAGCCGCTGCGCCGACGCTGCGCGATCGCCAAGCAGACGGTGGACCTGTGCACCTCGCCGCTGTCGCAGGCGGTGGCCGCGCACTATCTGGCCAGCGGGCGCTACGCCCCGACGGTCGAGGCCGCGCGCCAGGCCTACGCCCGCCGTGCCCGGGTGCTGACCGACGGCCTGAGGGCCCTGCCGGGTGACGCGCTGCAGGTCGAGCCGCCGCGCGGCGGCATGTTCCTGTGGCTGGAGGACGATGGCGGTGCCGGTGCCGCGGGTCGGCGTCCGTCCACGTCCACGCCCACGCCCACGCCCGATCCCCGCCGCCTGTTCGACGCCGCCGTCGCCGAAGGCGTGCTCTTCGTGCCCGGCGCCGCCTTCCATGTCACGCCGCCGTCCGGGCTGTGCCTGCGCCTGTCCTTCGCCGCCCTCGACGAGGCGGCGCTCGGCGAGGCCGTGCAGCGCCTGGCGCGGGCCTGGGCCCGGGCGCTGGAGCCCGTGCCCACCGCGGCCTGACCGCCTTCCCTGGCCGTCTTCCCTGATCGCCTTCCCTGACCGCCGCCCGCCCCGAGCGTCCCGCCACCCCCCGCCCGCGCGCGCCGGACTATCCTCCGCCCTGCGGTTCTCCCCCCCGATCCCTGCCCGCCGAACGACCATGACCCTCACTTCCGTCGCCACGTCCTCCGCCCGTCTGCTCGACCAGTTCGGCCTCTCGGCCATCGCCCAGGCCGGCGACTGGCCGGTGCGCTCGCCGATCGACGGCAGCTTGCTGGCCCGCCTGCGCACCCACACCGTCGACGAGGCCGATGCCGCCATCGCCCGTGCCCAGCAGGCCTTCGCCGTCTGGCGCAATGTGCCGGCGCCGCGCCGCGGCGAGCTGGTGCGCCTGTTCGGCGAGGTGCTGCGCGAGGAGAAGGCGGCGCTCGGCGAGCTGGTCTCGCTGGAGGCCGGCAAGATCCGCTCCGAGGGCCTGGGCGAGGTGCAGGAGATGATCGACATCTGCGACTTCGCCGTCGGCCTGAGCCGCCAGCTGCACGGCCTGACCATCGCCAGCGAGCGGCCCGGTCACCGCATGATGGAGCAGTGGCATCCGCTGGGCGTGGTCGGCGTCATCAGCGCCTTCAACTTCCCCGTCGCGGTCTGGGCCTGGAACGCGGCGCTGGCGCTGGTCTGCGGCGATCCGGTGGTCTGGAAGCCCAGCGAGAAGACGCCGCTGACGGCACTCGCCTGCCAGGCGCTGTTCGCGCGCGCGCTGCAGCGCTTCGGCGCCGACGCGCCGGCCGGTCTGTCCGAGCTGCTGATCGGCGGCGCGTCGCTCGGCGAGCGCCTGGTCGATGACCCGCGCGTGGCGCTGGTCTCGGCCACCGGCAGCACGCGCATGGGCCGTGCGGTGGGCCCGCGCGTCGCCCAGCGCTTCGGCCGCGTGCTGCTGGAGCTGGGAGGCAACAACGCCGTCATCGTCGCGCCCACGGCCGATCTGGATCTGGCGGTGCGCGGCATCGCCTTCGCGGCGGTCGGCACCTGCGGTCAGCGCTGCACGTCCACCCGCCGCCTGATCGTGCACGAGAGCGTGCGCGAGGCGCTGGTGGCGCGCCTGAAGCAGGCCTATGCCGGCCTGCCGGTGGGCGATCCGCTGGCCGAGGGCACGCTGGTGGGCCCGCTGGTCGACGGCGCGGCCTTCGAGGCGATGCAGGCCGCGCTGCGCGCCGCGGCCGCCGAGGGCGGCACCGTCACCGGCGGCGAGCGCCTGCTGGCCGACGCCCATCCCGACGCGTTCTACGTGCGTCCGGCCCTCGTCGAGATGCCGGCCCAGACGGCCACGGTGCGCCACGAGACCTTCGCGCCCATCCTCTACGTGCTGACCTACCGCGATTTCGACGCGGCCATCGCGCTGCAGAACGACGTGCCCCAGGGCCTGAGCTCGGCCATCTTCACCAACGACCTGCGCGAGGCCGAGGCCTTCCTGGCCGCCAGCGGCTCGGACTGCGGCATCGCCAACGTCAACATCGGCACCTCGGGCGCCGAGATCGGCGGCGCCTTCGGTGGCGAGAAGGAGACCGGCGGCGGCCGCGAGAGCGGCAGCGACGCCTGGAAGAACTACATGCGCCGCGCCACCAACACCGTCAACCACAGCCGCTCGCTGCCGCTGGCCCAGGGCGTGCGCTTCGACATCTGACGGACATGCGCGCGTCATCCGCGGCGGTGACGGCCCGGCCTCATCATCCGGGTGCAGAGCCCGCGCCCGCCGTGGGTTGGACGTGATTGACCGGCGGCCGCGCCGCCGCCGATCATCGGCACCCCACCATCGCCACCGGAGTGCCCCCATGTCCCCACCCAACACCGTCGTCTGGTTCGAGCTCCATGTCAGCGACATGGCGCGCGCCCGCGCCTTCTACGAGGGGGTCTTCGGCCAGACCCTGGTGCCGATGGAGGTGCCCGAAGGCGCCGGCGATCTGGAGATGGTGGCCTTCCCGTCCGACCCGCCGGACAGCGCCCCGCGCTACGGCGCCTGCGGCGCGCTGGTGCGCCACCCGGGCGTGGCCCCTGGCAGCGCGGGCGGCACCGTCGTCTATTTCGGCTGTGCCGACTGCGCGGTCGAGGCCGCCCGCGTCGAGGCCCACGGCGGCACGCTGATGCAAGGCAAGACCCCGATCGGCCCGCACGGCCACTTCGCGCTGGCGCGCGACACCGAGGGCAACGTGATCGGCCTGCACTCGATGTGAACGCGCCGGGCCCGTGACGCGCCTTGCTTCACGATCGGCTGTCGCGGCTTCAGATCACGAAGATGGATGTGAATCGCCTGATTTGCTAATATCTTTGTATGCCCAAGCTGCCGCAAGCCCTGGCTGAACTGCCCCCTGCCGTCGCGGCCGGCCTGCGCGCGCTCGGCGCCGATCTGGCCCTGGCGCGCAAGCGCCGCAAGCAGTCGCGCCGCCACTGGGCGCAGCGCATCGGCATCTCCGAGCCCACGCTGGCGCGGCTGGAGCAAGGCGACCCCGGTGTGGCCATCGGCCTGTATGCCACCGCGCTGTGGCTGATCGGCCGCAGCGAGCCGCTGGCCGGGCTGGCCGACCCGCAGCTCGACCTCGGCGCGCTGGAGGCGGACCTGCGCACGGCGCGGGCCCGTTCGGTGCGCCAGCCCTTGTCGCTGGCCGCGCGGCTGGGGCAGGCGGCGCCGGCGGTGCCTGCCGCCGCGCAGCCGCAGGCGGTGGCCGTCGTGGCCTTGACGGTGGACGAGCCGCGGCCGGCCGCCCTCCCACCGGCCCGCCGCGCGCGCCGGTCCGGCCCTTGAGCCGGCGCCCGTCCTGGCCCGGCCACGGATGATGGCCGCCGTGCCTCCGCCGATCACCGACACCCTGCACCTGTGGTGGCTGGGGGATCCAGCGCGTCCGGTGCCGGTGGGCGAGCTGGCGCTGGTGCGCCCGCTGCGTGGCGTCTCGCTGCGCTATGGCGCGCACTGGCTGCGCCACGGCTTTCCCCTCAGCGAGGACCTGCCGCTGATCGACGGCGAGCGCCTGCCTGCCGACAAGGACACGGCCGTCGGCGCGGTGGACGACGCCCGCCCGGACCGCTGGGGCGAGCGGGTGATCCGCCACATCGACCGTCCGGCCCGCCTGTCGCTGCTGGAGTTCCTGTACCACGCGGGCGACGAGCGTTTCGGCGCGCTCGGCGTCTCCCTCTCGGCCACCGACTACCGGCCGCGCACCCATGGCCCGTTGCCCACGCTGCGCGAGGTGCCGCAACTGGCCGCTCTGGTGGCGCGCGTGCTGGCCGGCGAGCCGGTGGGCGAGGCCGAGCGGCGGCTGATCGCCCCCGGCGTGTCGATGGGCGGCGCGCGGCCCAAGGCCTTGCTCGCGCTCGACGGTGCGGCCTGGGTGCTGAAGTTCAACGAGCCGGGTGAGGCGGTGGACGCCCCGCTGGTCGAGCACGCGACGATGACGCTGGCCGCGCGCGCGGGCATCTCGGTGGCCGAGACGCGGGCGATCCCGCTGGACGGCGCGGCGGCGGACGAAGGCGCAGGGTCGGCCGTGGGCCGGGCCGACCGCGCCACCCGTCACGCCGTCGCCGTGCGCCGCTTCGACCGCGCCGGCGGCCTGCGCCTGCACGCGTTGTCGGCTCATGTCGCGCTGCGCGCCGCGGGCGAGGCACTCGGCTATCCCGAGCTGGCCCAGCTGCTGCGCCGCCGCGGCGTGACCGCCGACGGCCTGGCCCGCGCGCAGATGCAGGAGCTGTTCCGCCGCATGGTCTTCAACATCCTGGTCGACAACACCGACGACCACGAGAAGAACCATGTGCTGCTGCAGACCGATGCGGGTGACTACGCGCTGTCCCCCGCCTTCGACGTGCTGCCTGCTGGCCAGGCGCTGGGTTACCAGCAGCTGCGCGTGGGCCGTGACGGCCACGAGGCCACGCTGGACAACGCGCTGTCGGAGTGTGCGCTGTTCAGCCTGACACGCGCGCAGGCCGAGGCCCAGCTGAGGCAGGTGGTGGCCGTGGTCGATGGCTGGCAGGCGCACTTCCGGGCGGCGGGCGTCACCGAGGCTGACATCGACAGCCTTGCACGCCAGATCGACCGGCCGGCACTGGCCGAGCCCCGACGGGACTGGCGACAGGGGCGCTGAGCCCCCTGCGCGCTCAACCCGGCCACGTCCCCTCGTCACGCCCGCGCTGCTGCGCCTCGCGCTCCTGCGCGAACAGCTCTTCCAGCTGCTGGCGGCCCTGCCTGGCCATCGACACCAGCGCCTGCTCGTCCTGATGGTGCGGGTACAGCCGTTCGACCTGGCTCACCAGATGGGCGCGAAAGCGCATCGCCAGCTGGCGTGCCTGGTGTGGCTGCCAGCCGAGCGCCGTCAACACCTGGCGGCCGCTCATCAGGGCGGAGTCCATGGTCTCGCGGTCGATGCGGGTCACGCCGCGGTCGCGCAGCGCGTAGTAGTGCTGCACGTTGCGGGCGCGGGCCACCAAAGTCAGCTGCGGGAAGTGGCGGCGCGCGGTCTCGGCCAGGCGCAGGCTCTGCTCGATGTCGTCGATCGCGATCACCAGCACGCGGGCCTCGGCCGCGCCGGCCAGGCGCAGCAGGTCCAGCCGGGTGGCGTCGCCGTAGTGCACACGGAAGCCGTAGCGGCGCAGGAAATCGACCTGCGCCGCGTCGTGGTCCAGCACCGTCGCCCGCAGGCCGTTGGCCCGCAGCAGCCGCCCCACCACCTGCCCGTAGCGGCCGAAGCCGGCGATGATGACCGGTGAATCCTGCGGCTGCGCCAGCGCGTGGGGCGAGGCCCCGTCGCTGGCGCCGGCCCCGCGCGCCCCGGGCCGCCACAGCCGGTCGACGGCCACCAGCAGCAGCGGCGTCACCAGCATCGACAGCGCCACCGTGCCCACCAGCAGGGCGGCGATGCGCTCGGGCAGCACGTGCGCGCCCTCGGCCTCCTGGAAGACGACGAAGGCGAACTCGCCGCCCTGGGCCAGCAGCAGCGTCAGCACCGGCCGCTCGGCCACCGGCACCTTGACGGCGGCGGCCAGCGCCCAGATCACGCCCGCCTTCAGCAGCAGGAAGCCCGACAGCAGCGCCAGCACCCACCACCGCTCGGCCCACAGCGTGGCGAAGTCCATCGACATGCCCACGGCCATGAAGAACAGGCCCAGCAGCAGGCCCTTGAAGGGCTCGACGTCGGTCTCCAGCTCCTGCCGGTACTCGCTCTCGGCCAGCAGCACGCCGCCCAGGAAGGCGCCGAGCGCCATCGACAGCCCCACCGCCTCCATCAGGCTGGCGATGCCCACCACCAGCGCCAGCGCGGCCGCGGTGAAGATCTCCGGCGAGCGGCTGCGTGCCACCCAGCGCAGTGCATGGCGCAGCAGCAGACGGCCGCCGACGATGATGCCGACGACCACTGCCAGCGCCTTCGCGGCCGCGGCCAGCGGAAAGCCGCCATCGGCGCCGCCCTGGCCCAGCAGCGGGATCAGCGCCAGGATCGGGATCGCCGCCACGTCCTGCAGCAGCAGGATGGCGAAGCCGGCCTGGCCCGCGCTGGTGGGCAGCAGATGGCGCTCCTGCATCACCTGCAGCGACACCGCGGTGGACGACAGCGCCAGCCCCAGCCCCGCCACCACCGCCGTGGCCACCGGCGCACCGAAGGCCCAGCCCACGCCGCCGATGGCCACCGCACAGCCCGCCAGCTGCGCCGTCCCCCAGCCGAAGATCGGCCGCCGCAGCGCCCACAGCCGCGGCGGCTCCAGCTCCAGCCCGATCAGGAACATCATCAGCACCACGCCGAACTCGGCCGCGTGCAGGATGGCCTCCGGGTCCTGCACCACGCCGGCCCCGAAGGGCCCGATGGCCACCCCCGCCGCCAGGTAGCCGATGATCGAGCCCAGCCCGAAGCGCTTGGCCAGCGGCACGAACAGCACCGCCGCGGCCAGGTAGATCAGGGCGGCGTGCAGCCAGTGGGTGTTCATCGGTCGGCTCCCGTGGAGGCCAGCGCGGCCACCGCCGCATCATCGCCACGCAGCCCCGCCAGCCAACGCGCGACATGCGCCTGCCGTGCCGCGGCACTCACCTGATGGGCGCCGTGCAGCACCAGCGGTGGCCGGAAGCGCAGCCCGCACAGCGCGGCCGTCTGCGCATACGGCGGCAGGAAGGCGCTGAAGTCATGGCCGTGATGGCCGTCCGGGCCGTAGGACGCCGCCGGCCCGCCCGTGCTGGTGACCAGCCACAGCGACTTGCCGGCCAGCGCCCGGGTCGGCCCGTCCGGCGGGCCGCCGTGGGCCCAGCCCTGCACCAGCACCTCGTCCAGCCACAGCTTCATCAGCGGCGGCATGCCGTACCAGTGGCAGGGATGCAGCCACACCAGATGGTCGGCCGCCAGCGCCGCCGCCTGCTCGGCCGCGACGTCGATCGCGTAGTCCGGATAGCACGCGTAGAGGTCACGCAGCGCGACACCCTCCAGCCCGTCGGCCGCCGACATCAGCGCGCGGGTGACGCGCGAGTGCTGCAGCGCGGGATGGGCCACGAGGACGAGGGTGCGGGGGGTGGCGGGCGACATGCGCCGATTGTGGCGGGCCGGCCTGCCGGACCGGCCGCCCGCCCCCCTGGCGCCCGGTCGCGGTTGCGGCCCCGGAAGCATCAAGATGTAACAGTGCATCGGCGCTGCATCCAGACGCGCCCCGGCTGCGTCAGTCCCTCACACGCCGCACAACGCGGTGTGAACCACCCCACCACAGGACTGAAGGGAAGCCACCATGAACACCACCGTCACCACCCTGGCCGCCGCCATCGCCACCGCCACCCTGTGGCTGGCCGCCCCCACGCTGGCCCAGGCCGGCGAGCAGCAGGGCGTGCAGTGCCCGGCCGGCACCGAGGCCATCGTCTCGAACGGCGAGAAGCGCCTGCAGTGCGCGAAGACCGAGACCATCGAGCGCGAGGCGGTGTGCTCGCCGCTGGTGTTCCGCGGCAACGGCGACATCAACCTCAACACCCGCATCGAGCACCTGGTGGCCGGCCGTGACCGCTGCCAGGTGGTCGGCGGCAACGGCAAGACGGCCAGCGCCGCGCCGCAGTTCGTGCCGCTGCCGGGCGATCCGGCGGCAGCCGAGTTCACCCAGATCGAACGTGCCGGCAAGGATGTCTTCCGGGCCACGCGCCGGGTGTACGTCTTCCCGCAGGGCGCGATCTTCAACCCGCTGGATTCGGCCGCCCTCGGCGTGCAGTGCCCGTCCGGCTATGACGGTGACGCCCTGCCCAACGGCCGCGGCATCCGCTGCGACCGCCAGGCCGAGGAGCGCCGCGCCGACTGCGATCTGCCCTGGTCTCTGCTGACCGACCGCCGCGGCCACGAGGACCGCTGCGTGCTGGCCAACCAGGAAGGTGAGACCAAGCCCGTCGGCATGACCCATGTGCAGATGCAGGTCGAGAAGGCGCTGGACACCATCAGCTGGACCGTCACCAAGCGCGACGGCGGCGACCGCTGGGTCAAGAAGACCTATGCCTTCCCGACCAGCAGCCGCTGAGCGCCGACGCCGCTGATCCGCCCTGAAACGCCTTGCACGGACCGCCTGCCGCCGGTGACGACCATGACACGATTCGCCCCCACTGATCCTCGTCGCACGGTGGTGCGCGGCCTGGCCGCGGCACTCGCCGCCCTGCAACTGGCCGGATGCGCCGGCGGCCCCGGCGGGCTGTCGGCCGCCGAGACCCGGGCCCAGAGCAACCCGCTGGACCGGGCCCAGGTCACACAGACCAACTTCACCCCGGCCCTGCGCTGCATGGACGAGCTGATGTTCGAGCTGGGCACCCGGGACGTGACGCTGATGATGGAGGAGCTGCGCGATGCGACGCAGCGGGTGCCGGTCAGCGGCCGCGACATGATGACCTCGGCCCTGGCCGACATGACGCGCCGCTCACGGGCCGTGCAGCTCTCGGCCTTCGGTGCGGACCAGGCCAACCTCGCCCAGCTGCTGCAGCAGGCGCAGAAGACACAGCCCTTCGCTGTGGTGCCCGAGTTCAGCGTCCGCGGCGCCATCAGCCAGATCGACGAGGACGTGCGCCGCCAGAGCTCCAGCTTCGGCGTGCTGGCAGCGACCTTCGGCCTGCGCCTGGGCAACGAGACCCGCCTGTCGGTGCTGGGCTTCGACGCCGCGATGGTGCGCACCGACACCTTCATCGTGGTGCCCGGCGTGGCCTCGAAGAACACCACCGTCATCACCCGCCAGGACAACAGCGCGGGCGACGGCCAGGGCCGCATCCTCAACACCGGCACCGTCTTCGCCTTCAGCGCCGGCCGCACCGAGGGCACGGCCCAGGCGGCGCGCAACATGGTGGAGCTGGCCGCGGTGGAGCTGGTGGGCAAGCTCATCCGTGCGCCCTACTGGCAGTGCCTGGGCGTGGCCGACAGCCAGAGCGGGGTGCAGCGCGAGCTGGAGGACTGGTTCCTGTCGATGGACGAGGGCGAGCGCACCGTCTTCATCAAGGAGCGGCTGCGCGCGCGCCGCTGGTTCGATGGCGCACTCGACGACAGCGCCAGCCCGGCCTACACCCAGGCCGTGGCGGCCTACCGCCGCGCGCTGGGCCTGCCGGCCGCCGGCGACACCGATCTGGATTTCTTCAAGCGCCTGATCACGGAGCGCACCGCGCCGGGTCCGCTGGCCGCACCGGCGCGCCGGGCCCGGGCCCGGGTGGCGGCCACCGAAACGTCCGCCGAGGCGTCCACCGGGGCATCCACCGGCGCGACCGCGCCGACCGTGGCCTCCGCCGCGGCCACGTCCGGCGCCGGCACCGCGCCGGAGCCGGCCACCGCTGCCGCCCCCCCGCCCATCGCCCGCCTGCAACTGACCCGCCGCGCCGCCGGCACCGGCCGCGAGGAGCTGCAGGTGCAGTCCGACGTCGACGGCTACGTCTACTGCTATGCCCAGGACCCGGCCACGCGCGAGGTGCGCCGCATCTTCCCCAACCGCTTCGTGCGCGACCCGCGCATCAGCGCCGGCCGCCGCCTGTCGGTGCCGGGCAAGGGCCGCTTCCGGCTGCCGGCCCAGCAGGCACTGGCCTGCCTGCACGCACCGACCGAGGTCTACGGCGATCTGCCCGCCGCCTTGCGCTGGGGCGACTTCGACACCGTGCGCCTCAACAGTTTCGAGCAGATCCAGCAGGCCTTCGCCCAGGCCTCCGGGCAGAATGTGGCGATCGCCTTGGCTCCCGGCCGCTGACCCGAGGGCAGCGCAGGGCGGGGCGGCCATCGCCATCGCCTTCGCCCTTCAGCCGCCACCCGCTGCGCACCATGCCCGACGACGATCAGCTGCACGCCCTGCTGGGCCGCGTGGCCCTGCAGGACCGCCAGGCGCTGCAGGCGCTGTACCAGGCCACCTCGGGCCGTCTGCTGGCGGTGGCCTACCGCCTGCTGGAGGACCGCGGCGCCGCCGAGGACGTGCTGCAGGAGTGCTTCATCACCGTGTGGCAGCGGGCGGCGCAGTTCCCCGCGCTGCGCGCCAGCCCGCTGGCCTGGCTGACCACCCTCATCCGCAACCGCGCCATCGACGTCGCCCGCCGACGCCGGCCCGAGACGCCGCTGACCTGGCGTGACGCCGAGGGTGAGGAGCACCACCACGACATCCCCGACGAGAGCGGCTCGCCGCTGCAGCAGATGACGCAGCGCCAGGCCGATCACCGCCTGCACCACTGCCTGGAGACCATCGACAGCGAGCCGCGCGCGGCCCTGAAGCTGGCCTACTTCGAAGGCCTGACCCATGAACAGCTGGCCGCCCGCCTGGAGCGCCCGCTGGGCACCATCAAGGCCTGGGTGCGCCGCAGCCTGATGCGCCTGAAGGACTGCGTGGGAGAGCCGGCATGAACTGGCACACGCACCCCGAACTGCTGGACCGTCTGGCCGCCGACTACGCCGTCGGCACGCTGCAGGGCGGCGCGCGCCGCCGCTTCGAGACCGTCATGCGCCAGCACCTGGCGGTGGAGCAGGCCGCGCTGCGCTGGCAGGCCCTGCTGGCGCCGATGAACGAGACCCTGCCCGAGATGACGCCGTCGCCCGTGGCCTGGGAGGGCGTGTCGCAACGCCTGTTCGGTGCCGCCACGGCCGCGGCGGCCGAGCCGCCGGCACCGGCCGCCGTGCGGGTGCTGCGCTGGTGGCAGCGCCTGCTGGCGCCGATCCCGGCCGGCGCGCTGGCGGCCGGCCTGGCCATGGGCCTGGTGCTGCCGCAGGTGGTGGATCTGCGGCGCTCCGGCGCGCAGGACGAGACGCAGTTGCCCGAGAGTTATGTCGGCGTGCTGGCCACGGCCGAGGGCAAGCCCGGCCTGATCGTCTCCAGCCTGCGCCATGGCCACAAGGTCGACTTCAAGCTGCTGAAGGCCGTGCCGGTGCCCGCGGGCACCGAGCTGCATCTGTGGACGCTGGACGCCCAGGGGGTGCCGCAGCGTGTGGGCACGCTGCCGGCATTGCAGAACCTGGCGCCCGGCGCGTTCGCCGGCATCACGCTGCCGCGCACCGCCAACGAGGTGTTCACGCGGGCGGTGGAGCTGGCCGTCAGTGCCGAGCCCGCGGGCACCACGCCCGCCGCGCCGAGCCAGCCCTTCGTCTACCGCGGCCTGTGCGGCAAGTTGTGGCGGCTGCCGCCGGCGTCGGCCTCTGCGTCCGCCTCCGCCTCCGCCTCCGCGTCGGTGCCTGTGCCTGTGCCTGCCGTTCCCCCGGCACCCCCGGCCCCGGCATCGGGATCCTGACGGCCTGAGCGATCGATGGGTGCCTGCGGTGCGGCATCCCACGCTCGTCGTGGGTTCTGAAGACGGGGGGGTGGCCGGCCCCTGGCCCCCGGGCTGCATGACGCCGGGGCGGTTGCGGGCCGTGGCCGGGCGCCACGTCGCCGCGCGGTCCGCACCGCAGGCAACGCGTCATTGCAGGAGCCACCCCCGTGACCATCCCCCCGTGACCATCCCCGGTGAGCGCCATCGCATGACCGCCGCGACATGACCGCCGCCGGCACATGACCCACGCCGCAGGCCCACCGCCCCATGACCGCCCGATGACCACCACCCCACCGCCACCGATCCACGCCGCCCTGCACCTGTGGTGGCTGGGCGATCCGGCCTGCCCGGTGCCGGTGGGCGAGCTGGCCGGGGTGCCCGCCCGGCGCGGCGTCTCGCTGCGCTATGGCGAGCACTGGCTGCGCCATGGCTTCGCGCTCAGCGAGGACCTGCCGCTGCAGCCCGGCGAGCACCTGCCGCAGGACGAGGACGGCGCCCCCGGTGCCGTCGGCGATGCCTTCCCTGACGGCTGGGGTGAGCGGCTGATCCGCCACCTCGACGGCCCGGCCGGCCTGTCGCCACTGGAGGTCCTGTACCGCGCGGGGGACGAGCGCTTCGGCGCCCTCGGCGTGTCCACCTCGGCCCGCGTCTATCGGCCGCACGGCCAGGTCCCGCTGCCGACGCTGGCCGATGTGCGGCAGCTGGCCGGGCTGGTGGACGAGGTGGTGCCTGGGTTGATGCCCACGTCGATCCCGACGCCCACGCCAGTGCCGGTGCCCGAGCCCGAGCCCGAGCGGACGGCGCGCCCGCGCGCTGGTGAGTCGCTGAGCCCATTGAGCCGGTTGATCCCGCTGAGCCCGCTGCAGCGGCGGCTGATCACCTCGGGCGTCGGGTTGGGCGGGTCGCGGCCCAAGGCCCTGATCACGCTCGACGGCGCGCCCTGGCTGCTGAAGCTCAACGCGCCGGGTGAGCGACTGGACGCGCAATTGGACGCACCGCTGGTCGAGCACGCGACGCTGACGCTGGCGGCCCTGGCCGGCATCGCCGTGGCCGAGACGCGGCCGATCCGCCTCGACAGCGCCGGGGCCATCCGCCACGCCCTGGCCGTGCGCCGCTTCGACCGCGACCGCGATGGCGCCTGGCGCCGCCACGCGCTGTCGGCCCATGTCGCGCTGCGCGCGGCCGGCGAGCCCGCGGGCTATCCGGAGCTGGCCCAGCTGCTGCGCCGCCGCGGCGTGGCCGCCGCTGGCCTCGCACGGGCACAGATGCAGGAGCTGTTCCGCCGCATGGTGTTCAACATCCTGATCGGCCACACCGACGACCACGCGCGCAAGCACGTGCTGCTGATGACCGACGCCGGCGACCTGGCGCTGTCACCGGCCTTCGGCGTGCGGCCCGCCGGCCAGGCCAGCGACCACCAGCAGATGCGTGTGGGCCGTGACGGCCCCGCGGCCACGCTGGACAACGCGCTGTCCGAATGCACCCGGTTCGACCTGGACCGCGTGCAGGCGCTGGCCGCGCTGCGGCAGGTGGTGGCGGTGGTCGACGGCTGGCAGGCGCACTTTGCCGGGCAGGGCGTGACCGCCGCAGACATTGCCCAGCTGGCGCAGCAGATCGACCGGCCGGCCTTGCGTGGCCAGCGGGCGATGTGGCGGCGCGGGTCGATGCGCTGAGCGGAGGTCCGCCGTGGTGTGCCGTGGCGCGGCTGTCGGCCGCCTGCGCCCCTCGCGCGTTGAGCAGCCTCGTGTCGGTGCCCGCGGAGCCGAGGCCGGGGGGCCGATGCCGCGGGCGGTGGTGCGCAAGGCCGGGCCGCTGCCCGACACCGGCCGCGCCCGCTGACGCCGACCGCGGCAGGGAGGCCGTATGCAGACCATCGATCGTGCTCTGGGGGCTGCCGTGCTGACGGCCGTCCTGCTGATCCACAGCGGTCCGGCCCGGGCGGCCTGGCGCTGTGTCGGGCCGGCGGGCGCCGTCAGCTTCCAGGATGCGCCGTGCCCGCCCGGGCAGCGGCAGGACAGCATCCAGGCCACCCGCCCGCCCAGCGGCCTGAGCGCTGCCGCCGCCGATCGCTCACGCCGCATCGACGCGGCCATCGTCGCCGGCAGGCCCATCGTCGGCATGAACCGGCGCGAGGTGGACCGCACGTTCGGCAGCGCACCGGACCGCGTGGCCCAGGGCCAGTACCCGGGCGTGATCCGCGACGAGCTGACCTGGGAGCGCAGCGACCGCATCTGGGTCGTCACGCTGGACAACGGCCTGGTCGTCGGCGTGGAGAGCCGCGAGCCGCGGCCGCCGCGCGCGGTGTCCGCGGCATCGAGCGGGGCCCAGACCCGGGCTTGCCCCTCGGCCGCCGAGATCCGCGACATCGAGATGCGCATCAACATGTACGTCAACCGCGACCAGCCGCAGCTGCAGGCCGAACTGGCGCGGCAGCTGCGGGAGGCGCGCGGCTGCCGCTGAGTGACGCGGGATCGACCCGGAATCGACGCGGGCCGGGAGGCCGGTGGTGCGAGGGCAGGCGCCCGGACGGGTGATGGCGGTTTCCGCCATGACGGCAGCGAAGCCGAGCTGCCGCGACCCGGCGGCCGCGCGACGTTGGGCGTGGCGTGCTCAGACGGCCGCGCGATCCGCCGGCCGCGGCCCGCCGCGCCCACCCCCCGGCGCGCCCCACCACAAGCCCAGCGCCAGCACCGACGGCACCGCCATGCCGAGCGCCAGCGGCAAGGCCCCGCGGCCTTCGCCCACCAAGGCCGCGACCAGCGCCGCACTGATGAAGGCGATGCCGAACTGCAGCGCGCCCAGCAGCGCCGAGCCCGCGCCGCCATGGCCGCGCGCGGCCTCCATCGTCAGCGCCTGGCCGTTGGCCGCCAGCAGGCCGGACAGCGCCACCGTCAGCCACAGCGGCGGCAGCAGCACGGCCAGCTGCGTCGTGCCCGAGACGGCCAGCAGCCCGAGCGCACTGAGCGTCTGCAGCGGCAGCGCCCGCTGGAAGATGCGCCGCGGCGTGTGGCGCGCCAGCAGCCGGTGGTTGACGGCCGAGGCCACGCCCATGCCGAGCGCGATCGCACCAAACGTCAGACCATAGGCGATGCGGCCCAGGCCCATCACGTCCTGCAGCACGTGGGACGAGGCGGTGATGAAGGCGAACAGGCCGGTCAGCGCCAGCGCGCCCGTCAGGGCCGGCACCACGAAGGCCGGTCGCCTCAGCAGTGCCCGGTAGTCGCCCAGCATGTGGTGCAGCGGCGTGCGGGTGCGTTGGCCGGGCGGCAGCGTCTCGGGCAGCGCGCGCCAGGCCAGCCCCAGGGCCAGCAGGCCGACGCCCAGCATCGCCAGGAAGATCGCCCGCCAGTCGAAGGCGCTGACCAGCAGCCCGCCGGCCAGCGGCGCCAGCACCGGGCCCAGCGTCATCAGCAGCGCCAGCAGCGTCATCGTGCGCGCGGCCTGGCTGCCCGCATGCAGATCGGTGACGATGGCGCGGCCGATCACCATGCCCGCACAGGCGCCCAGCGCCTGCACGAAGCGCAGCGCGATGAAGGCATGCACGTCCTGCACCCACAGCAGGCCCACCGTGCACAGGCAGAACAGCGCCGTGCCCGCCAGCAGCGGCCCCTTGCGGCCCACCCGGTCGGCCAGCGGGCCGAACAGCAGCTGCCCCACCCCCAAGCCCAGGAAGAACACCGACAGCGACAGCTCCAGCGCCCCATCGGGCGCCCGCAGGTGATGCTGGATCTCGCCGAAGGCCGACAGGTACATGTCGGTGGCCAGCGGCGGAAAGACCGACAGCAGCGCCAGCACCAGCAGCAGCGTGCGGGCGCTGACGGCGGGCGGCGGTGCGGGCGACTGGACCTGAGCCTGGGCCTGGGCCTGAGCCTGGGCCGATGCGTCGGGCGGTTCAGCGGCGGCCGAAGGATCCAGGCGGGAGGTGGAGGCGGGTGGCGGCATGGGCGGTGGGTGCGAGCGCGGGGCAGGCGGTGTCGGACGGCGGCAGCACGGTCGGCGACCGATCCGGGAAGCCGTGGCTGACGGCCTGGTTGTCTTTCCGGAAAGGCATTTGAACCCAAATCCACCGACTTGTCTTTCCAGTGAGACATTCAGGGGTTTGCCGACCGAGTCCGAGACCGAGTCCGGACGTGGGCCGCGGCCACGCCATGGGCAGACCCGGGCCACCGTGGCACAGTGCGCGCCCATGCCCCGCCCCCCGACCCGCCGTGCGCCGGCGCCTGCCCCCGCCAGCCCACCCGCCAGCCCACCCGCCAGCCCACCCGCCAGCATCCCCCCGACCCGCCGCCCGGCCCGCACCCCCTCCCGCGCGGCGTCTCGCTCTCCTGCCCGCGACCTGCCGCTCGATCAGGTGTTCGCCCGCGTGCGCCAGCATTGGCCCGAAGTGGCCGACACCCGCATGGCGCTGACGATGTCGGTGTTCCGCCTCGCCCGCCTGCTGGAGGACAGCGCCCGCCGCGCCCTCGAACCGCTGGGCCTGACGTCCACCGAGTTCGAGCTGCTGTCCATCCTGCGCGCCAGCCCGCCGCCGCACTGCATCACGCCCTCCGAACTGCGCGCGGCCGTGCTGCTGTCGTCCGGCGGCCTGACCAAGGTGCTGAAGACGCTGGAGGCGCGCGGCCTGATCGCCCGGCCGCCGAGCGCAGGGGATGGCCGCTCACGTCCGCTGCAAGCCACCGCGGCCGGCATCCGCCTGACCGAACAGGCGATGGCGGTGGTGCGCAAGGCCGAGGCGGTGTGGCTGGGGGAGGCGGGGGAAGGGGAGACCGCGGTGCTGGCGGAAGGCCTGGGGCGCTTGGCGGCGCGGGTGGAGGGCGGTTGACAGGCCCTTCCCGACAGGTGGCACAGCGGCGCTGGGGCCGCTGTGCTGGCAGCACGCACTGTTCCCGTCATGGCTGCGCACGATGTCCGCGCTTCGCCGTCCCCAGATCCGTGAGCGAACCGGGCTCGTTCAATGCCCCGCCGCAGGCCCCCGCCTCGCCCCGCTCGGCGTCACCCCGAACGCCTCCTTGTACAAGCGGCAGAAATGCGCGGCATTGCGGAACCCGCAGGCGGCCGCCACCGAACTGACGGGCACGGATCCCGCCCCTGGTTCCACCAGTCGCTGGTGGGCCTGCTGCAGCCGGGTGCGCCAGATGTAGCGGTCCAGCGTCTGGGGCTCGTCGTCGAAGGCGCGGTGCAGGTGGCGTTTGGAGCAGCGCATCACCTCGGCGATGCGGGTGATGTCGAGCGCCGGGTCGGCCCAGTGGGTCTGCACGTACTGGCGCACGCGGGCCTTGAGCACGCGGGGCAGGGTGGCGTGTTCGTGGGCCTCGGTCTGGCGGCGGGCCAGGGTGGCGGTCAGCAGGCCCATCAGGGTCTCGGCCACGGTGGGGGCGGCGTCGTCGGGCAGGTCGTCGAGTTGCAGCGTCAGGGACTGCAGGAAGCCGCCCAGCACGGCGGCCAGTCCGGTGCCGCCGCGGGTGGGGGACTGGCAGGTGTGCAGTTCGGTCAGCGGGAAGCCGCGCAGGCGCTGGCGCGGGATCTGCACGGCCAGCAGGCGGGTGCGCTCCAGGTTCTCGATGGCGTAGGGCTGGCGGGGGTCGTACAGGCTCCAGTCGCCGGCGCGCAGGTCGAACTGCCGGCCGTGCTGGCGGATGCGGCCGTGGCCGCGCAGCTGCAGCAGCAGCTTGTGGCAGTCGTCCAGATCGTCGGCGGCGTGGCGGGCGTCGCGGTGCACGCGGTGGGCGGGCACGTCGATCTGGAAGATGCGCAGATCGTCCAGTGCATAACGGATGAGTTGGGCATCCTCCAGGCCCTCGTCCATGGCGTCCACCTGCAGGTCGCCGAAGTGGCGGCGGTTGATCTCGGCCCAGCATTCGGCGCGCTCGGACGGGCGGGCGTGGCGGGTGTGTTGCCGGATGTGCTGCATGGGGGGACGGCGGTTCGGGGGGCGGTGAGGCGGAGGTCACTCAGTTGTTAGTGATTCTGGCCGCGGCGCCGTGCGGGCCGCCCCCGGGCTATCCCGGAGCCCTGGCCGCCCTTGCCTGAGAACGACGCTCCGCTTGTCCGACGGTGACCTGCGCCGCGCCGTGCTTGCCCGCATCCGCCCTGCGCGCTGACGATGCGCCGCGGTCGACAGACCGTGACGACGCAGGAGACGCAGATGCAGGATCAGGACAGGGCGGCGGCCGACGCCGGCACCTTCGACGCCATCGTGGTGGGGGCCGGCTCGGGCGGCTGTGTGGTCACGCGCCGCCTGGTGCAGGCCGGCTGGCGGGTGCTGTTGCTGGAGGCCGGCCCCAGCGACGATCACCTCTTCGTGCGCATGCCGGCCACCTTCGTCCGCGTGATCGGCACCGAGCGCACCTGGTTGTACGAGTCCCGTCCGCAGGCCGCGGCCGGGGGCCGCACCATGCACGTGCCGCAGGGCCGCACGCTGGGCGGCAGCAGCTCGGTCAACGCGATGGTCTACATCCGCGGCCAGGCACAGGATTACGACGACTGGGCGGCCGATGGCCTGCAGGGCTGGGCCTGGCGCGATGTGCTGCCCTGGTTCCGCCATGCCGAGAGCAACCAGCGCCTGTCCGGTGAACACCACGGCACCGAGGGTCCGCTGGTGGTCAGCGACACGCGCTTCCGCCACCCGCTGAGCCTGGCCTTCGTCAAGGCCGCGCAGGAATGCGGCCTGCCCTGGAACCACGATTTCAACGGCGCCCGCCAGGACGGCGTGGGCTTCTACCAGACCACCACCCGCGAGGGCGAGCGGGCCAGCACCGCCGCCACCTACCTGGCCGCCGTACGCCGCCATCCGGGGCTGACGGTGGTCACCCGGGCCCAGGTGCACCGGGTGGTGATCGAGGGCGGCCGGGCCACCGGCGTGGTCTGGCACGACGGGGCCGGCCTGCACCGGGCCAACGCCACACGTGAGGTGGTGCTGAGCGCCGGCGCGCTGTCCACGCCCAAGCTGCTGATGCTCTCGGGTGTCGGCTCGGCGGCGCATCTGCAGGGCTTCGGCATCCCGGTGCGGCAGGATCTGCCCGGCGTCGGCGAGAACTTCCAGGACCATCTGGAGGTCGGCGTCTATGGCCGCTGCCGCGAGCCGATCAGCCTGCTGGGCCAGGATCAGGGCTGGACCGCCCTCCAGCACGGCCTGCAGTGGCAGCTGTTCCGTACCGGGCTGCTGACGTCCAACGTGGTGGAGTCGGGCGGCTTCGTCGACACGGCGGGCCATGGCCGGCCGGACGTGCAGTTCCACGTGCTGCCGACGCTGGTGGGCGATGTGGGGCGTGATCCGCTGCCAGGCCACGGCCTGTCGCTCAACCCCTGCTTCCTGCGGCCGCAGTCGCGCGGCGTGGTGCGGCTGGCCGGGACCGATCCACAGCAGCAGGCCGACTTCGACGGCCGCTTCCTCAGCGCCGAGGCCGATGTGCAGACCCTGATGCGGGGCGTCAGGCTGGCGCGGCGCATCCTGCGGGCGCCTTCGCTGGCGCGGCTGCTCAGCGAGGAGCTGGCGCCGGGCGCCGCGGCCGATCTGTCCGATGCGGCGATCGAGGCCCATGTGCGCTCGCATGCCAAGACGGTCTACCACCCGGCCGGCACCTGTCGCATGGGCATCGACGGTGATCCGCTGGCGGTGCTGACGCCCGAACTGCAGGTGCGCGGCATCGCCGGCCTGCGGGTGGCCGATGCCTCGGCCTTCCCGCGGCTGGTCAGCGGCAACACCAACGCGCCGGTGGTGATGCTGGCCGAGCGTTGCGCGGCCTTCGCCCTCGGCCACGGGCTGGCGGCACCGACGCCAGCCGAGAGCGCCCACCTGTCCGAGCCCGGCGCCTGCGCGCCGACCGTTCACCGATCCACCGCCCCAGCGACCCCGCACCATGAACCTGCTTGAACTCAGTGCCTTGAACCAGCGCACCGTCGGCTTCCTGACCCGCCGCGTGTTCGGCAACGTGATCGACGGCATCGAGCGCGCGCCGGTCGACGGCCGTACGCTGCCCGTCGTCGATCCGGCCACCGATCTGGAGATCGCACGGGCGCCCGACAGCGCCGCCGCCGATGTCGATCTGGCCGTGCGCTCGGCCCGCCGGGCCTTCGAGGATTCGGCCTGGAGCCGCATGCGGCCGGCCGACCGGGAGGCGGTGCTCTACCGCCTGTCGACGCTGATCGAGGCCCATGCCGACGAGCTGAGCGCGCTGGAGACGCTGCAGAGCGGCAAGCTGCAGGGCATCGCCCGCATGGTCGATGTGGGTGCGGGCGCCGAGTTCGTGCGTTACATGGCGGGCTGGGCCACCAAGATCGAAGGGCAGACGATGCAGCCCTCGATCGGCTTTCCGCCCGGCGTGCAGTACCACAGCTGGACCCGCCGCGAGCCGGTGGGCGTGGTGGCCGCCATCGTGCCCTGGAACTTCCCGCTGGCCATCGCGCTGTGGAAGGTGGCGCCGGCCCTGGCCGCCGGCTGCACCGTGGTGCTCAAGCCCTCGCCGGAGACGCCGCTGACGGCGCTGCGCCTGGCCGAGCTGGCGCTGGAAGCCGGCCTGCCGCCCGGGGCGCTGAACGTGGTGTGCGGCGGCGCCGAGGCCGGTGCCGCGCTGACCACGCACCCGGGCGTGGCCAAGATCAGCTTCACCGGCAGCACGGCCACCGGCCAGCACATCGCCCGTTCGGCGGCCGATGCACTGACGCGCCTGACGCTGGAACTCGGCGGCAAGTCGCCGCTGATCGTGCTGGCCGATGCCGATGTCGACAAGGCGGCCCAGGGCGCGGCCATGGGCATCTTCTTCAACCAGGGGCAGGTGTGTACCGCGGGCTCGCGCCTGCTGATCCACCGCAGCCGCTTCGATGCGGTGGTCGAGCGCCTGGCCCATGCGGCCGAGGGCATGAAGCTGGGTTCGGGCTTCGACCCCTCGGTGCAGCTCGGCCCGCTGGTCTCGCAGCGCCAGATGGCCCGCGTGCTGGCGTGCATCGACAGCGCCCGCCAGGAGGGCGCCACCGTGCTGACCGGTGGCCGCCGCCACGGCAGCACCGGCTGCTTCGTGCAGCCCACCGTGCTGGTGGACGTGAACGCCGGCATGCGCGCGGTGCGCGAGGAGATCTTCGGCCCGGTGGTCTGCGCCCAGCCCTTCGACACCGTCGACGAGGCGGTGCGCCTGGCCAACGATTCGCCCTACGGCCTGGCGGCCAGCATCTGGTCCGACGACCTGTCGGCCGTGCACCGGCTGATCCCGCGGCTGGAGGCCGGCACCGTCTGGGTCAACTGCCACAACATGCTGGACAACAACCTGCCGCTGGGCGGCGTCAAGCGCTCCGGTGTCGGCAAGGACCTGGGCCGCGCCGCGGTCGAGAGCTGCACCGAACTCAAGAGCGTGTGCATGGCGGTCTGAGCGGCATGCCGCATCCGCCCACCGATCTGACATCAGAACACAGGAGATACCCCATGACCCGTACCGTTCACCTGGCCCGCCGTGCCGCCGCCGGCGCCGCGCTGGCACTGACGCTGCTGGGCAGCGCGTCCACACAGGCGCAGAGCCAGCCGCCCTCGGCCGCACCCGCTGCGGCACCGGCGCCCGCCGCGGTGCGCCCCGTCTGCGGCCTGTCCAACGGCCAGAAGGCCACCGGCGCGCCGATCCCGATCGGTGCGGTCGTCGGCCGCACCGGGCCCGACGATTTCAGCGCATCGGCCGCCGCGGCCGCCGCCTGGTTCAAGTGCGTCAACGAGAACGGCGGCATCCACGGCCGGCCCATCGACTACATCGTCGCCGATGACCAGTGGAACCCGGAGACGGCCGTCCAGGTCGCCGGCAAGCTGGTGCGCGACCGCAAGGTGCTGGCCATGGTCGGCAACTCCAGCTTCGTCGAGTGCGGCGCCAATGCCCGCCTCTACGAACAGGAGGGCGTGATGGTGATCGCCGGTGTCGGCGTGCCGCGCGAGTGCTTCTTCTCGAAGAACTACGCCCCGGTGAACACGGGCCCGCGGGTGTCGGCCACGCTGGTGGCCGCCCACATGGCGCAGACCTGGAAGGCCCGCAAGATGGTCTGCATCATCCCCAACATCCCCAGCCTGGGCAACTGGGCCTGCGAAGGGGCCAAGGCCTGGGGCGCAGGCCGGGGCGTGACGGTCGAGACGCTGGCCATCGATCCGGCCTCGGCGGATGCCACCTCGGTGATGCTGCAGGCCGCCGCCGGCAAGCCCGACGCCATCATCCTGAACCTGCCCAAGGGCGTGATGGTGCCGCTGCTGGCCGCCGCCGAGCAGCAGGGCCTGCACCGCAGGATCCGCTTCGCGTCGACCACGCCGGCCTATGACGCCTCGGTGCCGCGGGCCATCGGCAAGGCCTGGGACAAGGCGCTGGACCTGCACCTGGAGTTCATGCCGGTGGAGTCCGGCGGTGCCGACAACAGCAACTGGAAGGCGGTGATGGCCGCTCATGCCGACCGCAAGGCACCGCGCGACAGCTTCGCCCAGGCCGGCTACCTGGCCGCCCGCATCGCGACCGAGGCGCTGCTCAAGCTGGACCCGAAGACGCTGGACCGGCCCAAGGTCACGGCTGCCCTGCGGCAGGTCAAGGGCTTCCGCAGCGACATCCTGTGCAAGCCCTTCTACGTCGGCGAGGGCGCGCGCCACAACGCCAACATCAGCGGCCCGATCGCCCGTGTCAGCGATGGCGGGTTCGCGTTGACGGCCCCGGGCTGCCTGACGGCCGACGAGCCGGAGCTGGCCGACGTGCGCGCCGACGAGAAGCGCCTGGGCCTGTGAGCGACGGACGGACCGAGCGATGGACCTCGTGCTGCCCTTCGTCGTCTCCGGGCTCGGCATCGGTGCGGTCTACGCGCTGTCGGGTGTCGGCCTGGTCGTGCTGTTCCGCGCCTCGGGCGTGCTGAACTTCGCCTTCGGCGCCATCGGTGCGGTGGGCGCCCATGTGGCCTGGTCCATCCTGCAGGACGAGGGCAGCCAGGCCGCGGCCTGGGGCGCGGCGATCGCGGTGTCCACCGTGATCTCGCTGGCCTATGGCCGCCTGCTGGCGCCGCGCCTGTCGCAGCGGGAGGTCACCATCCGCAGCATCGCCACGCTGGGCCTGGCCTTGATGTTGATGGGCCTGACCGAATGGGGCTGGGGCGAGGGCCCGCGCCGCCTGGTGCTGCCCACCGATGCCGACGGCCTGGAACTGGGCGACGTGCGCCTGACCTGGACCCGCGTGCTGGGCCTGGCGGCGGCCGTCACGATGATGGCCGCCGTCGGCGCGCTGCTGGCGCGCACCCGCGTGGGCCTGCGCATGCGCGCGCTGGCCGATGACCGGGGCCTGAGCGCGGTGCTGGGCGTCGACGTGATCGGCGTCGACACGCTGGCCTGGATGCTCAGCGGGGCCTTCGCCGGCGTCTGCGGGATGCTGCTGGCCAACATCGTGCGCCTGCAGCCCACGCTGCTGACCTTCCTGGTGATCCCGGCCTTCGCGGCGGCCATCGTCGGGCGGCTGCAGTCGCTGCCGGTGACGGTGGCCGCGGGCGTGCTCATCGGCGTGCTGGAGGCGGTGGCCATCCTGCTGCCCGGTGTCGCGCCGCTGCGCACGGCCGTGCCCTTCCTGGTGGCGCTCGGCGCCATCCTGTTCTTCCGCAACACGACCCGGAAAGCCTGATGTCGACCCTGACTTCCGCGGCCCTGCCGCTGCAGGCCATCGGGCCTGCCCTCGGCGCACATGCCCGCGCGCGCCGGCGCCAGCACCTGGGGCTGGCCGTCACGCTGCTGGCGCTGGCCGTGCTGCTGCCCTGGCTGTGCAACAGCTACTGGCTCAAGACCTTGACGTCCGCGCTGACGCTGTCGGTGGCCGTGGCGGGCGCCGCTCTGCTCTATGGCCAGCTGGGGCTGGTCAGCCTGTGCCAGTTCGCGCTGGTGGGCGTGGGCGGCTGGGTGGCGCTGCGTCTGTCGCTGGGCTTCGGCCTGGCGTTCGAACTGTGCGTCCTGGCCGCCGGTGTGCTGGCGAGCGTGGCCGGCATGGTGGCCGGTCTGCCGGCGCTGCGCCTGAAGGGCCTGTACCTGGCGCTGGTGACCCTGATGATGGCGGGTGGCTACCAGGTGCTGGTCAGCGCCACCGGCTTTCCCGATGGCGGTCCCGGCTGGCTGGGCAAGGCGCAAGGCACCGGCCGCCTGATGATGGCCCGCCCGCGCTGGGCCGAGGACGACGCGGCCTATCTGGTCTGCGTGCTGGCGTGGCTGGGCGCGGTGCTGGCGCTGATCGAGTGGCACCGCTGCACGCGGCCGGGCCGCGCCTGGGCGCTGATCCGCCGTGGTGAGGCGGTGGCCACCGGGGCCGGCGTCTCGGTGCTGGGCTACCAGAGCTGGGCCTTCGGCCTGGCCGGCTTCTGTGCCGGGGTGGCCGG
The DNA here is from genome assembly GCF_038066575.1 of Pseudaquabacterium rugosum. Classification (NCBI taxonomy): domain Bacteria; kingdom Pseudomonadati; phylum Pseudomonadota; class Betaproteobacteria; order Burkholderiales; family Sphaerotilaceae; genus Pseudaquabacterium; species Pseudaquabacterium rugosum. The sequence continues at coordinate 132,528 of NZ_JBBUTF010000012.1, read as the reverse complement.
GGCCTTGCTGGCCGGCGGGGTGGGGCAGCTCGATGGGCGCGCCTTCGGCGCCAGTGAATCGGTGATGCTGTTCGCGCTCACCGTGGTGGGCGGGGCCTGGCACTGGCTGGGCACCGTGCTGGCCGGGCTGCTGCTGCGCGCGGTGCCGGCGCTGCTGACCGAGTGGGGCGTCAACGGCTTCCTGGCCCAGGTCTTCTTCGGTGCGGCGCTGCTGCATGCGCTGGTGACGGCGCCGCAGGGCATCGCCGGCCAGTGGCTGCAGGGCCTGCAGCGGCTGCGCACCCTCGTCCGCGGAGGCCGCGCATGATCCGCCTGCAGGACATCACCGTGCAGTTCGGCGGCCTCAAGGCCATCGATGGCCTGAGCGCCGAGCTGGACGCGCCGGTGTGCGGCCTGATCGGCCCCAACGGCGCGGGCAAGACCACGCTGGTCAATCTGCTGAGCGGGCTGGTGACCGCGCGCAGCGGCCGGGTGCAGATCGATGGCACCGATCTGCTGGCGCTCGGCCCGCTGCAGCGCGTGCGCTGGGGCCTGCGCCGCAGCTTCCAGACCGAGCAGGTGGTGGAGGACCTGACGGTGTGGGACAACGTGCGTGCCGTGCTCGACCACGTGCCCGCCGAGCGCCGCCACCCACGGGCCAGCGTCGCCGACGAGATCGCCGAGGTGCTGCACTACACCGGCCTGGCCGCCGAGGCCGCCACGCCGGGCCGGGCGCTGGACCTGTTCCAGCGCCGCATGCTGGAGCTGGCCAAGGCGCTGGTGGGGCGGCCGCGGCTGCTGCTGCTCGACGAGCCGGGCGCCGGCCTGGACGAGCGGGAGTCGGCGCTGCTGCGCGCCGCGCTGCGCGGCGTGCAGGCCTTCCGCGGCGCGCAGGTGCTGCTGATCGACCACGACGTGGACCTGATCGCCGCCACCTGCCCGCAGACGCTGGTGATGGATTTCGGCCGCCGGCTGGCGCTGGGGCCGACCGCGCAGGTGCTGTCCGATCCGGACGTGCGCCGCGCCTACCTGGGAGCCTGAGGATGTTGCGGATCGAGAATCTGGTGTTGGCGCGCGGTGGCAAGCGCGTGCTGCACGGGGTGGATCTGGTCGCCCGTCCGGGCGAGATCACCGCCCTGGTCGGCGCCAACGGTGCCGGCAAGTCCAGCCTGGTGATGGCGGTGGCTGGCGCGTTGCCGCTGGACTCCGGCCAGGTGACGGTCGACGGCCAGCCGCTGGCCGGCCTGAGCCCGGACCGCGTGCGCGCCCTCGGCGTGGCCGTCGTGCCCGAGGGCCACCGCCTGCTGGGCGAGCTGAGCGTGCTGGACAACCTGCGCGTGGGCGCCACCCAGCGCCCGGCGGCCGAGGTGCGCGGCGCCATCGACGAGGTGCTGGAGCGCCTGCCCGAGCTCAAGGCCAAGCTGGATGCCCCGGGCCGCGCGCTGTCCGGCGGCCAGAAGCAGATGGTGGCGGTGGCGCAGGCGCTGCTGTGTCGCCCGCGCTACCTGATCGTCGACGAGCTCTCGCTGGGCCTGGCGCCGCTGGTGGTCAAGCGCCTGGCGGGCCTGCTGCAGGAGGTGGCGGCCGCGGGCACCGGCGTGCTGCTGATCGAGCAGTTCACGACGCTGGCGCTGTCCATCTCGCGCCAGGCGGGCGTGATGGTGCGCGGGCGCATGGCCTGGGCCGGCGCCTCGCAGGACCTGATCGACCAGCCCGCGATCCTGACCCGCAGCTACCTGGGCAGTTGAGCGGTGGGGCGGCGGGCCCACGCCCTGTGGCGCCCGGGCCCGGCACCACGCCGCCACGCCGGCATGCCGGCGTGGCGACCTTCAGGCGTTCAGGCCATGCACAGGTACTTGGTGTCCAGGTACTCGTGGATGCCCAGCAGCGAGCCCTCGCGGCCCATGCCCGATTGCTTGATGCCGCCGAAGGGCGCCACCGCGGTCGAGATGACGCCGGTGTTGATGCCCACCATGCCGGCCTCGATGGCGGCGGCCACGCGCCAGACGCGCTGGACGTTGCCCGCGTAGAAGTAGGCGGCCAGACCGGATTCGCTGGCATTGGCCAGCGCGATGGCCTCGGCCTCGGTCTCGAAGCGCAGCAGCGGGGCCACCGGGCCGAAGATCTCCTCCTGCGCGATCCTCATGTCGGGCGTCACGCCGGTCAGCACCGTCGGCTGCCACCAGGTGCCGCCGAGGGCGTGGCGGGCACCGCCGACGGTGGCGGTGGCGCCGCGCGCCAGCGCATCGCCCACCAGCGCCTCGACCTTCTCGAGCGCCGCCAGGTCGATCAGCGGGCCCTGGGCCACGCCCGGCTCCAGCCCGTTGCCCACGGGCAGCGCGGCCACGGCGGCGCTCAGCCTGTCGGCGAAGGCCTCGTGGACGCCGGCCTGCACCAGCAGGCGGTTGGCGCAGACGCAGGTCTGGCCGCTGTTGCGGTACTTGCTGGCGAGTGCGCCTTGCACGGCGGCGTCCAGATCGGCGTCGTCGAAGACGATGAAGGGCGCGTTGCCGCCGAGTTCCAGCGACATCTTCTTGAGCGTCGGCGCGCACTGCGCGGCCAGCAGGCGGCCGATGCCGGTGCTGCCGGTGAAGCTGAGCTTGCGCACCACCGGGCTGGCCGTCAGCGCACCGCCGATGGCGGTGGCCGAGCCGGTGACCACGCTGAAGACGCCGGCCGGCACCCCGGCGCGCAGCGCCAGCTCGGCCATGGCCAGCGCCGACAGCGGCGTCTGCATCGCCGGCTTGACGATGATGGTGCAGCCGGCGGCCAGGGCCGGCGCCACCTTGCGGGTGATCATCGCCGCCGGGAAATTCCAGGGCGTGATGGCCGCGCACACACCCACCGGCTCGCGGGTGACGACGATGCGCTTGTCGGGCCAGGGGCTGGGGATGACCTCGCCGTAGACGCGGCGCGCCTCCTCGGCGAACCACTCGATGTAGGAGGCCGCGTAGGCGATCTCGCCACGCGCCTCGGCCAGCGGCTTGCCCTGCTCGCGGGTCATCAGCAGGGCCAGGTCGTCCTGGTGCTGCAGCATCAGCTCGAACCAGCGGCGCAGGATGCGGCCGCGCTCTTCCGCGGTGCGGCCGCGCCAGGCCGGGAAGGCGGCCTCGGCGGCGGCGATCGCCCGTGCGGTCTCGGCGGCGCCGGCATCGGGCACGCGGGCCAGGCGCTCGCCGGTGGCCGGATCGGTGACGTCGGCCATGCGGCCGTCATCGGCGGCGCACCAGTGGCCGTCGATCAGCATCCGCTCGCGCAGCAGGGTGGGGTCGTTCAGGGTCGGAGGGCTCATGTCGGGGATGCGCAGTCAGGGGGGTGGGGTGGGCGGTGGGGTGTCAGTCCAGCCGGAGATCGAGTTCCTTGATCAGCGCGCCCCAGCGCTGGCGCTCGGCCAGCGCGAAGCGCTGCATCTGCTCCGGCGTGGACGACAGCACCTCGACCCCCAGCGCCTGGAAGCGGGCCTTGACGAAGGTGCTGTCCTGCGCGGCGCGCAGCGCCTGGTTCAGGCGGGCGATGTGGGCCGCGGACGCGGCGGCCGGGGCCGAGAGGCCCTGCCAGGCGAAGGCCTCGAAGCCCTTGACGCCCTGCTCCTGCAAGGTCGGCACCTCGGGCAGGGTCTTCATGCGTTGGGCGGTCGAGACGGCCAGCGCGCGCACGCGGCCGCTGCCGATCAGCGCCATGCCACCGGCCGACTCCACCAGCATGAAGGGCAGCTGGCCGCCGGCCACGTCCTGCAGGGCCGGTGCCGCGCCGCGGTAGGGCACATGGTTGCCCTTGAGGCCGAGCTGGCGCAGCAGCAGTTCGGTGGCCAGGTGATGTGGCGTGCCGGCCCCCGGCGAGCCGAAGCTGACCCCCGGCGGCTGGGCCTTGATCCAGGCCACCAGCTCCTTGAAGCTGCGGGCCGGATGCTGCGGGCCAACGACCACGATCAGCGGAAAGCGCACCAGCAGGCCGACGCTGCTCAGGTCACGGTCGGCGTTGTAGGGCAGGCGGCCGTAGAGGAAGGGGTTGCTGGCCAGGGTGGCGAAGTCACCGGTCAGCAGCATGTGCTCGGGGTCGCGCGACTTGGCCACGTGGTCGGCCGCGATGTTGGTCGCGGCACCGGGCTTGTTGCTGACGACGATGGTGCGGCCCAGCTGCCGGCCCATCGCATCGGCCACGGTGCGGGCGACGACGTCCGAGCCGCCACCGGCGGCCATGCCGACCACCCATTCGATCGGTTTGTCGTCGGCGGCCCGTGCGGCCCCGGGGATGGCCAGCGTGGCCAGGGTGGCGAGGGCTGCGGCGGGCGCCAGGGTCAGCAGGCGGCGGCGCTGCGGGGCGGGCATGGCTTCGGACATCAGGGTCTCCTGTCGGGCGCGGGGCGCCGGTGGGGGCGGTCTGGGCATGCGGCGGCCCGACCCGCCCCGTGCGGCAGGCCGCCTGGATGTCGAGGCAGGGGGACTCAGTAGGGGCTGCTGGCGGCCGTGGCGGTGGTCGGCATCTGCTCTTGCGCCTGCGCGGCGCCGCTGGCCTGCGGCGGCAGCCCGTCCAGGCCGCCGCGCACGTCGGCGAACTGCTCGCGCAGCTGCAGCGCGGCGCGCACCAGCAGGCTGGTGTCGACGCCGATGGCGACGAACTGCGCGCCGGCCTCCAGGCAGCGCCGTGCGGTGGCCACGTCGGCACTCAGCACCCCGGCGGCCTTGCCGGCGGCCCGCACCGTGGCGATGCCGTCCAGGATGGTGCGTTGCACGTCCGGATGGTGGGGCTGGCCGCGCAACCCCATCGAGGCCGACAGGTCGGCCGGGCCGAAGAACACGCCATCCACCCCGTCGGTGGCCGCGATGGCCGCCAGCTGCTCGATCGCCTGCACGGATTCGGCCTGCACCAGCAGGCACATCTGCTCGTCCGCGCGGGCCAGATAGTCGTCGATGCGGTTCCAGCGTGAGGCGCGGGCCAGGGCCGCACCCATGCCGCGGATGCCGTGCGGCGCGTAGCGCATGGCGCTGACCATGCGGGCGGCCTGTGCCGGCGTGTCGATCATCGGCACCAGCAGCGTCTGCGCGCCGACGTCCAGGTACTGCTTGACGAGCGCGACATCGGCCTGCACCGGCCGCACCACCGGCTGCGCGCCGTAGGGCGCGACGGCGCGCAGCTGCTCCAGCACCGTGCGGGGGTCGTTGGGTGCGTGCTCGCCGTCGAGCAGCAGCCAGTCGTAGCCGGTGGTGGCCAGCGCCTCGGCCGCATTGGCGTCGGCCAGGCCGACCCACAGGCCGATCAGCTGCCGGCCGGCGCGCAGCGCGTCGCGGAAGGTGTTGCGGGGGATCTGCATGGTGAGCCCGGCCCCTCAGACGAAGCGGAAGGCGACGCTGCCCAGCGGGCCGTAGTCGACATGGAAGCTGTCGCCGGCGGCCGCCGGCGTCGGCCGGGTGAAGCTGCCGGCCAGCACCACGTCGCCGGCCTTCAGGCATTCGTCGTACGGGGCGATCTTGTCGGCCAGCCAGGCCACGCCGGTGGCCGGGTGGCCCAGCACGCCGGCAGCCAGGCCCGTCTCCTCGATGACGCCGTTCTTGTGCAGCATCGCGCCGACCCAGCGCAGGTCCACCGCATCGGGCCTGACCGGCCGGCCGCCCATCACGATGCCGGCATTGGCCGCGAAGTCGCTGATGGTGTCGAAGACCTTGCGCGGCCTGCCGCTCTCGCGGTCGAACTGCTCGATGCGGGCATCGATGATCTCGATGGCCGGCACCACGTAGTCGGTGGCGCGCAGCACGTCGCACACGGTGATGCCGGGGCCCTTCAGGTCGCGGTTCAGGATGAAGGCCAGCTCCACCTCGACGCGCGGTGCGATGAAGCGCTCGATGGGGATGTCGCCACCGGCGGCGAAGAACATGTCGTCCATCAGCGGCGCGTAGTCGGGCTCGGTGATCTGGCTGGACAGCTGCATCGCGCGCGAGGTCAGGCCGATCTTGCGGCCCTTGATCGTGCGGCCGGCGGCCAGCTCCAGCGCCACCCAGGCGCGCTGGATGGCGTAGCCGTCCTCGATGGTCATGCCCGGATGGCGGGCGGAGAAGTGACGCAGCGGCGTGCGCGTGCCGCGGGCCTGGCGCAGCTCGCGGGCCAGGGCCTGGATGGTGTCGTGGGGCAGCATGGGAGGCGGAATGAGGGGTGTCGGACAGGGGCCGGAGCGTGGCCGTGCGGGGGCGCTCAGGGCCGTGCGAACAGCGGGTGCAGCGAGCTGGTCTTCTCGTCGTAGACCTCGGGGCCTTCGTCGATCTGCAGCGTCAGGCCGAGCTGGCCGTGGTCGAGCAGCGGCTGCAGATGGGCACGGGCGATGGCGCCGAGGGCCTGGCCGACCTGCCGGTGCACGGCCGGGCTGCGGCCGCGGCCCATGCGCAGGTTCAGGTAGACGAAGCCGTAGTCGCCGCTGCCGCCGGCCGCGCGGCCGGCCGCACCGCCGTCGGCCACGGCCCAGTGGGTGGCCGGGTAGGCCAGCACGCGCACCCCGCCGGGCGGGAAGACGGGCCGGTGGGCCTCGTCGCGCTGGGCCCGCATGCCGTCGGCCAGGGCGCCGCACAGGCCGCCGATGTCGGCGCCCTGCGGTGCGCCGTCGAAGGCCCGGTCGAGGTTGGCCGTGTAGAGGATGACGAGGTGGGGCATGGCTGCTGGGGTGTCGGGCCGGCGTTCAGGACAGGACGGGCCGGATCACAGCCGTGATTCCGGGCGCGCGCCGGTGGCCGCGCTGGCCTGGGCCGCCGGGATGGCGCCGCCGGTCTGCGGCGTGACCGGCAGGATGGCGTTGATCTGGCCGGTGCCCGAGGCGCCGAAGTAGGGCGTGACGACCTCGGCGCGGCCGTCGTAGTCACTCCAGCCCAGGGCCCCCAGCAGCATGGCCGTGTCGTGCATGAAGCCCTCGCCATGGCCCTTGACCGCGTACTCGGGCAGCATGGCGCAGAAGTCGGCCCATTCGCCGCGTTCCCACATGCCGACCACGTCGTGGTCCAGGCGCTCCAGGAAGGGGCTCCAGATCTTGAACGCGAACTCGGGGGCCAGGCCGTTCTGCGCGAAGCGGTGGCTGAGCGAGCCGCTGGCCAGGAAGGCCACCGTGCCGTCGTAGTGGTCCTCGACCGCGCGGCGCATCGCCCAGCCCAGGCGGGCGCTGTCGTTCAGGTAGTGGCCGGTGCACAGCGCCGAGACGCTGATGACCTTGAACCGCTGGTCGGCGTTCATGTAGCGCAGCGGCACCAGCGTGCCGTACTCGGGGGCCAGGCTGGTGTCCGGGTGGGCCAGCGTCTCCACACCCATCGCGTTGGCCGTCTCGGCCAGCAACTGGCCCAGCTGCGGGTTGCCGGGCGCCTCGAAAGCCATGTTGGCGATGAAGTGCGGCAGCTCGTTGCTGGTGTAGATGCCCTTGAAGTGGGGCGCGCAGTTGACGTGGTAGCTGGCATTGACCAGCCAGTGGGTGTCGAACACCACCAGCGTGTCGACGCCGGCCTCACGGCAGCGGCGGGCGATCTCCTGATGGCCCTCGATGGCGTCGGCGCGGGTGCCCTTGCGCGGGCCGGGCAGCTCGCTGAGGTACATCGACGGCACGTGGGTGATCTTGGCGGTCAGGGCAAGGCGTCCCATGGGGTGTCTCCGGTACGGGTGCAGGACGGACGGGCGGTGCTCAGGCCACGCCCCAGTGCGGGATGTGGTGGCTGCCCATCGAGACGGCCACGTTCTTCGGCTCCAGGAAGACCTCGTAGCTCCAGGTGCCGCCTTCGCGGCCGGTGCCGCTGGCCTTGGTGCCGCCGAAGGGCTGGCGCAGGTCGCGCACGTTCTGGCTGTTGACGAAGCACATGCCGGCCTCGATGCCGGCGGCCACGCGGTGGGCCTTGCCGATGTTCTCGGTCCAGACGTAGCTGGACAGGCCGTAGGCGATGTCGTTGGCCTTCGCGATGGCATCGGCCTCGTCCTCGAACGGGATCAGGCAGGCCACCGGGCCGAAGATCTCGTCCTGCGCGATCTTCATGCGGTTGTCGACATCGGCGAACACCGTGGGCCAGACGAAGTTGCCCTTGCTCAGGTCGCCGGCCAGGGCCGGCGCGTAGGCCGGGCGGTCCACGCCACCGCACAGCAGCGTGGCGCCTTCCCTGGGGCCCAGCTCGATGTAGCTGCGCACCTTGGCCAGGTGGGCCGGGCTGATCATCGGGCCGACGATGGTCCTGTCGTCCAGCGGATCGCCGACGGTGATGCGCTTCGCCCGCTCGGCGAACTTCGCCGCGAAGTCCGCGTAGATCGTGCGTTGGACCAGGATGCGGCTGCCGGCGGTGCAGCGCTCGCCGTTGTTGGAGAAGATCATGAAGATCGCGGCGTCCAGCGCGCGCTCCAGATCGGCGTCGGCGAAGATCACGAAGGGGCTCTTGCCGCCGAGCTCCATGCTGAACTTCTTCAGGCCCGCGCTGCGCACGATGCGGTCACCGGTGACGGTGGAGCCGGTGAAGCTGATGGCGCGCACATCGGGGTGGGCCACCAGCGGCTCACCGGCATCGCGGCCGTAGCCGTGCACGATGTTGAGCACGCCGGCCGGGATGCCGGCCTCCAGTGCCAGCTCGCCCAGGCGGGCGGCCGTCATCGGTGAGAGCTCGCTCATCTTCAGCACCGCGGTGTTGCCGAAGGCCAGGCAGGGGGCCACCTTCCACGTGGCGGTCATGAAGGGCACGTTCCACGGGCTGATCAGCGCGCACACGCCCACCGGGTGCATCAGCGTGTAGTTCAGGTGCGTGGGCGTGGGGTAGGTGTGGCCGTCCACCCGCGTGCACATCTCGGCGAAGTAGTGGAAGTTGTCGGCCGCGCGCGGTACCAGCTGCTTGCCGGTCTGGCTGATGGACTGGCCGGTGTCCTGGGTCTCGGTGCGGGCCAGTTCGGGCACGTGGCGGGTGATCAGCTCGCCGAGCTTGCGCATCAGGGCGGCGCGCTCGGTGGCCGGGCGGCCGGCCCAGGCGGGGAAGGCCGCCTTGGCGGCGGCCACGGCGGCGTTCACCTCGTCGGTGCCGCCGGCGGCCACCTCGGCCAGCGGGGCCTGGGTGGCGGGGTTGACGGTGACGAAGGTCTCGCGGCTGTCGACCCGCTGGCCGTTGATCAGGTGCTGGATGCGCATGGGGATTCCGGTTGGGTTCAGGGTGCGGGCGTCGGCGCTCGAGGCGTGGCGGCCCGAGGCACGGGCGCGTGGGCGACGCCACACCCGCGCGGGAGGGATGGGATGGCCCGAAGGGCTGGACGGGCGCGGCTCAGGCCGTCGCCGGGCTGTCCGCAAGGCCGAAGGCCGCGTCGCCGAGCAAGGTGTTGTCGAGGGCGCCGATGCCGTCGATCTCGCAGCGCACGGTGTCACCCGCCTGCACGTCGACCACGCCGTCGGGCGTGCCGGTCAGGATCACGTCGCCCGGCTGCAGCGTCATGAAGCCGCTCAGGTAGGCGATCAGCTCGGCCACGCCGTGCACCATGTCGGCGGTGCGGCCCTGCTGGGTGATGCGGCCGTTGACACGGGTGCGCAGCGTCAGCGCCTGCGGGTCGGGCACCTCGCTGGCGGGCACGAACCAGGGGCCCAGCACCGTGCCCCCGTCGCGGTTCTTCACCCGCAGATTGGGGCGGTACCAGTTCTCCAGGTAGTCGCGCACCGCGTAGTCGTTGCACACGGTGTAGCCGGCCACGTGCGCGAGCGCGTGCTCGGGCGGCACCCGCCGCGCCGTGCGGCCGATCACCACCGCCAGCTCGCACTCGTAGTGCATGAAGGCGACGCCGGCCGGCCGCCGGGTGTGGCCACGGTGGCCGATCAGGCTGCCCGGGCCCTTGAGGAAGACCAGCGGCTCGTCCTTGGCGGTGACGGTCAGCTCCCGGGCCAGCTCCTTGACGTGGTCGGCATAGTTGAGGCCGAGCGCGATGATCGTGCCGACCTCGAACGGCGGCAGCCAGACGGCCTGGTGGCCGTCGATCACGCGGCCGTCGGCCAGCCGGATGCGTGCGGTGTCGTCCTCGCCTGCGGCCGCCGGCAGCGGCGTGGCGGTGTGGATCGCGCCGTCCCAGGCCACGCGGGCCGTGCGTTGGGTGGGGCGGTTCATGCCGTCTCCTCGACCAGCGGGTTGTCGAGCCGGCCCAGGCCGGGTGCGGTGATGCTCATCATCTGGCCCGGCAGGGCGACCGGCGCATCGGCGGCGATGCCCAGCAGCAGCACGTCGCCGGGGCTCAGCGTCATGAAGCCGCTGACCTCCGACAGCAGTCGGGCCGCGCTGCGGATGCGGCCGCCGGTGCGGCCTTCCCAGACGGGCTGGCCGTCGATCCGCAGCGTCAGCGGCAGGTCGTCCGGATCGGTGAGGGCCGTGGCCGGCACCGGTGCGGACAGCGGGCAGAAGCCGTCGCGTGCCATCTGGCGCACGGCCGGGCGGTAGTGGCGGCCGGGCCCGTCCATCGGCAGGCACAGGTCGTTGCCGAGCAGCCAGCCGGCCACATGGGCCAGTGCCTGCTGTGGCGACACCCGGCACGCCGTGCGCCCGATCACCAGACCGAGGCAGGCGCCGGTGCGCACGCCGGTGGCCGGCACGGCGATCGCCTCACCCGGTGCGGCGCGCGTGTTGCGCGGGCGCACGGCCAGCACCGGGTGCCGGGGCGGCGCCTTGTAGGGCGGCTGATGCAGGGCATCGCCGAGGGCGCTCAACTGGCGCGGATCGTTGAGCAGGGCGCTGTAGACCACGCCGCTGAGGCGGGGCAGGGGCGCGGACATCGGGTCAGGGTGCAGGCTCATGGCTTCAATTACTAAGACATGAGCAATCTAATTGCTAAGATGTGAGTGTGTCAACCGGGGCGGCCCTGGGGCTCTGGTGTCGCCGGGCGGCGGGCGGTCGGCGTGACCTGCCGCAGGGCGCGCGGACCGGCTCACGACGGCCGTGGTGGCGGGGCCGTCACGCGACGCGTCCGTCGCCGTGCGTGGCGTTCGCTAAGATGTGAACGTCCGTCCGGACACGCCCGACACACCGGACCTGCCGGGCGCCCGCCCCCGGCGCGTTCCGCCCCGAGCCCCGGCCGCCTGGTGCGGCCCTGCCCCGACATGCCCAGAGCCCGCAGCCCCAAGCCCGCCGCACCGTCCGATGCCCGGCCAGCCGTCCGCCGTGCCGTCGCGCGCACGTCCGCGGCGATGGACAGCCCCGCGGCCGAGGCGCCGCACGATGCCGGCGGCCCGGCCCCGGTGGTGGCGCCATCGACCTTCCGCCACCGCAACCTGCCGCTGCTGCTGCTGCAGGCGCGCGAGGGCGTGATGGCCCGCTTCCGGCCCATCCTGAACGCGCACGACATCACCGAGCAGCAATGGCGCATCGTGCGCGCGCTGCTGGAGCACGGCCCGATGGAGCCGCGCCAGATCGGCGCCATCTGCCGCATCTCCAGCCCCAGCCTGGCCGGCGTGCTGGCTCGCATGGACGACCTGGATCTGGTGCAGCGCGAGCGCCTGCCCCAGGACCAGCGCCGCGTGATGGTGACCCTGACCGAGCGGAGTCACCTGCTGGCACGCCGGATGGCGCCCGAGATCGAGGCCGCCTATGCCGCGATCGAAGCGCACATCGGGGCGGAGTTCATCGACCGCTTCTATGGCGCGTTGGACGAGCTGAACCAGTTGTTGGGCAGCATTCCGTCAGAGGGGACGGACGAGGGCGAGTGAGTGCCCGGGTCGCACCATGGCACGCGGTATCAAGGTGCGTGCAGCGGCGGGCACGCCTGTCCGCGTGACGGTGCAGGCCGCAAGGCGCGTTGCCTCGGCCCTTGGCCGTCAGCCGTCAGCCATCAGCCATCAGCCCTCGACCGTCAGCCCGACACCAGCGCCAGCCACGCCTGCGCATCGGCCGACAGCGCCTGCGCCGGTCCGCCTTCCGCCGCCGCGATCCGCTGCAGCGGATGCGCCGGTCCGGCGCTGGACGCTGTCGTTTCCGCGGTCCAGCCCGCCAGCAGCCACGCCCCGCGGGCCGTCCCCTCCACCGGATCCGTGCACCGCAGCAGCGGTCGCGGATGCAGCGCCGCGGCCAGGGCCGCACAGCACGCCGGGTTGTGCGCCAACGGTCCTTCCAGGATCACCGGGCTGTCGACCGCGCGCTGCCCGGCCAGCTCGCCGATCAGCAGGGCGATGACCCGTGCGCAGTACAGCGCGGCCAGCGCGGGGCGCAGCTCGGTCGGCACCTGGCGGATGGCTTCCATGCCGCCGGCCTGCACCTGGCCGTGGCGCAGGATCTGGCCGCGCTGGCCCAGGAAGGGCCCGCCGCTGTCGGCCCAGGCGGGCAGGGCGCTCCAGCCTTCGGCCAGCACGCGGGACAGGTTCTGTTCGGTGGCGAGTGCGGGATCGGCGCCGGCGCACAGGGCGGCGAACTCGCGTCCGCCCATGAACCGTGCGGTGGGCACGGCCCGGCCGTCGACGGCCACGTTGACCAGCTCGTCGCGTTCGGGCACCAGGCGGGCCGTCGGCGCGCCGGGCGCCATGATGACGGTCCAGGTGCCGCTGGAGACGACGGTGGCGTCGGGGTGGTGCCGCAGGTGGCGGGCCAGGCAGGCGTTGCTGTCGTGCACGCCTGCCAGCACCTCCAGTTCAGCGGACAGTCCCCAGGCCCGGGCCCGTTCGGGGCGCAGCCGGCCCACCGTCTCCCAGGCCTGGGCCTGGGGCGCGAAGCGGGCGGCCAGGCCCGCGGCCTGGGCCCAGTCGCTGTAACGGCCGTGTTCAGGGGCCCAGAGGCCGGTGTGGCAGCCGAGCGATGACACCTCGCTGCGCGCCGCACCGCTGAACCACCAGGCCCAGTACTGCGGATAGGGCAACCAGTGGCGCAGGCCCTGCAGGCGGGCCGCGTGGCGGCGCTGCAGCCAGGCCAGCTGGCGGCCGGCGTTCAGGCCTTGCGGCAGCGGCGGTGTGCCGTGGTGGCCGAAATTGGCCAGCGAGGCCTCGAAGCCCGGCGTGTCGTCGCCGTAGCCGTCCCATTCGTAGTCGATCGGCGGCAGCAGCAGGTCGTCGTCACCCAACGCACAGAACGCGGCGCCGTGCGTGGTGGTGATCAGGCGGGCGGGCTGTTGCGCGGCCGTCAGCGTGGGGCCGAGGGCGCGCAGCGCGCCGTCGATCCAGTCGCCCAGACGCTGCACGCCGAGGGCCCGGTAGCCGTCGGCCGCAGGGCTGTCCGGTGGCGTCCAGTCGACCGAGGCATTCGGGCACTGCGCGTGCCACAGCTCGGCGCCCTGGGCATCGATCAGCAGCAGCTTGGCGTTGCTCTTGCCGATGTCCAGCACCAGCGTGCTGCCGAGCGCGCGGGGCGGCGCGGCCGCGGGGCCGGGGGTGTCCGGGGTGTCCGGCGTGGAGGCCGGAGGCACGGCGGCGGACGTCGTCTCCCGGCTGGCCGGGCGGGACAGCGCACGGCGCCGGGTGCCGGCATGATCAGGGGGCAGGCTGCGGGCCATCGCGGGCATCAGTCCAGGTGGAACAGGCAGGGCAGGGCTTCGGCCACCGGGGCGCCGTCGGGGTGGGTGCGCATCAGGTCGGCCATGTGGGCCCACCAGCGGCGCATCACCGGGTGCTCGGGCAGGCGGTCCATGGTGTGGCCGGGGATGCGGCGCAGGACGGCGAACAGGGTGTGCGTCGGCTCGTCCAGGAAGATGCTGTAGTCGGCGATGCCGCTGTCCTTGAGCAGCGCGACCAGCTCGGGCCAGATCATGTCGTGGCGGCGCTTGTACTCGTCGACCGCGCCGGGGTTCAGGAACATGCGGAAGGCGTACTTTTCAGTCGCGGCCGGCAGGATGGGGGCGGACATGGGGCGCAGGATGGGTGTTGGGTGGAAGATCCCGGCGCCCGGCGTGCGGGCGCATCGGCTCAGGCCATGCGGGTTCAGGCCGCGTTGCCGGCCGCGGTGCCGGTCGACTTGGGCCGGCGCAGCGCGCGCAGCCAGGCGCCGTACTGCGCCCAGCGCGGCAGCACCATCGCGCCGACCAGCAGCGCGCCGACGACCATGGCCATCACGATGCCGCTGACGTTGAGCATGCCGAGGGCGAAGGTGAAGCTGCCCAGCAGGATGGTGGCCAGCAGCACGCCGATGATGCTGCCGCGCCCGCCTTCGATGGCCACGCCGCCGAGGATGACGATGGTCACCGCCTCCAGCTCCCAGCCCGAGGCCAGGTTGGGCCGGGTGCTGCCGATGCGCCCGGTCAGCTGCACCGCGGCCAGCGCGGCCATCATGCCCGCGCCGATGAACAGCGCCATGCGGTAGCGGTCGACGGCGATGCCGGAGAAGCGTGCGGCCACCGGATTGGCACCGATCGCGTAGATGCGCCGGCCGTGCACGCTGCGGTGCTGCAGCAGGCCGTAGCCGATGACGGCGATCACCATGACGCCGAACTCGATGGGCACGATCATGCCTTCGATGCCCAGCAGATCGCCCAGCGTGCCGTTGCCCCAGGTGCTCAGCCATTCCGGGTAGCCGGTGATGGCCTGGTCGCCGAGCGCGACCTGGGCCAGCCCGCGGTACAGCGACAGCGTGCCGATGGTCACCACGATGGACGGCAGCTGCCAGCGCGTGACCAGCCAGCCGTTGAGTGCGCCGCAGGCGATGCCGGTGCCGAGCGCCGCGGCCAGCATGCCCGGCGCACCGGCGCCCGCCTGCATCGCCGTGCCCATGGCCAGCGAACTGAGGGCCATGATGGCGGCGATCGACAGGTCGATCTCGCCGGCGATCACCAGCAGCGCCATCGCCAGCGCGATCAGCGCCTTCTCCGACATGTTGGTGGTGCTGTCGGCCAGCGCGTACGGCGATAGGAAGCCGTCGATCGCGTTGCCGAAGCCGAGGTAGACGGCCAGCACCAGGCCGACCAGCACACGTTCCCAGGTGGCGAAGGCTTTCATGCGGCGGCTCCGTGGGCAGGGGTGACGGGCGCTGCGGTGCGCTCCTGGGGTTCGAGGATCTGGCGGCCGGCGCTGCGTTGCGAGCGCGCGTTCAGCGCCACCGAGACGAGGATGACGGCACCGGCGATCGCCTGCTGCCAGAACGGCGAGACCTGGATCACCGGCAGTGCGGCATTGACCACGCCGATGAACAGCACGCCCAGCAGCGCGCCGCCCACCGTGCCCACCCCGCCGCCGATGCTGACGCCGCCGATCACGCAGGCGGCGATCACCGTCAGCTCGAAGCCCGAGGCCAGCTCGGTGAAGGCGATCGCGTAGCGGCCGACCCACAGCAGCCCGGCCAGGCCGGCCAATGCGCCCGACAGCGTGTAGGCCAGCACCAGGCGCTGGCGCACCGGGATGCCCGCATACAGCGCGGCATGCGGGTTGCCGCCGTAGGCGTAGAGCTCGCGCCCCTCACGCCGCCAGCGCAGCAGCCAGACGCTGAAGGCGATGACGGCGAGCGCCGCCCACACCAGCATCGGCAGGCCGGCGAGCGTGTCGCGCGGCAGCGCCTTGATCAGCGGATGCACGTCCTGGTCATTGACCCAGGCGCCACCGCTGGCCACGAAGATGGCGCCGCGGTAGACCGACATCGTGCCCAGCGTCACCACGATGGACGGCAGCAGGAAGCGCGTGATCAGCCAGCCGTTGAGCCAGCCGAGTGCCGCCCCGATGGCCAGCGCGGCGGCGATCAGCCCCGGCAACGGCAGGGCCGGCACGGCCTTGCCGAGCAGGGCCACCAGCATGCCGGTCAGCGCCAGGTTGGAGGCCACCGACAGGTCCACGCCCCGCGTGAGCAGCACCAGCATCTGGCCCATGACCAGGATGGCGAGGATGGCCGAATCGTTGGCGATGTCGAGCGCGTTGCGCAGCGTCAGGAAGACCGGGGCGCGCAGGCCGACGGCCAGGGCGATGGCGAGGATGATGGCCGCCAGCACCCATTCGCGTCGCAGGGCGAGGCGGGGTGGGCCGGCGGGCCGGGTCGGGGCAGTGGACATGGGATCGATTCAGGCGATGGCGTCGGACATGAGGGGCGGGCTCAGGCGGCCAGGGCGGCCCCGGCGGGGCCGTCGGTGGACGGCCGCGGGGCCACGGCGTCGTGCACCGGCTCGGCCAGGTGCGGCCGGGTCAGTTGCAGGCCCGAGGCCGCGGCCACCACCGTCTCGGCATCGGCCGCCTCACGCGTGAACTCGGCGACCTGACGGCCGCGCTTCATCACGACGATGCGGTGGGCCAGGTTCATCACCTCGGGCAGCTCGGACGAGACCAGGATCACCGCCAGCCCCTGCTCGACCATCTCGGCGATCAGCCGGTAGACGGCCTGCTTGGCACCGACGTCGATGCCCTTGGTCGGCTCGTCGAGGATGACCACGCGCGGCTGCAGGCCCAGCCATTTGCCGATCACCACCTTCTGCTGGTTGCCGCCGGACAGGCCGGACAGTGGCGTGTCCTGCGAGGCGGTCTTGATCGACAGGCGCTCGATCAGGCCGGCCGCGAGCGCGCCCTCCTGATCGGCGGCCAGCCAGGGGCCGCGGCTGTAGCGGCCGTGCACCGCGTGGCGCGGGCCGGCGAGCGCGGCCAGGCTGATGTTGTGACGCACCGAGAAGGCCAGGATGCCGCCCTGGCGCTGGCGCTCCTCGGGCACGCAGGCCAGGCCGGCGGCGATCGCGTCGGCCGGATCGCGGATCTCGACGCGCTGGCCGTCGATGCGGATCTCGCCGCGGGCCTGCGGGTTCAGGCCCATCAGCGCCAGCATGGCCTCGCTGCGGCCGGCGCCCACCAGGCCGTAGAAGCCCAGGATCTCGCCGCGCCGCAGCTCGAAGTTCAGGTCATGGAACTCGGTCGGGTGCGACAGGCCGCGCACCTGCAGCACGGTCTGGCCGGGCTGGCTGCGCACCTCGGGGTAGATCTGTTCGATCGCGCGGCCGGCCATCAGGCGCACCAGGCCGGGCTCGTCGGCCTCGGCCATCCGGCCATGGCCGACCGAGGCCCCGTCGCGCAGCACCACGTAGCGGTCGCAGACGGCGAACAGCTCGTCGAACTTGTGGGTGATGAACAGCACCGCCACGCCGCGGGCCTTGAGGCCGCGCACGATGCCGTAGAAGTCGCGGATCTCCGACTGCGACAGCGCGGCGGTGGGCTCGTCCAGGATCACCACGCGGGCGTTCTGCGACAGCGCGCGGGCGATCTCGATCAGGTGGCGCTGGGCCAGGCTCAGCTGCTTGACCGGGGTGGTGGCCGCGAAGCCGGCGCCCACCTGGTCGAGCGCCTGCTGGGCCCGCGCGTTCATCGTCGCCCAGTCGATCACGCGCAGGCCGGGCAGCTTCGGACCCTTCATCGGCGGGCGGCCGATGAAGATGTTCTCGGCCGCCGTCAGCTCCTCGAACATCACCGTTTCCTGGTGCACCGCGACCACGCCGGCGGCCTGCGCCGCCTGCGTGTCGGCGAAGCGCAGCGGCTGGCCGTCCAGCAGGATGCGGCCCTCGTCGGGCTGGTGCACGCCGGTCAGCGTCTTGACCAGCGTGGACTTGCCGGCGCCGTTCTCGCCGATCAGGGCCAGGGCCTGCCCGGGCACCAGGTCGAGGTCGACGCCACGCAGCGCATGGGTGGGGCCGAAGCGCTTGTGGATGCCACGCAGGCTCAGCAGCGGTGAGGTGGATTCGGTCATGTCGGGAAGCACATCAGGCCAGGCGTCAGGCCGGGATCAGAAGAACTTGGCGAACTTCTCGACGTTGCTGCCGTCGTAGGTGAAGGGCTCGGCCATGGCGGCCTCGTTGTCCTTGTCCAGCGTGACGGTGCCGACGCGGCCCAGCGAGATCTTCTCGCCGGCCTGGCCCTTGGCCTTGCCCTTGACGAAGGCATAGGCCGCGTGCACCGACGAATAGCCGAGGTCGATCGGGTTCCAGATCGCGAAGTTCTTGACCGCACCGCTCTTGACGTGGCCGGCCATCTCCGACGGCAGGCCGAGTCCGGTGACGAACATCTGGCCGACCTTCTTCTCGTCCTGCACCGCCTTGGCCGCGGCCGCCACGCCCACCGTCGTCGGGGCGACGATGGCCTTCAGGTTCGGATGGCTCTTGAACAGGCCCTGGGCCTCGCGGTAGCTCTTGTCGGTCTGGTCATCGCCGTAGACCACGCTGACCAGCTTCAGGCCGCTGTAGGCGGGCTGGGCCAGCACCTTCTTCATCTCGCCGATCCAGATGTTCTGGTTGGTGGCCTGGGCGGTGGCCGACAGCACGGCGATCTCGCCGGTCTTGCCCACGGCGTCCTGCGCCATCGTCACCAGCTTCTGGCCGATCAGCGCGTTCGACGACGGGGCCAGGTGCATCTGGCGGCCGTCCTTGCGCACGCTGGAGTCGAAGGAGACGACCTTGATGCCGCGGCTCATCGCCTTCTTGAGCACCGGCACCAGCGCGTCCGGGTCGTTGGCCGAGATCACGATGGCCTTGACGTTCTGCGCGATCAGCGTGTTGATGACCTCGATCTGGCCCTCGGCCGTGGCCTTGGCCGGGCCGGTGTAGATGATCTCGACGTCCTTGAGCTCCTTGGCGGCTTCCTGGGCGCCCTGGTGGGCGGCATCGAAGAAGCCGTTGCCCAGGCTCTTGACGACGAGCGCGATCTTGTCGGCGGCCATGGCGGATTCGGCGCTGAAGGCGCCGAGCGCGGCGACCAGGGCCAGGCTCAGGGTGGTGCGGCGGTTGTTCATGTCTGTCTCCTCGGGTGGGGCGGTGGGTGGGGCGGTCCGTCGGCGTCAGGCCGGGGACCGGATCCCGGAAACGGATGCAGCAGGCGGTGCTGCGGCCGGTGGGTGACGGGCGAAGTGAGGTGCCGGGGTGGCGGTGCGGGCTCCGGTGTGCACGGGCGTCGTGGTCGCGGTTCCTCAGGCCTCGGGCTGGCGCATGCGCGACAGCAGCTGTGTGCCTTCATCCTTCAGGCGACGCACGGCGTCGGCATCGCTGATGCGGCCGTAGGCCACCTGCTCGAAGACCGTGCGCATCAGCTGCTGGATGCGGGCGTTCTCGAAATGCGGTGAGGCCGGCGGGATGCGGCCGGACTCGCGCAGCGCCTTGACCTGCTGGAAGGCCTGCAGCTCGGCCGGCCCCATGCGGCCGTCGCGCAGCAGCTGCTTGAGCGGGCCGCTGGCCATCGGGATGCCGCGGGTGTTGACCAGGATGCGGGCGGCCGCCTCGTCGGTCAGCAGGAAGTTCAGCAGGCGGGCCGCGGCCTCGGGCTGCCTGCTGTTGCGGCTGACGGCCAGCACCATGGAGGCGCGGGCGAACACGCCGCTGGACTTCGCGCCCGGCAGCGTCAGGAACTCGCCGATCTCGGCCGTCTGGCCGGCGGCCAGCGCCCCGGCGCGCAGCCGGGTGGCCGAGTCCCAGGCGCAGTAGCCCAGCCAGTTGCCGTTGGCCCAGTCCGGCTGCTGCTCGGTCGGCTTGTCCGCGCCACCGAGGGCGGTGCGGTAGGGCACCGGCACGCAGACGTTGTTGCTGGCCAGCCGCTTGTAGGCGCCGACCCATTCGCGCAGGCCGGCCTCGCTCATCGCCAGCCGGGGCTCGGTCGGGCTGACATAGGGCTGGCCATGGGCCTGCATCGCATAGGCATGGGCCAGCAGCAGCAGGTCGTAGCTGTCGCCGTCCAGCGCGTAGGCCTTGTCGCCCAGCTTCGCCTTGACCTTGGGGCCCATCGCGAACAGATCGTCCCAGCTGCGCGGGATGCTCAGGCCGGCCTTGTCGATGGCCGTGCGGTTCCAGACGAAGACGCGCGCGGTGAAGGCGGCCGGCAGCGCGTTGAGCTTGCCCGACAGGGTGCCGATGCGCAGCGCATCGGGCGCGAACTGGTCGAGCGACATCACCGCACGATGGGCGTTGAGGTCCGCGAAGCCCTTGCCGTCGCGCGAGAACATCGGCAGCCAGCCCCAGTCGCACTGCAGCAGGTCGGGCTCGGAGCCACCGGCCATCTGCGTGGTCAGCCGCTCCAGATAGCCGCCGTAGCCGCCGTACTCGGCCTTGACCTTGATGCCGGGATGCCGGGCCTCGAAGGCTTCGATGGCCTTGAGCGTGAGCTGGTGGCGCTCGGCACCGCCCCACCACGAGAAGCGCAGCGTGACCGGGGCGGCCTGGGCGGTGGCGGACGTGTGCAGGCCGGCGGCCGACAGGGCGAGGGCGGTGCCGGCGTGGCCGAGCAGATCGCGACGGGTCAGGGTCATGGGTCTTGTCTCCGTGGGGCGGTTGTCAGGTGCGCCGCGGGTGGCAGTGCCCGCGGTTCGGGACCGGACGCAGGCCGGCCCTTGGGGACGTCGATGGGGCCGCGGCCTGCGTCAGGCAGGTCCGTCGGCGCTCGGTGCCGTGTCGTGCGCGGCAGCAGGCCGCGACGCCACGGTGGAATGGGGGGTCTCCTCTCCGGTCGGCAGGACTCAGAGGTGGTGGTTCAGCGCTTCGGTCAGCGCCATGATGGCCATGGCCTGGCCGTAGGGCATCGAGGTCAGCGGGATGTCGCGGTAGAACTGCAGGTCGTGGCCCATCGCGGTGCCGAAGGAGACCTGGCGCAGCTCGCCCTCGGCATCGATGTGGCGGATCACGCCGGCCAGGGCCTTCAGCGCCACCGGCAGGTGCTCACGGCCGAGGTAGCGGCGGCGCATGCCCTTGAGCAGACCGAAGGCGAAGCCGGCGGCCGCCGAGGCTTCCAGGTAGGAGCCGGGGTCGTCGAGCAGGGTGTGCCACAGGCCGCTGTCGTGCTGCAGCGGGGCGAGCGCGGCGGCCTGGGTCTGCAGCACGGTGACCAGATGCTCGCGCAGCGCGTCGCCCGGCGGCAGGTCCAGCAGCTCCAGGAACTCCGGGATCACCATCGTGATCCAGCAGTTGCCGCGGGCCCAACGGGCGCGGGCGAAGTTGTGGCGGCCGTCGAAGGTCCAGCCGTGGAACCACAGTCCGGTCTCGCGGTCGCTCAGGTACTGGATGTGCAGCAGGAACTGGCGCTTGGCCTCCTCGATGTAGTGCGGGCGGCCCAGCACCTGGCCGATCTTGGCCAGCGGCAGCACGCACATCATCAGCGTGTCGTCCCACAGCTGCTGCGGGTTCTCGCTGTTGAAGACGATGTGCTGCAGGCCGCCCTCGGCGGTGCGCGGCATGTCGTGCATCACCCATTCCGCCCAGGTGTCGAGGTAGGGTAGCCAGCGGCTGTCGGGCTGGCGCTCGTACAGATGGGCCAGCGTCAGGAAGGCCGCCATGGTGTTGACGTTCTTCGTCGGCGTGCCGTGGGCGAAGCGGTCCTGGAACCAGCGCTCGATGATGGCCAGCGTACCGGCATCGTGCGTGGTCTGGTGGTAGCGCAGCAGGCCGTACAGGCCGATGCCGTGCGTCCATTCCCAGTCGTTCCAGCCCTTGGTGTCGATGACGCGGCCGTCGTCGAGCTTGAGCAGGAACTGACCGCTGGTGTCACGGATGTGCACCAGGTTGTGGGTCAGCCGGGCGATCAGCGCATGCAGCTCGGCCGGGGTGTGGGAGGGGGTGAAGTCTGCGGCCATGGATGTGGCGGTGCGTCCTCTGGGGGGAAGGGCGGCGGCCGGGAGGCTTCCGGCCGCCGGGCGGAAACGTTCAGACGATGCCGCCCGTGCCGCCTGCCACCGCCGGCCGTTCGGCCGCGCACTTCTGGCGCCAGCCGCTGGCGCGGTAGGTGGCCACCGGGTCGATGGCGCCGCCGGCGTCGGCGCGCACGCGCTGCAGCAGCGGCGTCACGTCGGTCTGGAAGGCCGCCTTCAGCAGATGGGTGGCGGTCATCGCGTCGTTGGCCTCCTGCGCGGCGTCGAGCGCGGTGCGGTCCACCAGCAGGGCCTGGGCGTGGCTGCGTTGCACCTGCACGGCACTGGTGATCAGGCTCTCGATCGGATCGGTGACGTTGTGGCTCTGGTCCAGCATGTAGGCCGGGTCGAAGGCCACGCCTTCGTGGGCCGCGGCCACCAGCTCGTTGAACACCAGGAACAGGCGGTAGGGCGAGACGCTGCCGGCGTCCAGGTCGTCGTCGCCGTACTTGCTGTCGTTGAAGTGGAAGCCGGCCAGCTTGCCGGCGGCGATCAGCCGCGCGACGATCAGCTCGATGTTGACGTTGGGCGCGTGGTGGCCCAGATCGACCAGGCACTGCGCCTTGGGGCCCAGCGTCTGCGCGGCCAGGAAGCTGGAGCCCCAGTCCTGGATGACCGTGCTGTAGAAGGCCGGCTCGCAGATCTTGTGCTCCAGCATCATGCGCCAGTCGCCCGGCAGCGCGGCATAGATCTGGCGTGCGCTGTCCAGGTAGCGGTCGAAGGCGCGGCGGAAGTGCTGCTGGCCGGGGAAGTTGCTGCCGTCACCGACCCACACCGTCAGCGCCTTGCTGCCCAGCTTCTCGCCGATGGCGATGCATGCCAGGTTGTGCTCGACCGCCTGGGCACGGGTGGCCGCATCGGTGTGGCTCAGGCTGCCGAACTTGTAGCTGTGCGCCTGGCCCTTCTGGTCACTGAAGGTGTTGCTGTTGATGGCGTCGAAGCCCAGGCCCCAGGCCGTGGCCGTCTGGCGCAGCTCCGACCAGTCGTTGCAGGTGTCCCAGGGGATGTGCAGGCTGACGGTGGGCGTGGCGCGGCCCAGCTGCTGGATGACACCGCAGTCGGCCAGTTTGTCGAACACGTGGCGCGGCTCGCCCTGGCCCGGGAAGCGGGCGAAGCGCGTGCCGCCGGTGCCCACGCCCCAGCTCGGAATCGCCACGCCGAAGCCGGCGACCCGGGCCCGCACGGCCTCGATGTCGATGCCGCGGCGGGCTAACTGCTCGCCCAGGTGGGCGTAGTCGCTGGTCATCGCCGGCTGCAGCTTGTCGTTCTCGGCGGCGATCAGTGCCGGGTCGATCAGGTGTTGGGTGGAGGACATCGTGTCTCCCTGCATGAAACGTTATTCAGGTCGGGCTGTTAGCCGGCAGACGCCGCGGAACCGGCTTTGCCGGGCCGCTGGCGGCGCCCCCTTGAGGGGGAGCGGGCTTGCCCGCTACGGGGGTGGGTCATCGGGTGAATGCCGCCAAGTTGCCGGCGTCCACATTGAGGATGTTGCCGGTGCTCTTGGCGCTCAGGTGCTCGGCGGCGAAGAAGTAGGTCGCCTCGGCGATGTCCTCGGGGAAGACGCTGCGCTTGAGCATGCTGCGGTCGCGGTAGAAGGCCTCCAGGTCGCCTTCGTCGATCTTGTTGGCGGCGGCGCGTTCCTCGCTCCACTTGCCGGTCCAGATCTTGGAGCCGCGGATCACCGCATCGGGGTTGACCACGTTGCTGCGGATGCCCAGCGGCGCGCCTTCCAGCGCGAAGCTGCGGCTCAACTGGATCTCGGCCGCCTTGGCCGCGCAGTAGGCGGTGGCCTGGGCGCTGGCCACCATGCCGTTCTTGCTGGCGATCATCACCATCGAGCCGCCGGTGCCCTGGGCCTTCATCTGCTTGAAGGCCTCGCGGCCGACCAGGAAGTAGCCGGTGGCCAGGATGCTCTGGTTGCGGTTCCACAGCGCCAGGCTGGTCTCGTCGATCGGCGCCGCGCTGGCGATGCCGGCATTGCTGACCAGGATGTCGACGCCGCCGAACTCGATGGCCGCGCGGTCGAAGGCGGCGATCACGCTGGCCTCGTCGGTCACGTCGCAGCGCACGCCGCGCACGTGGTCCTTGCCATGGGCCTGGGCCAGCTCGGCGCTCACGCTGTCCAGCGCTTCGGGGTCGATGTCGGCCAGCACCACGCAGCCGCCTTCGGCCAGCAGACGCTTGGCGATGGCCCGGCCGATGCCGCCGGCACCTCCCGTCACCAGCGCCACCTTGCCGACCAGCGGCTTGGGGCGGGGCATGCGCTGCAGCTTGGCCTCTTCGAGCAGCCAGTACTCGATGTCGAAGGCCTCCTGTTCGGGCAGGCCCACGTACTGGTCGACCGCGTTGGCCTCGCGCATCACGTTGATCGCGTTGACGTAGAACTCGCCGGCGATGCGGGCGGTGGCCTTGTCCTTGGCGATGGTCACCATGCCGATGCGCGGCAGCAGGATCACGACCGGGTTCGGGTCGCGCAGCGCCGGGCTGTTCCCGCGCTTGCAGCGTTCGTAGTAGGCGGCGTAGTCGGCACGGTAGGCGGCCAGCAGCTCACCCAGCTTCGCCTTCAGCTCGGCGCCGCTCAGCGTGTAGACGGCCTCGGGCACCACCAGCGGGCGGATCTTGGTGCGCAGGAAGTGGTCGGGGCAGCTGGTGCCGAGGGCCGCCAGCGGCGCCAGGTCCTTGGAGTTGACGAATTCCAGCACCTCGGGCGAGGTGTTGAGGTGCAGCAACTTGTTGGTTCCGCCTTCAGCGGAGAGTCCACGCAGCACCGGCAGCACGCGCGCCAGCGTGGCGTCGCGCTCCGCGTCGGCCAGGGTCTGCACGGCGGCGCCGCCGAAGATCGGCACCTTGCGCGCGGTGCGCTCCTTCTCCAACCACTGCTGGGCGCGCTGGATCAGGTCCACCGTGTTCTCGTAGCAGGCCTTGCTGCTGTCGCCCCAGCTGAACAGGCCGTGGCCGCCCAGCACGATGCCGCGCAGCCCCGGGTGGGCGGCGTTGTAGGCGGCCAGCTGCTGGCCCAGCTCGTAGCCCGGGCGCAGCCAGGGCATCCAGCCCACCGTGCCCTCGAAGACCTGCTGGGTGATGGCCTCGGAATTCGCCATCGCGGCGATGGCGATCACCGCATCCGGATGCATGTGGTCGACATGCGCATAGGGCAGCGACGAGTGCAGCGGCGTGTCGATCGAGGCCGCGCGGCCGTTGAGGTTGAAGGTGCAGTGCGGCAGGTAGCCGACCATCTCGTCCTCATGGGCCAGGCCGCGGTACAGGCCCTTGAGCGCCTTGAGCTTGTCCATGTAGAGGGTGGAGAAGCCGTCCAGCTTCATCGAGCCGACGTCGCCGCCCGAGCCCTTGACCCACAGCACCTCGACCGGCTGGCCGGTCAGCGGATCGGTCTGCGTGATCTTGGCGCTGGTGTTGCCGCCGCCGTAGTTGGTGATGCGCAGGTCCGAGCCCAGCAGGTTGCTGCGGTAGAGCAGCAGCGCGGGCTCGTCCATGCCGGCGGTGCGGGCGTCGTCCCAGCGCGGGAAGGGAAGGGCGGAGGCAGAGGTCATGGTGCGGTCGGTGGCGGCGGAAGTGGCGGACGGTGACAGGCGGAGCCGGACGAAGCCGCTGCGCCTGCGACGGATGACAGCGATGTCATCCACGACGGGGCGCAGCGTAAGGGCGGGCGACCGATGGCACAATTGATGGAATCTGATTCACTCCATCAATTTGATTTATGGTGTGCGGGTTGATCCGAGGGCCTGGACCGCGCCCGTCAATGGCCATTCCTCGGTGGTGGGCGCAGCGTGGTGGGCCGCCCAGCGGGGACACAGGCGCCAATCCTCGGGGTTATTCCCAGGCGTCCGCCGGCACGCCGCCCGGCCTCGGGGTGGCCGTGGGCCGCCTCCGTTCGTCGTGTCGGGGGCGCCGATGAGCGGCGCGCTGCATCTGCGCGCCTTGCGCGTGTTCGAGGCCGTGGCGTCCCAGGGCGGCTTCAGCCGCGCCGCCGAGTCGCTCGGGCTGACCCAGCCGGCGGTCTCGATGCAGATCCGCCAGCTCGAAAGCGAGGTGGGCACGGCGCTGTTCGAGCCGGGCCGACGCCAGCGCCTGACCGACGCCGGGCGCGAGCTGTTGCTGCATGCCCGCCTGATCGCCGGTCAGGTGCGCGCCGCCGAAGAGGCCTTGGCGGCCTACGGGCCGGCCGGCCAGGCCGGTGCCGGGGGGGCCGCGGGTCTGCGGGGCCTGCTGCATCTGGGGGTGGTCAGCAG
This sequence comes from Pseudaquabacterium rugosum, assembly GCF_038066575.1. Taxonomy (NCBI): domain Bacteria; kingdom Pseudomonadati; phylum Pseudomonadota; class Betaproteobacteria; order Burkholderiales; family Sphaerotilaceae; genus Pseudaquabacterium; species Pseudaquabacterium rugosum. The sequence goes on along the minus strand of NZ_JBBUTF010000012.1, from coordinate 106,805 downwards.
CGCGCACTACTTCGCGCCGCAGCTGCTGCATGCGTTCAGCCAACGGCATCCGGATGTGCGGCTGAAACTGACGGTGGCGCGCCGCGACGAGGTGCTCTCGATGCTGGGCGAGCATCAGCTCGACATCGCGATCACCGGCTACCCGCCGTCCGAGGCCGATCTGGAGGCCACCACCTTCGCCCGCAATCCGCACTGCATCGTCGCGTCACCGCAGCATGCGCTGGCCCGCCACCGCCGCCTGCGGTGGGCCGATCTGCGCGATGAGCACTTCATCTTCCGCGAGCCGGGCAGCGCGACACGCCAGTTCCTCGAGCACCTGCTCCAGAGCCAGGCCATCCAGGTGCGGGCCAGCCTGGAACTGGCTGGCAACGAGACCATCAAGCAGGCCGTCATGTGCGGCATGGGCATCAGCTTTCTCAGCGCCCACACCTTCCAGGTCGAGCTCGAGGCCGGGCGCATCGCCGTGCTGGACATGGTCGATCTGCCGAAATGGGTGGACTGGTGCGTGGTGCAGCGGCGTGACACGCAGCTGTCCGGTGTCCATGCGGCCCTGCGCGATTTCGTCATCGCCCAAGGGGCGGAGTTCGCCCGCTGCCGTCTCGCCTGAGTCCGGACGCATCGTGGGGCCCGATCGCCGGATGACGGTGTGTGCTTTCGGTTATGGTGCGGGGATCTTCAACTGCAGAAAGCTCCCCCGCCATGGCCAAGCCGAACTACGCCTTCGAGAAGCGCCAGCGCGAACTGGAGAAGAAGCGCAAGAAAGAAGACAAGGCGCAGCGCAAGGCGAGCGGTCTCGACACGGCGGACGACGCAGCGGCTCCGGACGACGGTGATGCCGCCGTGGCGCCTGCCACGGCGAACCCGGTGCCCGGCACCGCGGACGGGGCTGCCTGAAACAGGGGCCTTCATTTACGGCACGAATGGCTGGAAGCTGCTACCATCACCGCTTCTTTCGTTCGTGCCCTTGAGCGCGGACGGCTGAAGGTGGATCGACCGCCCCTCGTGGCGCTCCGGTCCGCACCTGCTGCAGCGTCGATGTCCTTCGGGGTACCGGCTGCCTGTACGGGCCAGCTTTTTCTGCGTTCTGATCCCGGCTGTCCGCATGTTCATGCGGGCGACATTGTCCGCCGGGTCCTGGTCCGTGTTCTGCCGACGAGCCACCGTCCACCTGCGGGTGACCTGGATCGCCGGCTCTGCATCCGGCACTCCGCCGGGTGCGTGCTCATGCCCCTGATCTCTCTTCTTGCACCGGGCCCCGAGGCCCGCAGCTGGCGCGTCGGACGCTTCCAGCTCTCCGCCCTGAGCCGCCAGCAGCCCGATGGGCGCTACAGCGCGTCTCTGTCGATCCGCAGCGGCCTGGGCCGCGGCAGCCACGATCGAATCTGGCGCTTCATCCCCGTCTTCGACAGCGCGCACGACGCGCTGCGCTACGCGGCCGACCAGCAGGCGGACTGCCTGCAGGCCACGTCCGGTACGGCCTGAGTCGGCAACCGCCGCCTCTCGCCATCCCCCCGGGCACAACCGGCGTCGACCTGGCCACGGCCCCGCAGACGCCTTCTACCCCTCGCGGTCTCCCGCCGGTCCTGCATCGGCAACCGCCTCTTCCCCCTCAAGGATCCTCCATGGACAACAAGCTCTACGTCGGCAATCTGCCCTACACCGTCACTGGCGACGAACTGGAACAGCAGTTCAGCGCCTTCGGCACCGTCAACTCGGCCAAGGTCATGATGGACCGTGACACCGGTCGTTCGAAGGGCTTCGGCTTCGTCGAAATGGCCAATGGCGCCGAGGCGCAGGAAGCCATCCGTTCGCTGAACGGCCACGCCATCGGCGGCCGCAACCTGATCGTCAACGTCGCTCGTCCGCCCGAGCCCCGCACCGGCGGCTTCGGTGGTGGCGCCGGCGGCCAGCGCCGCACCGGCGGTGGCGGCGGCTACGGCGGTGGCAACAGCGGCGGCGGCTGGGGCCGCGGCGGCTACTGAGCCATGCCGTACGCGGTCGCCGGATCCTGAACGGGACCGTGCGTCGCCGCGACGCCTGAGAGGCGCCCCACCGGGGCGCTGCCGCTTCGATGCGGCGTTCACGACGGGCCTGCCCGCACCTGACGACCTCAGGCTGCGGACAGGCCCGTCGTATTTTCCGGAGCGCCGAGGCGGTCCGGGTCGTCGGACAGAGGGACGATGCCCGTCGTGGCCCGGGCCCGGTCCAGCAGCCATGCGGCGAATGCGGCCACCTCCGGGCGGCGGGCGAGCCGCTGCGGGTAGACCAGTTGGTGGGGGCGGATGACGACGGCCTGCGCCGGGTCGAACACCGGCGCCAGCCGTCCGCCTTCCAGGTGCGGGCCCGCGATCACCGCGCTTTCGAGGGCCACGCCCAGCCCCTGGATGGCCGCATCCAAGGCGAGCTGGGCGCGGTCGAAGCGCAGCGCATAACGGTCGGGCAACGGGGTCACGCCGTGGGCCGGCAGCCAGTCGCTCCATTGCACCAGTGACACCGTGCTCTGGATCAGCGGCGTCTGCAGCAGCTCGGACGGCTCGCGCAGGCGGTGGCGCTCGATGAAGGCCGGGCTGGCCAGCGGCAGGATGGGTTCGTCGAACAGCGGCTCGATCGTCAGGTCCTGCGCGCTGGTGGCGCCGCCGTAGCGGATGTCGATGTCGACCTGGCCCTGGGCGAAGTCGCTGTGCGTCGGCGAGGCACTGAGGAACAGGCTGATGCCCGGGCAGGCCTGGGCGAAGTCGGCCAGCCGGGGCATCAGCCACAGGCTGGCGAAGCTGGGGCTGGCGTGCACGTACAGGCTGTTGCGCACGCCCTGGCGCAGGTCGTCGGTGGCGGCACCGATGGCCCCCAGTGCGCCGGCCACACGCTGCAGATAGCTTTCCCCCGCGCTGGTCAGGCGCACCCCCTGGGTGCCGCGCTCGAACAGCTTGACGCGCAGGAACTCCTCCAGCCGTGCGATCTGGTGGCTGACGGCCGATGCGGTCAGATGCAGCTCGGCGGCGGCCAGCGCGAAGCTGCGGCGGCGTGCCACGGCCTCGAAGGCCAGCAGGGTGTTCAGCGGGGGCAGTTGGGACATGGGGGCGTGATCACGGCGCGGGAGCGCGATCATGCCAAAGCCACGGCCTGCCGCCTTTGCGGTGATCCACAGGTGCGTCGCGCGAGCCGCGTCGGTGCGACCTGCGCGTCCGGGTGTTTTCCGGTGCGCTCAGGCGCGGCGGCGCAGGGGCGGGTCCGCCGGCTTCGGGGCGCGCTGCAGGCCTTGCTGCAGTCGGTGGCGCAGCGGTTCGTCGATCCAGCGGCCGGCGGCCCAGGCCAGCACGATGCCGAGCAGCGCGCTGGCGGCCACGACGGTGGCGGGCGAGGGCAGGTGGCCGGCCGTCAGTACGTTCACCAGCATCAGCGCGGGCAGATGCAGGCAGTACAGCGGATAGGACAGCCAGCCCAGCCCCTGCTGCATCCGGTCGAGTCGCGGTGTCGCCGGCCGAGCGGCGGCACCCAGCAGGACCAGCAGCGGCACGGCCACCAGGGTCTGCAGCAGCCAGATCGATGGCGAGACCTCGCGTGCGAACAGCGCGAGCGACGCCACCAGCAGCCAGGCCGGATGCAGGCGCGGCACTTGGTCGCGCACCCGCTGCCACAGAAGCCACAGGGCCACACCGCTGAAGAAGCCCCAGACCACGCGCGGGCCGCCACCGATGAAGTTCTCGGGTCCCCAGCCCGGCGCCGCCCAGTGGGTGCGAGCGGTCCACAGCGTGAGCAGGGCGGCGCCGGCCAGCGCCAGCAGGAACAGCGGCAGCTTGCGCATCGCCCGCCAGGGCTGCGCGCCGTGCTGTGCCGTGGACTGGCGTCGGCAGGCCAGGATCACGACCAGCGCGAAAGCGAGGTTGACGACCATCTCGAAGCACAGCGACCACGCCGGATCGTTGACCGGAAAGGCGGCCAGAGGCGTGGTGTGCTGGCCGACGGTGATCGTGCCGCCACCCAGCCACGGCAGGTAGACGGCATGCAGGCCGATGGCCAGCCAGGCCTGCATCGGCTGCAGGCTGGTTCGGCCGCCGTCCACCATCAGCAGCAAGGCCGTGGCGCCGAGCAGCAGCCCGCACAGGTGCAGCGGATACAGGCGCAGCAGGCGTCGGATGACGAAGTCGCCCAGCGCACCGTCCCGCAGCAAGCGCGTCAGGTTGGACTCGGCCAGGACGAAGCCGCTCAGGCAGAAGAACAGGTCGACGGCCAGGCTGGCACCTGAAAACAGATGCGGGCCGCTGCTGGACTGGGTCAGGTGGTGGGCCATCACCGCGAGGGCCGCGACGCCCCGCAGACCGTCCAGCGTGTCGTAGCGGCGCGTGGCCGAGGGGGGAGGGCTGGCGCTCATGTGTCCGGACCGTGATCGGAAATGTCCGATTGTGTTGAGGTGCGGGCGCGTTGCCCTGCCGCTCACCTGTCGTGAGCAGGGTCAGTCCCCCTGAAGCGGGGGGTGTGCCTGCATCGTCAGACTGGCCTCCACCAGCTCGTCGAACAGCCAGTCCCGGAACGCCCGCATCTTGGGCAGATGGGCCTTGGTGCGCAGCCACAGCAAACGGTGGCAGACCAGGCGCGGGCCGTCGTTGCCGAAGGGCAGCACGATGCGGCCGGCATCCAGCTCGCGCTGCAGCAGCAGGCGGCTTTCCAGCGCGACGCCCAGGCCGTCGGCCGCGGCGTGGATGGCCATGAAGGAGCGGTCGAAGCGCGGGCCGCGGGCCAGATCCACCGGTGCGCCCGGGTGGTCGCGCAGCCAGTCGCGCCAGCTGTAGAGGTTGATCTCGGAATGCACCAGCGTGCAGCCGCGCAGCGCTTCGGGCGTGCGCGGTTCGGGGCTGGTGGCCAGCGGGTGGCCGGGTGCGCACAGCACGACGATGGCCTCTTCCGGGAAGGGCTCGACGCTGACGCCGGTGTCGGGCAGCAGCGGGCCGTAGCGGATGTCGAAGTCGGCGTCGCTGGCGGCCAGGTCGATGCGGTCGGTCGAGGCGTTGATGCGCAGGTCGATGTCGGGATAGCGGGTGGAAAAGCGCGCCAGCCGCGGCATCAGCCACTGGGTGGCGACGCTGGGCACCGAGTGCACGGTCAGGATGTCGCTCTTGTCGGTGCGCTCGATGGCCCGGGTGCCGGCCTCGATCAGACCGAAGGCCTGCGACACCGTCTCGGCATAGCGCCGGCCGGCGTCGGTCAGCACCACGGCGCGGTGCACGCGGTGGAACAGGCCCAGGCCGAGGCGGCCCTCCAGCAGGCGGATCTGGTGGCTGATGGCCGAGGGCGTCAGGTGCAGTTCCTCGGCGGCGGCACCGAAGGAGCCCAGGCGGGCGGCGGCCTCGAAGGCCTGGACGGCCTTGAGCGGGGGCAGTTGGCGCATGGGGGCTCGCGCAGCACGGGGCTGCGGCATCAGGACCTTCCCTGAGGCGGGCCGGTCCGGGGCGATCACCGTCCTGGGTGGCGTTCTTCAGATGAATTCAATTCATCGAAAGCTGAACTTTCTTCGTTTGAGACGCCAGGGTCAAGTCCATAGACTGCGCCGCCATCGCTGCCTCGGTCTGCTTGCCGACCGGGGCGATCGAATCCCGAACCGACCGCGGCGCCCCCGCCGACGACGATGAACGCTGAAGAACTGAACCGCCTGGCCGAACGGGCCTGGCGCATCCGCCGCTATGCCCTGCAGATGGGCGAGGTCCAGGGCCAGGGCTATATCGGCCAGGCGCTGGGCTATGCCGACGTGCTGGCCACCGCCTACTGCCATGCGATGCGCCTGCGGCCCGAGGATCCGGCCTGGGAGGGCCGTGACCGCTTCCTGCTGTCGCACGGCCACTACGCGATCGCGCTGTACGCGGCGATGCTGGAGGCCGGCATCCTGCCGGTCGAGGAACTGGAGACCTACGGCAGCGACGACAGCCGGCTGCCGATGTCGGGCATGGCCACCTACACGCCGGGCATGGAGATCTCCGGCGGCTCGCTGGGCCAGGGTCTGGCCATCGGCGTGGGCATGGCGCTCGGCCTGAAGCTCAAGCGCTCGGAGTCCTTCGTCTACAACTCGATGTCCGACGGTGAGCTCAACGAGGGCTCGACCTGGGAGGCCGCCGCCGGCGCCGCCCACCACCGCCTGGGCAACCTGATCTGCATCGTCGACCTGAACCGTCAGCAGGCCGACGGCCCGCCCGCGCAGGTCACCGACTACGAGCCGGTGCACGCGAAGTTCGCGGCCTTCGGCTGGCATGTGCAGCGCATCGACGGCAACGATCTGGCCGCCGTGGTGCAGGCCTTCGACACCGCGCGTCTGCTGCCGGGTGGCCAGCCGCGCGTGATCCTGGTCGACACGCTGATGGGCAAGGGCGTGCCCTTCCTGGAGACGCGCGACAAGAACCACTTCATCCGTGTGGATCCGCCGGAATGGCAGCAGGCCATCGCCGTGCTGGACGCCGCCCGACCCGAATTCGCCGCCCGCCTGGCCGCCGGCCAGCGCGCCGCAGGAGCCTGCTGATGAACGCCCCGACGAAGACCGCGGCCCCCGCCGCCGCCACCCCGACCAAGCGCCTGACCACCTCGGCCATGATCGCCTCGATCGCCGGCGAGGGGCAGGCCACCCGGGCCGCGCCCTTCGGCAAGGCACTGGTCGCGCTCGCCGAGCAGCGCCCCGAGGTCGTCGGTCTGACGGCCGACCTGGCCAAGTACACCGACCTGCACCTGTTCGCCCAGGCCCATCCGGAGCGCTTCTTCCAGATGGGCATGGCCGAGCAGCTGCTGATGGCGGCCGCCGGCGGTCTGGCCAAGGAGGGCTTCATGCCCTTCGCCACCACCTACGCGGTGTTCGGCACGCGGCGCGCCTATGACTTCATCCACCAGGTGATCGCCGAGGAGAACCTCAACGTCAAGATCTGCTGCGCGCTGCCGGGCCTGACCACCGGCTACGGCCCCAGCCACCAGGCCACCGAGGACCTGGGCATGATGCGCGGCATCCCGAACCTGACGGTGATCGATCCCTGCGACGCGCGCGAGATCGAGCAGGTGGTGCCGGCGATGGCCGAACACCAGGGCCCGGTCTACATGCGCCTGCTGCGCGGCCAGGTGCCGGTGGTGCTCGACGAGTACGGCTACCAGTTCCGCTGGGGCCAGGCGCAGCTGCTGCGCGGGGGCCGCGAGGTGCTGATCATCAGCAGCGGCCTGCTGACCATGCGCGGCCTGGAGGCGGCCAAGGCGCTGGAGGGCGGTGGCGCCGACGTCGCCGTGCTGCACGTGCCCACCATCAAGCCGCTGGACGAGGCCACCTTGCTGCGCGAGTGCGCGGTGCCGGGCCGCCTGGTCGTGGTGGCCGAGAACCATGCCGCCATCGGCGGCCTGGGCGAGGCCGTGGCCTCGCTGCTGATGCGCAACGGCATCCACCCGGCCTTCCGGCAGATCGCGTTGCCGGACGCCTTCCTGGATGCCGGCGCGCTGCCGACCCTGCACGACCGCTATGGCATCTCGACCGAGGCCATCGTGGCGCAGATCAAGTCCTGGCTGTGAGCTGAGCCGCGACACCGGAGGTGGCCGCCGTGCCGCCTCCGTCATCACGGCAGGGCCATGACCGGGGCTTGAAGACCCCGCCCGCATCCCGCGGGCCAGACCGACGACAAGGGCCCCCGAGGCCCAGGAGACAAGAGCATGCAGACCTTCACCCGCCTGCTGGGCGCGTTCGCCCTCACCGCGGTGGCGCTGGCCGCCCACACCACGGCCGCCGCCCAGACCAAGATGACGCTGGGCCACAACGCCGCGCCCGGCAACCCCAAGCACGAGGCCTCGCTGAAGTTCGCCGAGCTGCTCAAGGCCAGGAGCAACGGGCGGATCGAGGTGCAGGTGGCCGGCGGCGCGCAGCTCGGCGACGACGTGCCGCTGCTGACCGCGCTGCGCACCGGCACGGTCGACTTCTCGGCCAACTCCCAGGGCGCGATCTCGAACGTCGTGCCCGAGTACGCGGCCTTCGGCATGCCCTTCCTGTTCCCCAACCTGCAGGCGGCCTGGAAGGTGCTGGACGGCCCGGTCGGCCAGGAACTGGCCAAGGCCAGCGAGGCCAAGGGCCTGGTGGTGCTGGGCTACTGGGACAACGGCATCCGCCACATCTCGAACAAGGTGCGGCCGATCGCCACACCCGCCGACACCAAGGGCCTGAAGCTGCGCACGCCGCCCGATCCGGTGACGGTCGACATCATGCAGTCGCTGGGCGCCGACGCGCAGCAGATCAAGTTCGCCGAGCTCTACGTGGCGCTGCAGCAGGGGGTGGTCGACGGGCAGGAGAACCCGCTGATGAACATCTGGTCGTCCAAGCTCTACGAGGTGCAGAAGTACATCTCGCTGACCGCGCACAAGTACGAGATGACGCCCTTCGTGATGAGCAAGCGCAGCTGGGACAAGCTGAGCGCCGACGACCGCAAGGCGATCCAGGAGGCCGCGGCCGAGGCCACGCAGTTCAACCGTCAGGCCTCGCTGGCGTCCGACCAGAAGCTCGAAGGTGAGCTCAAGGCCAAGGGCGTGCAGATCAACCATCCGGACCTGGCCCCCTTCGTCAAGGCCACCGAGCCGGTGCTGGCCAAGTGGACGGCCGGCCCGCAGGGCGAGTTCGTGCGCAAGGTCGTCGCTGCGGCGCGGGCGGTCAAGTGAGCGCGGGCGCGCAGCCGTCGTCGGGCGGCGAGGCCCGCGCCGTGGCCGTCGCACCGGACCGCGGTGCACGCACCGTCGTCGGCCTGGTCGGGCTGGGGGCGATGGGCCGCGGTGTGGCCGCCAACCTGCTGGCCAAGGGCTTCGACGTGCTCGGCCGCGATGTCAGCGCCGCCGCCTGCGACTGGCTGCGTGCCCAGGGCGGCGCGGTGGCGGTCGATGCGCAGGCGCTGGCCGACGGGGCCGACGTGATCCTCAGTTTCGTCGTCGATGACCGCCAGACCGAGGCGGTGCTGTTCGGCGACGGTGACGGGGGAGGGGGCGCCGACGGGGACCGCCGGGGCCTGGCGTCCCGGCTGCGCCCGGGCACCACCGTCATCACCTGCAGCACGATGGCGCCGGCCTATGTGCAGGCGCTGGCGCCACGGCTGGCGGCGCTCGGCCTGGGGCTGGTCGACGCGCCGGTCACCGGCGGCCAGGTCGGCGCCCAGGCCGGCACGCTGACGGTGATGTGTGCCGGCACGCCGGCCCACGTCGAACGGGCACGGCCGGTGCTGGAGGCCTTCGGGCGGCGCGTCTACGTCATGGGCGAGCAGGCCGGGCAGGGCGCGCAGATGAAGGTCATCAACCAGCTGCTGTGCGGCGTGCACATCGCCGCCGCGGCCGAGGCCATGGCGCTCGCCCGTCACCACGACCTGCCGCTGGAGACCACGCTGGAGATCCTGCGCAGCGGTGCCGCCAACTCCTGGATGCTGGGTGACCGCGGGCCGCGCATGGCCCGCGCCGCCTGGGACGAGGTGACCTCGGCGCTCGACATCTTCGTCAAGGACCTGGGCCTGGTGCTGGACGACAGCCGCGCGGCCCGCATGCCCGCGCCGGTGGCCAGTGCGGCCTTCCAGGGCTTTCTCGGCGCCAGCGCGCGCGGCTGGGGCCGGCTGGATGACTCGGCCGTCATGCGCGGCTACACCGTCCCGCTGGACGACCTGTCCTGAGCCGCCGCGCGGCCCTGCCGCGGCTGCGCCATCGACGGAAACCCCAGCCCGAGCTGGGGTCCGACCCCGGCACGCCACCCCCTGTTTTCCCGGGGGGATGGCGGCGCCAGGTCGACGGGTTACCACGGAGTTACGACCTTTTCTGAGCCTTCCGGCTGCGGATGACGGGGTATTTACCCTGAGCTGCAGCGCAACATGGCGCTTCTTCATCCCGGCCTGAAATTTCATCGCTTGTGACCCCGGTCCGGCGTTTGAAGAATGCGGCCCGCACGCTGCGAAACCGGCCTCGACGGCCCTCGGCAGCGACGAACCACCCCACCCACCCAACCGACATCCTGCGGAGCACCCTCATGCTGCTGAAGAACAAGATTGCCCTGATCACCGGCGGTGCCGGCCTGAACGGTCTGGGCTACTCGACCGCCAAGATGATGGCCGAGCAAGGCGCCACCGTCGTCATCGCCGACCTCGAGCGTGCCGACCCGGCCGGCGCGGCCGCCCAGTTGGGCCCGCAGCACATGGGCGTCGTCGCCGACGTGGTCGACAAGGCCTCGTGCGAGCGCGCCGTGGCCGAGATCCTGGCCAAGTACGGTCGCATCGACATCCTGTTCAACAACGCCGGCATCACCCAGCCGCGCAAGACGCTGGACATCAGCGCCGCCGACTACGACGCCGTGCTGGACGTCAGCCTGCGCGGCATGCTGCACATGTCGCAGGCCGTGATCCCGGCCATGCGCGAGCAGAAGTCGGGCTCGATCATCAACACCTCGTCGGTCTCGGCGCAGCGCGGCGGCGGCATCCTGGGCGGCCCGCACTACTCGGCCGCCAAGGCCGGCATGCTGGGCCTGGGCCGCGCGATGGCGCGTGAGTTCGGCATCGACGGCATCCGCGTCAACGCCGTGACCCCGGGCCTGATCGCCACCGACATCAACAAGGGCCTGATCCCCGATGACCGCATGAAGGGCATCCTGGAGCAGATCCCCCTGAACCGCATCGGCGAGCCCGCCGACGTCGCCGGCTGCGTGGTGTTCCTGGCCTCCGATCTGGCCAAGTACCTCACCGGCGTCACGCTGGACGTCAACGGCGGCATGCTGATCCACTGATCCACTGATCCGCACCGCGCGGGCAGCGCGGCGCCACGACGCGTCGCCTGCCCCCTGAACCGGGCGGCCGGCACCGCCGCCCGGCGGCCGCCCCAGGCGGTCGCACCGGTCCTTCCGGCCCCTGCGGCCGCCCATGACAAGCCCGGCCCGCGAGCCGCGCACCATCCCCTTGGAGACCACCATGCAACGCACCCGTTTCATCCGTGCCACCCTGGCGATCGCCGCCACCCTGGCCGTGCTGCCGGCCGCTGTCCAGGCGCAGACCATCAAGCTGACGCTGGGCCATGGCGCCGCGCCGGGCAATCCGCGCCACGAAGCCTCGGTCAAGTTCGCCGAGGTGCTCAAGGCCAAGTCGGGTGGCCGCATCGAGGTCGCGGTCTCGCCGTCGGCCCAGCTGGGTGACGACGCGGCGATGGTGACCGCGCTGCGCACCGGCGCGATCGACATCTCGGCCAACTCGCAGGGCCCGATGGCGGCCACCGTGCCCGAGTACGCCGCCTTCGGCATGCCCTTCCTGTTCAGCGACCTGAGCCAGGCCTGGAAGGCGCTGGACGGCCCGCTCGGCCAGGAGCTGGCCGCCAAGACCGCCGAGAAGGGCATGATCGTGCTGGGCTACTGGGACAACGGCGTGCGCCACATGTCCAACAGCAAGAAGCCGATCCTCAAGCCCGAGGACCTCAAGGGCCTGAAGATGCGGACCCCGCCGGATGCGGTGACGGTCGACATCATGCAGGCCCTCGGTGCCGAGGCGCAGCAGATCAAGTTCGCCGAGCTCTACGTGGCGCTGCAGCAGGGTGTGGTCGACGGGCAGGAGAACCCGTTGATGAACATCTACGCCTCCAAGCTCTACGAGGTCAACAAGTTCGTCTCGCTGACCGGCCACAAGTACGAGATGACGCCGCTGCTGATGAGCAAGCGCAGCTGGGACCGCCTGAGCGAGGCCGACCGCAAGCTGGTGCAGGAAGCCGCCGCCGAGGCCACCACCTTCCAGCGCAAGCTGTCGAAGGAGGCTGACGAGAAGCTGGTGGCCGAGCTCAAGGCCAAGGGCGTGCGTGTGGACGTCGCCGACAAGGCTGCCTTCGTCAAGGCCACGGCCAACGTCGATGACAAGTGGATGGCGAGCCCGATCGGCCCCTTCGTCAAGAAGGTGATCGCCGCCACGCGCACGAAGTGATCGTCCGCGCGTCCTGAAGTCCCTGCGGGGCCCGCCAGACGGCGGGCCCCTTGCGCATCGTGCGCATCGTGCGCAGCCCCCCGGAGTCCCGGCCATGAAGTTCATCTCGCGCGGCATCGTGCTGCTGTGCCAGGCGGTGATGTGGATCACCACCTCGGTCATCTTCCTCATCCTCTGCGTCAACACCATCCTGCGCTATTCGACCGGCGGCAGCCTGCAGTGGGGCAACGAGCTCCCCGAGCTGCTGTTTCCGTGGCTGGTGATGTCCGGCGTGGTGCTGGGCGCGGCCCACGGCTCGCACATCACCACCAGCTTCCTGATCGAGAACCTGCCGGCCCATGTGCGGCGCTACCTGGCCGTGGTGACCTGGCTGGTGGTCGCCGGCGTGCACATCACGCTGGCACGTGCCACGTGGCTGATGCTCGACATCGTCGGTGACGAGAAGAGCCCGATCCTGCAGGTGCCCGGCTCGATCACCTACGGCTGCGTGATGGGCGGACTGCTGATGCTGGCCGCGCTCGCCATCGCCTCGGCCTGGGACGCCTTCACCGGCCACGGCCAGGCCCATGCCGCCGCCGCGGCCACCGACGACGCCGCGCCTGAAGTGCGCGTCGCCTGATCCCCCGCTGGAGCCCGTCCATGACCAGCCTCATCCTTCTCGTCTTCGGCATCACCGCGGTCGCGGCCATGCCGATCGCCCATGCCCTGCTGACGGCTGCACTCGCCGCCGCCGCCACCTCCGACCGCGTGCCGCTGGACCTGATCGTCCAGCAGATGGTTGCCCAGGTGCAGAGCTTTCCGCTGATCGCCATTCCCTTCTTCATGCTGACCGGCAGCCTGATGATGGGCGGCAAGCTCGGTGAATCGCTGATCGGCGTGCTGTCGGCCCTGATCGGCCGCTTCCACGGCGGCCCGGCCCAGGTCGGCGTGATGTCGTCGACCATCTTCGGCGGGGTCTCGGGCTCGGCGGTGGCCGATGCCTCGGCCATCGGCTCGCTGCTGATCCCCTGGCAGAAGCGCATCGGCTATCCGCCGGCCTTCTCGGCCGCGACGCTGGCCGCCGCGGCGACGATCGACATCCTGATCCCGCCGTCGATCCCGATGATCCTGTTCGCGCTGTCGTCGAACACCTCGGTCGGCGCGTTGTTCACGGCCGGCATCCTGCCCGGCTTCCTGATGTGCTTCGGCTTCATGTTCGCCTGCTGGTGGGTGGGCAAGCGCCGCAACTTCCCGCGTGAGACGGCGCCGCTGGACTGGAGCAAGTTCCGCTCGCAGCTGGCCTATGCCTCGCCCGCGCTGGTGTTGCCGGTGCTGATCATCGTCTTCCTGCGTTTCGGCATCGCCACGCCGACCGAGGTCAGCGTGTTGTCGACGCTGTACGCCGGCGTCGTCTCGGCCGTCATCTACCGTGATCTGGGCTGGAAGCGCCTGCACCACGCGGTGGTCGAGGCGGGGCTGTCCACCGGCGTCGTGCTGCTGGTGATCATGGCCTCGGCGGCCATCGGCTGGCTGCTGACCTTCGACCGCATGCCCGACGGCATCGTCGGCTGGGCCAAGGACAACCTGAGCAGCCCCTGGATGGTCATCCTGATGATGAACCTGCTGATGCTGGTGTGCGGCATGTTCATCGACCTGCCGGCGGCCGTGCTGCTGCTGACGCCGGTGTTCGTGCCGCTGGCCAACGCCATCGGCATGGACCTGGTGCAGCTGGGCATCATGATGACGGTGAACCTGGCCATCGGCCTGTACACGCCGCCGGTGGGCACCACGCTGTTCATCACCAGCGCGGTGGCCAAGGTCAAGGTGGGCGAGACGGTCAAGGAGCTCGGCCCCTTCTACCTCGTCGCCTTCGGCGTGCTGGCCATCGTCTCCTACGTGCCGGCGCTGATCTTCAAGTGATGCAGGCCGGGCCGCCGTCGTGGCGGCCCGGGGCGCGCCCAACGCGCCCTTCGATCTTCCGGGCCGGCTGCGCCGGCTTCTTCGTGTCCATCCCCTCGCGAGCCCTGTCATGAGCACCGCAACCCCCCCGGCTGCCGAGCGCAGCGTCTCGATCTCCGGCGCCCCCTACGACGGCTACGCGCCGCCGCAGATGCTGGAGAGCCTGGCGCGCATCGGCGCCACCCATGTCGAGCCGGCCTTCATCGTCGGCTACACCGAGCCCTTCGACGAGTCCTCCTTCACCGAGGCGCGGGCCGCCGACTATGCGCGTTGGCTGGCCGACGCCGGCATCGGCTGCCACGCGATGTCCTCGCACATCGACCTGGGCCGGCCGGACGCGCTGACGGTCTTCACCGGCCGCATGCACTTCGCCGCGCGCATCGGCGCCAAGGTGATCAACACCAACGCCGCCGCCCGCGCCAACGAGGCCCGCTTCTTCCAGAACATCCCGCACCTGGCCCGCCTGGCCGAGGAGCTGGATCTGGTCATCGGCCTGGAGAACCCGGGCGACGGCTCGGACAACCTGCTGAACGTGGCGGCGGACGGCCCCGGCCTGCTGGCGCGCATCAACCACCCGCGCGTGCGCCTGAACTACGACGCCGGCAACACCATCTCGCACCGCCCGGGCGTGGACACGGTGGCCGACGCGCTGGCGGCGATGCCGCTGTGCGGCCACACCCACATCAAGGACGTGGCACGTCGGCCCGAAGGTTATTTCTTCACCGCGCTCGGTGAAGGCGAGATCGGTTGCGCACGCATCGTGCAGGCGGTGGCCGCGGCCGATCCCTCGCTGAACCTGAGCATCGAGATCCCGATGCGCCTGTACCGCGGCCCCGATGCGCAGCCCAGCCGCGCCCCCTACCGCGTGCCGATCGCCGACATCGAGGCCCGGGTGTCGGCCGCGCTGGCCTTCGTGCACCAGCATCTGCAGCCGCAGGCCCTGGCGGCCTGAGCTCAGCGCCCGGCTTCGGGCGGCGGGTGCAGGCCGGGGCCGGGGTCGGACACCGGTTCCGACCGCTCGGTCCGATCGGACCGGGCCACCTGCAGCAGCGTGTCGACCGCACGCAGCAGCTCCTGGCCGGCCTGATCCATCTGCTGCAGCGTCTGCTGTTGCCATGGATCGGGCGGATGCTGGCGGTCGACGCGCATCAGCGCGCCCAGACCCAGCATCGCGTGCAGCGGTGTGCGCAGTTCGTGGCTGACCCGTGACAGAAAGGCGTTGTGCGCCTGCATCGTGGCCTCGGCCTGCTGCCGACCCGCACGCGCCTCGGCGGTCGCGGCCTGCAGGCGGCGCGTGTGGCCGGTCATCATCATCAGCAGGGCGCCGAGGCCGGCGGCCAGCAGCAGCCCGCCGATGGCCAGCAGCCGGCCCCGCGGATCGGCCTGGGCCGTGCGGACGGCGGCCGGGTTCTGCCACAGTGCCAGCTGCCAGCTGCGGCCGCCGAAGGGCAGGTCCAGCAACCGGTGCGGCAGGCCCTGCCACGGGCGGGTGCTGCCGCAGGCGGCCGGGCCGGCCAGCGTCGCGGCGGGGACCGTGTCGCCATCGGCCAGACTGCGGCGCAGGGCCTGGCTGCTTTCCAGGCCCAGGTCACTCAGGCAGGCCTGCAGCTGGGGGGACGCGGTGGCCTTGAGTTCCCGCAGCAGCGTGTCCATCTCCAGCACCATGGTCACGGCGCCTGACGGTGCCGCGGCGCCCGTACCTGCCGTGCCGGCCAGCGGGCGGTAGAGGATGACCGCCTGGCTGTGCGGCAGCGGCAGGGGCAGCCCGGGAGAGGCCGCAGCGAGCCCCTCTCCGACCGCGCGCGCCCAGGTCGCCCGCAGCGCCGGCAGATCCAGCGCATCGCGGCCGGTCATCGCCCTGTGGGCGACGGCCAGGGCCGCACGCGGCGAGGCATCGACCGGCCGCGCCTGGACCTGACGTACCCGCAACCGTTCGAGCGTGCCCTCGGCCGGGCCGGGCAGGCGTTCGGTCGTGCGTTCGTCGAGCGCGAACGCGCCGACGGCCGGCAAGGCCTTCTGCCAGTGCGTGGCCAGGGCGGCGAAGCGCGGATCGGCCTGCGGGCCCACCGCCTGCTGCAGCAGCCACAGGCTGTCGAGCGCCTGCAGGTGATGGCGCAGGGTTGCCTGCGCATGGTGTTGCACGGACGCGCTGTCACGGGCCAGTGCATCGGCCGCGCGCCGGGCGCTCCAGACCTGGTCCTGTCGCAGCAGGATGACGGTCAGCACCATCACCACCAGCATCGGCAGGCCGACCCACAGCCGGCGGGTCCGCCACAGGTCCGTCGGCCGTCCGATCAGGATCAGCGTCAGGGGGGTGGCGATCAGCACGCCGATGACATCGCCGTACCACCAGGTCAGGGCGGTCGCCGGGGCCTGGGTGGCCGACAGCTCCCCGCGCAGCACCATGGCGCCGACCGACAGCGCGGCATTGACGGTGCAGGCCAGCGGCCCGGCCAACAGCAGAACACCGGCGATCTCTCTCGGCCGGTCGAGGGCCGGTCCGGGTGTCATCCAGCGGCGACACAGCAGGCCTGCGGCGGCGGCCTGGAGTGCGCCGCCGCAGGCCGTGATGGCCATCGGTATCAGCAGGTCGGGCGTCAGCGCATGGCCGGCGGACAGCCGGGCCTGCAGTTCGACCAGCGCGCAGCCCAGCGCCACGGCCCAGACCATGCGGGGGCCCCAGGCCAGCACGCAGGCCACGGCCACACCGGCGGCCAGATACAGCGGCGCGACCGCGTCCGGGCCGGCGGTCAATGCGACCGAGCCCATACCGGTGGCGACGTACAGCAGCAGACACACCGCCAGCCGTCTGTTGGGCTGGTCGGCGATCCTCGTCGTCCGACTCATCGTGATTCCTTCCCGAGCGGGGGGATTGTCTCCCGGCTGATCGCCGGAGCAGGAATCATGCACGCATCCGGGGTGAGCTGGCTCACCGGATGCGCCAGGCGGGCCCGGCGGCGTCAGGTCGCCGCGTTGATCTGCGCGCCGGTCAGCCCGGCCGCCCGCGTGGCTTCGTCGAGGTTGAGCACGGCCATCGCGTTGCTGGCGGTGGTGGCCAGCGTGTCGATGGTGCCGGTGCGCAGCGCGCCCAGGATGGCGGTGGCCTTGCTGGTCTCGGAGGCGATGGCGATGACGTTCGGAATGCGCTGCAGATCGGTCGCGCTCAGGCCGATCACGCGGCCCTGGATCGGGGTCAGCGCACCACGGCCGTGCAGGTCGATGAAGTCGTAGCCCATCATGTCGCCGACGGCACCGCTGCGCTTGGCCTCCTGGATCTCCTGCGCGCTGAACCAGCCCATGCGCACCATGTTGCTGTGCTCGCTCATGTCGCCGATGCCGACGATGGCGATGTCGGCGCGGCGTGCCTTGTCCAGCGTCTGGCGCACGGTGTCGTTGTCCAGCAGCGCGCGGCGCAGGGCCGGGTCGTCGACGAGGGCAGGCGCGTACAGCGTCTCGCTCTCGCCGCCGAAGCGCGTGGCCAGGCGGCGGCAGATGTGGTCGGGGTTCATCGTCTCGCCGCCGCGGTAGCTGCCGCCGATCGCGCAGACGAAGGTGGCGGCGCGGCGGGTGGCGCCCATCACGTGCTCGCTGACGGCGCTCACGTTGCGGCCCATGCCCACGGCCACGATGGCGCCGTCGCTGAGGTTGCGGTCCAGCCAGTTGGCGACCAGGCCGGCCAGCACCGCGCGCTGCTTCTCGGGCTCGGCATGGTCGACCGACAGCAGGGCGCGCTGGATGCCGAAGCGCTCGACCAGCGCGCGCTCCAGGTCCACCGTCAGCGTCGGGTGGTGCTGGACGCGGATCTCGACGATGCCCAGCTCCTGCGCGCGCTTGAGCATGCGCCCGACCGTGGCCCGGCTGATGCCGAAGCGGCGCGAGAGTTCGTCCTGCGTCTGGCCATCGATGTAGTACAGCGTGGCCAGGCGGGTCAGCTCGTCGTGCGACATCGAGCCGGTACCGGTTGCGGCGGGGGCGGCAGGGGCAGGGGGGCGGGCACGGGGCGTCTCGGACATGGGGGCGATTGTCCCGTGTCCGCCGCGGCCCTGGCGCGGGCCGTGTCCGGCTGCCGCGCGCTCAGCGCGTGCCGCAGGCGCCGGTCAGGCGCTGCTCGTGCGCGGCCAGCGCGTCGAGCTTGGACTGGCTGCGCGGCTCGAACGAGCTGGACAGGAAGGACTGAACGATGGACTTGGCCAGCTCCAGACCGACCACGCGCGCACCGATCGTGATGATGTGGGCGTCGTTGCTCTTGCTGGCGCGCTCGGCCGAATAGGTGTCGTGGGCCTGGGCGGCGCGGATGCCGGGCACCTTGTTGGCCGAGATGGCCATGCCGATGCCGGTGCCGCAGAACAGCAGGCCGCGCTCGGCCTGGCCGGCGGCCACGCCCTCGGCCAGTGCCACGGCGATGTCCGGGTAGAGCACGGGCGCGCTGGCATGGGTGCCGAAATCGATCACCTCATGGCCCTGCTGCTGCAGCTGGGCCTTGATGGCGTCCTTCATCTCGCAAGCCGCTTCATCGCAGCCGACGGCGATCTTCATGGGAGTCTCCGGTGGGATCTGGGGTGGGCGCCGGCTCAGGTGTTGAGCGGATGCGCATTCGGTGCACGATTAAGGCATGGATGCGGAGCGGATGTCAACGGCATGAGCGGATGCTCTGGCGCATGAAAGCGATTCAGCACGTCCTGAATGCCGTTCATGATGCGCCGCACCACGGCGCTCGGTCGCCTGTATGGGGGTGCGCGGGTGTTCATGGCTTGCGCGTTCGCTCAGTCGTCGCTACATTGGCGCACAGCCTTGAGCCGTGGATCGCCGCGCCTTCGCGCCCGTCTTCTGCTCACTGACCGCTCACCGACACTTGCCGGCGACCCCGCTCGGGGCGCAACGACACTGGAGACAGCCCCATGGCGATGAACCGCGTCATCAACAACCCCGACCTCGTCGTCGAGGACATGCTCACCGGCTGGCTGGCCGCCCATGCCGACACCGTGCGGGCCAAGGCCGACAACCCGCGCGTCGTGCAGCGCGTGCAGGCGCCCGAGCGGGGCAAGGTGGGCATCGTCACCGGCGGCGGTTCGGGCCACGAGCCGGCCTTCGTCGGCTACGTGGGCGATGGCCTGTGCGACGCGGTGGCCATCGGCGAGATCTTCTCGTCGCCCACCGCCAAGAGCTTCCTCGACGCGATGCGTGCGGCCGACGGCGGCGCGGGCGTGGCCTGTCTGTACGGCAACTACGCCGGCGACAACATGAACGTCAAGATGGCCGCCGAGATGGCCGCCCGCGAGGGCATCACGGTCCGGACCGTGGTCGCCAACGACGACGTGCCCTCGGCGCCCAAGGGCGACGAGGCGCGCCGCCGCGGCGTGGCCGGCGAGATCCTGATGTGGAAGGTCGGCGGCGCCAGGGCCGACGCCGGCGGCAGCCTGGACGAGGTGATCGCCGCCGCGCAGAAGGCGATCGGCAACACCCGCTCGATCGGCGTCGGCCTGTCGTCCTGCGTGATCCCGGCCGTCGGCCATGCCAACTTCCACATCGAGCACGGCACGATGGAAGTGGGCATCGGCCACCACGGCGAGCCCGGCATCGACGTGCGCGCCACCGTCACCGCCGCCGAGATGGCCGAGCTGATGCTCAAGGTCGTGCTGCCGGATCTGCCCATCGTCGGCGGGGACCGCGTGGCCGTGCTGGTCAGCGGCCTGGGCGCGACGCCGGTGATGGAGCAGTACATCCTCTACGGTGAGGTCGCGAAGCGGCTGCAGGCCCAGGGCATCACGGTGGCCGTCAACTTCGTCGGCAACCTGTTCACCAGCCTGGAGATGATGGGCGTCACGCTGACGCTGATGAAGCTCGACGACGAGCTGGAGGCGCTGCTGAAGTCGCCCTGCCGCTCGGTCGGGCTGACCGTCAGCGGCGAGCGCGCCGCGCGCGACTTCAGCGCCAACGTGCAGGCGGCACAGGCCGTCACCGCCGGGGGGGCCGCGACCGGACAGGCCGCCGCCCGTGCCGCGGCCGCCGCACGCAGCTTCAGCGGCCCGACCGTCGCCCTCGACGCCTCCGGCGACGTGGTGCGCGCGCTGATCGCCACCATCGTCGAGCACCGCCAGTACCTGTCGGAGATCGACGGCCTGATCGGCGACGGCGACCACGGCATCAACATGGCCAAGGGCTTCAATGGCTGTGCGACGCGGCTGGACGCGCTCGGCGAGCGGGCGCAGAGCCTGCCGGTGGCCCTCGAGCAGCTGTCGCAGGCGCTGATGGACGACATCGGCGGCTCGATGGGGCCGCTGTACGGCCGCTTCTTCATCGGCTTCGTCAACACGCTGGAGCCGCACGCCCGCATGGACGCCGCGCTGTTCGGCGACGCCCTGGCCGCGGCCGTGGCCAACGTGCAGGGCATGGGCAACGCCCAGGTCGGCGACAAGACGCTGATCGACACCCTGGTGCCGGCGCGCGATGCCTTCCGCGAGGCGGTGGCCGGGGGCGCCGGCTTCGTCGCGGCGCTGGCCGCGATGAGCGCCGCCGCCGAGGCCGGCAAGGACAGCACGCAGGCGCTGCAGGCCCGCATCGGCCGCTCTGCCCGGCTGGGCGCGCGCTCGATCGGCGTGCTGGACGCCGGTGCCACCAGCTGCTGGCTGATCCTGCGCGCGATGGCCCAGGCGCTGACCCAGGCGCTGCCCCAGGCGCAGTCGGCGAAAATCCCCACCTGATGTCCGACGCCGGCCTCGTGCCGGCGTCTTCGTCTGCGCTGTTCCCGAACCCGCCACCGGCGCCACGCGCCGCCTTGGCACCGACCCCGCTCGCCATGACCCAACCGACCCGCCGAGAACTCGCCAACGCCCTGCGCGTGCTGGCCATGGATGCCGTCCAGCAGGCCAACTCCGGCCACCCGGGCATGCCCATGGGCATGGCCGACATCGCGGAAGCCGTGTGGCGCCACGCGCTGCGCCACGATCCGGCGGACCCCAGCTGGGCCGACCGCGACCGCTTCGTGCTGTCCAACGGCCATGGCTCGATGCTGCTGTACGGCCTGCTGCACCTGAGCGGCTACGACCTGCCGCTGGCCGAGCTCAAGGCCTTCCGCCAGCTGCACAGCAAGACCCCCGGCCACCCCGAGTACCGCTACACCCCGGGCGTGGAGACCACCACCGGCCCGCTGGGCCAGGGCATCGCCAACGCGGTCGGTTTCGCGCTGGCCGAGAAGCTGCTGGCCGCCGAGTTCAACCGCCCGGGCCACAGCGTGGTCGACCACCGCACCTGGGTCTTCCTGGGCGACGGCTGCCTGATGGAAGGCGTCAGCCACGAGGCCTGCGCGCTGGCCGGCACCTGGGGCCTGAACAAGCTGGTCGCCTTCTGGGACGACAACGGCATCTCGATCGACGGCCATGTCGAGGGCTGGTTCAGCGACGACACCCCGGCGCGCTTCGAGAGCTACGGCTGGCACGTGATCCGCGGTGTCGACGGCCATGACCCGGCCGCGCTGGACGCCGCCATCGCGCAGGCCCGTGCCCAGACCGCCCAGCCGGTGCTGGTGTGCTGCCGCACGACGATCGGCTTCGGCTCGCCGAACAAGGCCGGCACCCACGACAGCCACGGTGCTCCGCTGGGCGCGGCCGAGATCGCCGCCACCCGCGCCGCACTCGGCTGGACGCACGGCGCCTTCGAGATCCCGGCCGAGGTGCAGCAGGCCTGGGACGCACGCGCCACCGGCGCCGCCGCCAAGGCCGACTGGCAGGCCCGTTTCGAGCGTTATGCGGCCGAGCACCCGGCGCTGGCCGCCGAGCTGCAGCGCCGCCTGGCCGGTGAGCTGCCCGCAGGCTGGGCCGCCGCGGCCGCCGCCGATCTGCAGGCCGTGGCCGACAAGGGCGAGACCATCGCCAGCCGCAAGGCCAGCCAGAACGCGATCGCCCGCGTCGCCGCCCATCTGCCCGAGCTGCTCGGCGGCTCGGCCGACCTGACCGGCAGCAACCTGACCAACTGGCCGGGCTGCACCAGCGTCACGCCCGAGCGCCTGAAGGCCGGCCAGGGCGGCAACTACCTGCACTACGGCGTGCGCGAGTTCGGCATGACGGCCATCATCAACGGCATGGCGCTGCACGGCGGCTTCCGGCCGTTCGGTGGCACCTTCCTGATGTTCAGCGAGTACGCGCGCAACGCGCTGCGCATGTCCGCGCTGATGAAGCTCAACACGATCCAGGTCTACACCCACGACTCGATCGGCCTGGGCGAGGACGGCCCGACCCACCAGCCGGTCGAGCAGACCGCCACGCTGCGCCTGCTGCCCAACATGGACACCTGGCGGCCGTGCGACACGGTCGAGACCCTGGTGGCCTGGCAGACCGCGATCGAGAGCCGCGAGACGCCGACCAATCTGGTGCTCAGCCGCCAGAACCTGCCGCACCAGGCCCGCAGCGCACAGCAGCTGGCCGACATCCGTCGCGGTGGCTACGTGCTGGCCGAAGCCGCCGGCGGTGCCGCGGCCGCGCAGGCGGTGATCATCGCCACCGGCAGCGAGGTGGCGCTGGCCGTCGCCGCGCAGCAGGCGCTGGCCGCCGAAGGCGTGGCCGTGCGCGTGGTCTCGATGCCCTCGACCTTCCGCTTCGAGCAGCAGGACAAGGCCTGGCGCGACAGCGTGCTGCCGCGTGCCCTGCCGCGCGTGGCCGTCGAGGCCGGTGCGACCGCCGGCTGGCGTGGCGTGGTCGGCCTGGACGGCGAGGTCGTCGGCCTCGACCGCTTCGGCGAATCGGCCCCGGCCGGCGCGCTGTTCAAGCTGTTCGACATCACCGCCGAGGCGGTGGTGGCGGCCGTCAAGCGCACGCTGGCGGCCTGATCGGCGCGTGCCGCAGGCCGCGGTCCGCCGCGGCCTGCGGTGACGTGGCGGCGAGGGGGTGCGGCACACTCGCCGCATGTCGGCTCCTGCATCCCGCCGCGGAAGGCGGCTCCGCTGTCTCGTCTGGACCCTCGGCCTGGGGCTGGCGGCCGCGGCCGTGATCGCCGGGCTGCTGCAGGCCGGCATCGGCCACGGCACCCGGCTGGACGCGCTGCGCCGCGGGCCGGATCTCAGCGTGGCCTATGCGCCGCAGCGCGGCGACGACCTGCGGCTGGACATCTTCCGCGCCCGCGGGCCCCGGCCGTCCGCCCAGGCGCCGCTGCTGCTGCTGGTGCACGGCGGCGGCTGGGAGACCGGCGACCGCCGGCAGTTCCATCCGCAGTGCCGCATCTGGTCGGCGCGTGGCCTGGACTGCGTGACCGTCGGCTACCGCGTGCGCAGCCGCCACGGCAGCACGCCGGCCGATGCGCTGCAGGACCTGCGCGACGCCGTGCGCCATCTGCGTCGCCACCACCGGGCGCTCGGTCTGGCGATGCCGCGGCTGGTGGTCGGCGGCGGCTCGGCTGGCGGCCATCTGGCGGCCGGGCTGGCCGCGCCGCTGCCCTGGCCTGATCCGCAGGCCGACCCCGCGGCGCCGACGCGGCCCGACGCGGTCGTGCTCTACAACCCGATGCTGGATCTGTCGCCCGGCATGCCCGACCACGCGCCGGTGGCCGCGCACTGGCAGGCGCTGTCGCCGATGCACCAGTTGCGCGCCGGGGGCCCGCCCACGCTGGTGATGAGCGGCGACCGCGATCCGGAGGTCGCTGTGGCCACCGTCGAGCGCTATGTCGCGCGTCTGCGCACGCTCGGCGTGCCGGCACGTGCCGTGATCTATCCCGGCGCCGTCCACGGCTTCTTCAATCCGGGCGCCTGGCCCTGGGGCCCGCGCCAGGCCGGCTTCGAGGCGACCACGGACGAGGTCTGGCGCTTCCTGGCCGAGCAGGGCTGGGTGCCGGCCGGCGGCTGAGCGCGGCCGGCCGCGCAGCCCGGCCTCCGCCTGAGCCCGCCCGGGGTCCGCCCGGGGGCCGCCCGGGGTCCGCGGGCCCGAACCGCGATCTTCACGAAACTTCACCTTCTGTCGGCTCGGCTTGATATTTTAAATAGAATCATTCGCATTCGTAATCAAGATGCGAGCGCACGCCGTCCATGACATCCGCTGTCCGTTGTTCCGTGGGTCCTCTGGCCCGTCTGCTGCCGATCGCGGCCGCGTCCCTGATCGCCGGCTGCGGTGGGGGCGGCGCGGAGGACACCACCGCCCCGACCGTCACCAGCGCCCAGGCCGCCACCGAGCCGGTGGTGCGCCGCAGCCGGATCACGGTCAGCGGTACGGTGACGGACGACCGTGAGCTGCAGTCCCTGACCCTCGAACTGAACGGTCAGAGCCAGGCGGTCGCGGTCCAGGCCGGCGCCTACGCCACGACCCTGGATCTGAAGGCCGGCCGCAACGTCTACACCTTGACGGCGCGCGATGCGGCCGGCAACACGGGCCAGGTCTCCGGGGCGGTCTATCTGGGGCACCGGGTGGCGGGCGGCAACTCGCACTCGGGCGCGATCGTCGGCGGCAAGCTCTACACCTGGGGCCGCAACAACTACGGCCAGACCGGTCTGGGCTTCTGGTCGACGATGGCCAACAACGCCACCACCCACCCGGTGGCCCCGGCGCTGGCCGATGGCAGCCGGGGCTTCGTGGCCCTGGCCTTCAACCAGAACCATTCGCTGGCGGTGGACGCTGCCGGTCAGCTCTGGAGCTGGGGTGAGGACACCGACGGCCAGCTCGGCCGCGGCACGGCCGGCCAGACCTCGTGCGGCACCACCGCCACGCTCAAGTGCCGGCTGGACATCGGCCAGGTGCCGGGCATGAGCCAGGTCGCCACGGCGGCCGCCGGCTACAGCCACGCGCTGGCGCTCAAGACCGACGGCACGGTCTGGGCCTTCGGCCTCAACGGTCAGGGCCAGCTCGGCAATGGCAGCACCACGGCCAGCGCCGTGCCGGTGCAGGTGGTCTGGGACGCGGCCGACGCGGCCAACGTCGGCCGCATCGTGCAGGTGGCCGCGGGGTCGATGTCGTCGTATGCGCTGGATGACCGCGGCCAGGTCTGGGGCTGGGGCCGCAACCAGTACGCCAACATGGGCCTGGGCAGCACCACGACGGCCGGCATCACCCGTCCGGTCAAGGTGCCGCTGCCGACGGGCGTCAGCATCGTGTCGGTGGCCACCGGCCGCGACCACGTGCTGGCCCTGACCACCGAGGGCCGGGTCTACGCCTGGGGCCTGAACGCCAGCAGCCAGGCCGGCTACAACGGCGTCACCTACAAGAGCACGGCCGAGGCCTGGGGCAGCCCGGTGCTCTCGCCGCGCAGCCTGCCGGCCCTGGAGACCACGCCGGCCGTCGAGGTCTATGCCAATGGCAATACCAGTTATGTGCGGCGTGCCGACGGCAAGATCTACCAGTGGGGCCTGTACGGCGTCACCGGCGAGACCGGCACCACCGCCTACAGCAATCTGGACGAACCGCAGGACCGCCAGCCCACGCTGGGCACGATGATCGACGTCAGCACCGGCGGCCTGCACCAGGTCGGCCTGCGCCAGGACGGCTCGATCTTCACCTGGGGCTGGAGCTTCGAGGGCTCGCTGGGCGGCGGCGCCAGCGCCATCAACACCTGGATGTACAACACCCCGCTGACGCCGGTGTTCCCGTGAGTGGCGCCGGATGTGAGGGGCCGGCGCGGACCACCCGGGGCCTCGCCCGGCGGCGGCGTGCCGGAGCGGTCGCCGGGCTTCGCTTGTGTCTGGGCCTGTGTCTGGGGGCCGGCCTGGGCCTGACCGCGTGTGGCGGTGGCGGTGGTTCGGCCTCGTCGACCGAGCCGCCCCGGGTGTGGACCGCCCCCGGCGGCGCGGCCACCGTGGCGGTCGACGCGGCGGCGCCGTTCATGCAGTTCGTGCCGGGCATCGATGCCGGTGAGCTGGTGGGCGTCTCGCAGGGGCGCGAGCTGTTCCTGGCGGCCTGGCAGGCGGCGCCGGGCCAGCGGGCCCAGCTCGACGGCCTGGGGCCCTTGTTCAATGCCAACGCCTGTTCGGCCTGCCATGCGGTCGATGGCCGGGTCGCGCCGCTGGGCGAGGAGGGCCGCACCACGTCGGCCATCCTGTTCCGGCTGGGTGACGAGAGCGGCGCGGTGCATCCGCGCTTCGGCGGCCAGCTGCAGCACCAGGCGAACGCGGGTCCGGCCGAGGGCGTGGTGAGCTGGTCGCGCCAGGCGGACACCGGCGCGATCGACTACACGGTGCGGCTGATCGATCCCGTCGCCGCGCTGGACGGCTGGCGCCTGGGCCCGCGCATCTCGCCTCAGCTGGTCGGCATGGGGCTGCTCGACCTGGTGCCCGAAGCCCAACTACTGGCCTATGCGGATGCGGACGACGCCAACGCGGACGGCATCTCCGGCCGCCCGCACTGGGTGCTCGACGACGACGGCCAGCGGCGCATCGGCCGTTTCGGCTGGAAGGCCATCCACAGCCGGCTGCGCACGCAGAACGCGGGCGCCCTGCACCAGGACATGGGCCTGACCAGCCCCGTGCATCCGCAGGAAAGCTGCACGTCGCTCCAGACCGACTGCCTGGGGGCGCCCAGCGGCGGCAGCCCGGAGGTCAGCGAGGCCTCCTTGCTGGCCATCACCGATTTCATGACCGTGCTGGCCGTGCCCGAGCGCCGCATCAGCGATGCCGCGGTGTTCGACCAGGGCGCCCGGCTGTTCGATCGCATCGGCTGCGCGGCCTGCCACCGGCCCACCCTGACCACCGGCAGCCATCCCCGCTTTCCCAGCCTGAGCGGCCAGACCGTCTACGCCTACACCGACCTGCTGCTGCACGACATGGGCGCGGCGCTGGCCGACGGTGTGCGCGAGAAGGACGCCAGCGGGCGCGAGTGGCGCACGCCGCCGCTGTGGGGCCTGGGCCTGGTCGCCCGCAAGGCGGGCGCCCGCTTCCTGCACGACGGGCGGGCGGGCTCGCTGGCCGAGGCCATCACCTGGCATGGCGGTGAGGCGCAAGGGGCGCGCGACCGCTACACCGCGCTGAGTGCGGCCGACCAGGCTGCGCTGCTGCAGTTCCTCGGCGGCATCTAGCCGCGGTGGGCCCGGCCTCAGGCGCCGCTCAGCACCTGCCGTGCCTGGACCATCAGGTGGCGCGTCAGGCCGTCCAGCAAGGTGCTGGCGGCCCGGGCGTGCTGCCAGTACAGCGGCACGTCGAGTGCGGTGCCCGGCACCAGTTCGACCAGCGTGCCGGCCTGCAGATGCGGCGCGATCAGCAGGTCGGGGTTCATGCCCCAGCCCATGCCGCCGACGGCGGCCGCGACGAAGCCCGAGGCCGAGGGCATCAGATGGCGCGGCAGCTCGACCGGGCGGTGGCACAGCGTGCGTGCCCAGCGGTGCTGCAGGTCGTCCTTGGGGTTGAACTGCAGACAGGGCGCCCGCGCCAGGCTGGCCGCACCGACGCCATCGGCGAAGTGGCGGCGGACGAAGCCGGGGCTGGCCGTGGCCCGGTAGCGCATCGTGCCCAGCGGCAGGCTGTTGCAGCCGGTCACCGGACGGGCGAGGCCGGTGACGGCGGCCATCACGGCGCCGCTGCGCAGCCAGTCGGCGGTGTGGTCCTGGTCATCGACGGCGATGTCGACCAGCACCGGCGCCTGGGCCGCCCAGCCGGCCAGTGCGGGTGCGAACCAGGTGGCCACGCTGTCCGCGTTGACGGCCAGCGGCAGGCTGACCCGGGGCGCCTCGGCCGCCGCGGCCTCGGGCAGGGCGGGCAGGCCGCCGCGCAGTTCGTGCTCCAGCAGTTGCACCTGGTCGACGTGGCGGCACAGGCGGCGCCCGACCTCGGTCGCGGTGCAGGGCTGGCCGCGGACGACCAGGGCGCAGCCGGTGCGCTCCTCCAGCAGGCGGATGCGCTGCGAGATCGCCGACGGGCTGACGTGCAGCGCGCGGGCCGCGCGTTCGAAGCTGCCTTCGCGCACGACGGCGGCCAGGGCCGCGAGGGCAGGGTAGTCGAGCATGGTCGCTGAGGGTTGATCGAGACCGGTCGAGGCCGGTCGAGGCGGCGTGAAGATGCAGTTTTTCTGAAGCAGATGAAGAACATGCAGTTTGGCTTCATCGGGCGATACGGGCAAGCTGTGCGCCATGTCCTGGTTCGATCCTTTCTCCGGCGCGGTCGCCGCCGCCGCGGTCCCACCCGCGATGTCCTCGATGTCCGGCCCGGCCGGCGCGCTGGCCGCCTTCGTCCAGGGCCTGGCCCTGTGCGCGAGCCTGATCGTGGCCATCGGCGCGCAGAACCTGTTCGTGCTGCGCCAGGGTCTGCAGCGGCGGCATGTGGGGCCGGTGGTGGCCTTGTGCGCGGCCTGCGACGCCTTGCTGTTCATCGCCGGCACCGCCGGCATGGCGCAGGCCGTGGCGCAGACGCCGACGCTGGCCCGCGCGCTGGCCGGGGCCGGTGCGGCCTTTCTGCTGCTCTACGGTGCGAGGGCGATGCGGCGCGC
Source organism: Pseudaquabacterium rugosum (assembly GCF_038066575.1). Taxonomy (NCBI): domain Bacteria; kingdom Pseudomonadati; phylum Pseudomonadota; class Betaproteobacteria; order Burkholderiales; family Sphaerotilaceae; genus Pseudaquabacterium; species Pseudaquabacterium rugosum. The sequence goes on along the minus strand of NZ_JBBUTF010000012.1, from coordinate 78,565 downwards.
GCTGTGGCCGCGCCCGGGTGACGGGGCGGTGGATGCGGCCGCGGTCGCGACGGCCGGGCGGCTGTCCGATGCCGGGCCGGCCCTGGGGGCGGTGCTGGCCCAGTGCGCGGCCTTCACCCTGCTCAATCCCCATGTCTGGCTGGACTGCGTGCTGCTGGTCGGCGGCGCGGGCGCCCGTCTGCCGGCCGCGGCCCAGCCCTGGTTCGTCACCGGCGGCGCGCTGGCCAGCCTGCTCTGGTTCACCCTGCTGGGCTTCGGGGCACGCTGGATGGCGCCCTGGTTCCGCCATCCTCAGGCCTGGCGTTGGCTCGATGGCGTTGTCGCGCTGGTGATGTGGCAGCTGGCCTGGGGGCTGCTGCGCGATGCGCTCTGATCGCCACGGGCGCTGTGCTGCACCGCCAGCACGCTGGCCAGCACGACGACCAGGCCGACACCGGCCAGCCCCGTCATGGCCTGGCCCAGCAGCAGCCAGCCCAGCAGCACGGCCGTCAAGGGGCTGAGCAGGCCGAGCGAGGCGACGGCCACCGGGGGCAGGCGCGCGATGCCGCGGAACCACAGCGCATACGCCAGCAGGGCGCCCGCCAGGCTCAGCCAGGCATAGGCGGCGATCTGCGTCGCGCCCAGCGGCGGCAGCGGGGCGTCCAGCACGGCGGCCAGTGGCACCAGCATCAGGCCGCCGAGCAGCAGTTGCCAGCCGGTCAATGCCAGCACCGGCAGCGGCGGACGCCAGCGCCGCGTCAGCCAGACCCCGCCGGCCATGCAGGCCGCACCCGCCAGCGCCGCGGCGATGCCCGGGCCATCGACCACGGTGCGTGGCGACAGCAGCAGCGCGGCCATGCCCGCCACACCGGCGATCGCTGCCATCAGCGCTTGGCGTGCCGGCCGCAGGCCATCGGCCCACCAGGCCAGCGCCAGCACCAGCAGCGGCTGGACCGCGCCCAGCACGGCGGCCAGGCCGCCCGGCAGGCGGTAGGCCGCCACGAACAGCAGGGCCTGGAAGGCGCCGATGTTGAGCGCCGCCAGCAGCAGCAGGCGCGGCCACCACGCGCGCGGCAGGCCGCTGCGCTGCCAGGCCAGCAGCAGCAGGCCGGCCGGCACGACGCGGATCACCGCCGCCGTGAACGGGCGATCCGGCGGCAGCAGCTCGGAGGTGACGATGTAGGTCGAGCCCCAGATCATCGGCGCGATCGCGGTCAGCAGGACATCGCGCCAGGGCGCGGCCACCGGAGGCTGGGGCATGATTTGTCTCGACTTGAAGATAAAATCAAGCATAGCCTGAATCATCTTGAAGTCAAGACAATGAGCCGGAAGACCACGGAACGTGCCGATGACGCTGTCGACGCCATCCTGCGCCAGTGGGCGCGGGAACGCCCGGACCTGGACGTGAGCCCGATGGGTCCGATCGGCCGCCTCAAGCGCTGTGCGGCCTTGCTGGAGCAGGCGCTGGCCGCCAACTTCGCGCGGCTTGAGCTGAGCGTCTGGGAGTTCGACATGCTGGCCACGCTGCGGCGCGCCGGCGCACCGTACTGCCTGAGCCCGACCGAGCTGTTCTCGACGCTGATGGTGACCTCGGGCACCATGACCCACCGCCTGAAGCGGCTGGAGGAGCGCGGCTGGATCGAGCGCCTGCCCAACCCGCAGGATGCGCGCAGCCTGCTGGTGCGCCTGAGCGCCGACGGCCTGGCGCGGGTGGAGCGGGCCGTCGAGACCCATGTCGAGGCCGAGCGGGCCTTGCTCGCCGGCCTGAGCGCCGAGGGCCTGGCGACGCTGGATGCACAGCTGTCGCGCTGGATGGTGGCGCTGGAATCGCGGGCCGCGCCGGATCCCGATCCCGACCCCGGCACCGAGGCCTGAACCCCTGAACCGCGGGCGGGCCCGTCAGCCGATCAGCCGTTCAGCCCGGCACCCGCCGTGACCCTCAGCGCGGCAGCGCCGGCAGCCGCTCCAGGCTGTCGAGCGTGGCCATGCAGGCCTGCGCCACTTCCACGCCCTTCTTCTTGAAGTGCTCGGCGTAGAACTGCTGGTGGTCGGCGTGGTCGTGGAAGTCGCGCGGCGTCAGCACGGCGGAGAACACCGGCACGCCGCTGTCGAGCTGCACCCGCATCAGGCCGTCGATGACGGCCGAGGTGACGAACTCGTGGCGGTAGATGCCGCCGTTGACGATCAGGCCGCAGGCGATGATGGCGTCGTAGGCGCCGCTGGCGGCCAGGCGCTGCGCGTGCAGCGGGATCTCGAAGGCGCCGGGGACATCGAACTGGTCGATCTCGGGGGCCAGCGCCGCCAGGCGGGCGAGCTCCGCGCGGGCGTGGCCGGTGGCGTTGTCGACGATGTCGCGGTGCCAGCTGGCGGCGACGATCGCGATGCGCCGGCGGCGCGGACTGCGGCCGGCGGCCGCGGTGGAGGACGAGGGGGACACAAGGGTCTGATTCATGGGGGACTCGGTCAGTCGTTTCCAGAATCAGGGCGCACGCAAACGCGGCGCCGATGCGCTCGCGCGCGCCGACGCCGTGACCACGCGATCTCTTTCAGCCGGACTGTGACCGTCGGCTCCGGCATCGCACCGGATCTGCTGACCCCGGCCGCCACCAGGGCGGTGGCCGGGCGCTCGCGGGCTGCCACGGCACGAGGCCACGGATACCGCCGGTGGGGAATTCCGCCCCGCCCTGAGAACGCTGTCGGCTCTGCAGCCGACGGGTGCGGATTCTAGGCAGGCCCGCGGCGGCCTCGCCGACCGCGGGGTCGTTCAGCCCTGCCACGGCGTGCTGCGCGGCTGCAGGGTGGCGAGGATCGGGGCCCGATGCGGCCGCTCAGATCCGGGCCGGTGCGTAGGGCCGCGGATCCACCAGCGGCGGCGCGCCGGTCATCAGATCGGCCAGCAGCGTGCCGCTGACCGGCCCGAGGGTGAAGCCCTGGTGGCCGTGACCGAAATCGAACCACAGGCCGGGGTGGCGTGGGGCCTCGCCGATGAAGGGCAGCATGTCGGCGCTGCAAGGGCGGTTGCCGAGCCAGGGTTCGGCCTCCAGCGGCTCGCCGAGCTCGATCAGCTCGCGGGCGCAGGCGCTGGCGCGCGCCAGCTGCACGGGCGTCGGCGGCGAGTCCAGCGGGGCGAACTCCGCGCCGGTGGTCAGGCGCAGGCCGGCGGCCATCGGCGCCAGCACGTAGCCGCATTCGGCATCGAGCACCGGCAGGCGCAGGCCGGGGCCGGTGGCCGGCCCCCGGTGGTGCAGGTGGTAGCCGCGCTTGACGAACAGCGGCAGGCGGTAGCCCAGGCGCCGGGTCAGCGCGGCCGACCAGGGGCCGAGCGCGATCACCACCCGCGGTGCATGCACCCAGCCGGCCTCGTCGGCATGCACGCGCCACCCTTCGCCCCAGGGCTCCAGCGTCATCGCGTCGCCGCGCAGCAGCGGCGCACCCAGGCGCTCCAGACGCCGTGCATAACGCTGGACCAGTGCGCCCGGATCGCGCACCGCCCAGGGCTGCTGCCAGTGCACGGCGCCGGCCGGGCCCGGGTGCAGCGCCGGCTCCAGCGCCTGCAGCCGACGGGCATCCAGCACCTGATGTTCGAGGCCATGGGCGCTGGCCAGCGATTGGGCCTTGGCCGCGGCCTGGGCCAGTGCCGGCGCGCTGCGGAAGACCTGCAGATAGCCGCCGGGCCGGATCAGGTCACCGGCGCCGGCTTCGGCGATCAGGTCGGCATGGGCGGTCTGGCTGTGGGCGATCAGCGCCGACCAGGCGGCGCTGATGCGGGCATGGCGCTGCGGCGCCGAATGCCACCAGTAGCGGGCCAGCGGTGCCAGCAGCGCCGGCAGCGCGCCGGCCTGCCAGTGCACGGCCGGCGTGCGCCCGAAGGCCGCATCCCCCAGGGCCTGCGCATCGCGCGGGAAGGGATAGGGCTGCACCGCCTCGCGCTGCACCAGGCCGGCATTGCCGTACGAGGTCTCGCGCCCGGGCTCGCGCCGGTCCAGCAGCGCCACGCGCAGGCCGCGCCGTGCCAGTTGCAGGGCTGCGCAGGTGCCGATCATGCCGGCGCCGAGGATGAGTACTTCCGGGCTCAAGACGCTTCCCTCGGGCGCATCCACGCGGCCGGCGGCCGGTGTCCATGCGCCATCGACGGTCGCCGTGCCCGTGTCGGGCCGGCAACTCTCTCACCTGATTTTGAACATGAAAATTCGAGTGAGTGTGTCGATATGGTACAGCCCGAACGGCAGAGTTGTTCTGCAGCAGCGCACAGTCACGGCAGGGCTCGCCGGGCGGTCGCGCGGGTGGCCGCCGATGGCCGCGCCGCCGGTGTGCTGGCATGCTGGAAGCCTCACGCACTTTCGCGCCACGGCGCCCGTCACCGATGTCCTCCGCCCTGGATCTGTTCGCCCGTGTCGTCGCCACCGTCGGTGACGCGGCCATCGCCTGGCGGCGCCTGCGCGGCCCGGTCGGCCCGCAGGCGCTGGGGCCACAGCCGCAGATTCCCGCCGCGCGGCCGCAGGGCCGCATCCCGACGCTGAAGATGCCCACCGCCCAGGGCTGGGCACCGGGCCAGACGCCCCGCGCGGCCGCCGGTCTGAAGGTGCAGGCCTATGCCTCCGGCCTGCGCCATCCGCGCTGGTTGCAGGTCTTGCCCGATGGCCGGGTGGCGGTGGCCGAGGCGCTGTCCAGGCCGGGCCCGCCGGGCTCGCTGTTCGATCTGGCCATGGTCAGCACGATGAAGCGGGCCGGTGCCGTCGGCGAGAGCCCCGACCGCATCACGCTGCTCACCGATGCCGACGGCGATGGCGTGGCCGAGCGCCGCGACGTGCTGCTCGACCGTGCCGCCGGCCTGCGCCAGCCCTTCGGCATGGCCCTCATCGGCGACACCTTCTACGTCGGCAACACCGACGGCGTGGTGGCCTATCCGTGGGTGCCCGGCGCCACCCGGCTCGACGGCCCGGGCCGCCCGCTGTGCAGCTTCAAGCCCGGCGGCCACTGGACGCGCAGCCTGCTGGCCAGCCCGGACGGGCAGCGGCTCTACATCGGCGTCGGTTCGCTGAGCAACATCGGCGATGAGGGGCTGGCGGCCGAGGAAGGCCGCGCCTGCATCTGGCAGCTGGACCTGGCCAGCGGCCAGGCCCGGCCCTGGGCCGAGGGCCTGCGCAACCCGGTGGGCCTGGCCTGGGAGCCGCACACCGGTGCGCTGTGGACCGTCGTCAACGAGCGCGACGGCCTGGGCGACGAGACCCCGCCCGACTACCTGACCTCGGTGCGCGAGGGTGGCTTCTACGGCTGGCCCTACTGCTACTGGGGCCGCACCGTCGACGACCGCGTGCCGCAGGACGCGGCCCGCGTGGCCCGCGCGCTGACGCCCGACTACGCGCTGGGCGGCCACACCGCCTCGCTCGGCCTGTGCTGGGTGCCCGGCGGCACGCTGCCGGGCTTTGCGCAGGACGGCATGGTCATCGGCCAGCACGGCTCGTGGAACCGCAGCACCCTGTCGGGCTACCAGGTGATCCACGTGCCCTTCGCCGATGGCCGGCCCTGCGGCGCACCGCGCCAGATCCTGGGCGGCTTCCTGGCCGAGGACGAGTCGGTCAGCTACGGCCGACCGGTGGGCGTCGCGCTGGCGGCCGATGGCGCGCTGCTGGTGGCCGACGATGTCGGGGATGTGATCTGGCGGGTGAGTGCGGCTTGAAGTCGCCTGCAGCGGCCACGGGCGTGGCGCCCGGCTGATGCGGGTCGGCACCGGCTTCAGGGCCCAAACCGTGGAAAGGGGTCACCCAGGATGTCTGCTTGCCGTTTGACGCTCGCGCGCCGGCCGTATCGTGCGGCCATGCGCCTGTGTGCCCGCCTTCTGCTGCCTGCCGCGGGTCTCGGCCTGGGCATCGTCGCGACCGAGGGGATGGCGCAGGCGGCCTCGTCGGCGGCCGTGTCGGTGCGCGATGCCGCCTCGGGTGCGGCGGCGAGTGCACTGCCGTCGGATGCGTCCGCTGCGCCGGACGCGCGCGTCGCGGCACAGGACCATGCCCACACCCCCGCCGCCCGCCGCACCGGTCCCGCAGCCCTTGCCGCGCCGCCGGGCCGCGCGGCCGCGCCGGCCTTCCATCCACGGCTGCCCTGGGACGGCCGCGAGGCCGCGCTGGCCCTGCCCGAGGCACGCCTGCTGCTCGACCGCTTCTGGGCGGCGGGCCCGCCGGTCGGGCGGATGATCGGCGTCGGCGGTGTGCCGCTGGCCTGGCGCGTCTTCCTGCAGCCCGACCGGGCGGCCGAGCGCGGCGCGGTGCTGATCGTCTCCGGCCGCACCGAGACCATGGCCAAGTACCAGGAGACGGTCTGGGATCTGTACCAGGCCGGCTGGTCGGTCTATCTGTACGACCACCGCGGCCAGGGCCTGTCGGGACGTGAGCCCGCCGTCGATCGCGAAGGCCGGCGCCAGCACGGCCATGTCGAGCGTTTCGACGACTATGTCGACGACCTGCGCGAGCTGGTGCGCACCCGGCTGCTGCCGGCCGGCCACCGCGAGCTGCGCCTGCTGGCCCACTCGATGGGCGGCGCGATCAGCGCGCGCCTGCTGCAGCAGGACACGCCCGAGGCCGCGGCCTTCGGCGCCGTGGCCTTGCTGTCGCCGATGATGGCCATCCGCGGTCTGGGCGATGCGACCGCCGACGGTCTGCTGTGCGGCGTGGCCCGCAGCGCCGATGCGCTGGGCCTGGGCGCACGCTACATCCCCGGCGGCGGCGACTGGCGCGAGCGTGACTTCGACGGCAACCGCCTGACCGGCAGTGCGCTGCGCCTGGAGCGCCTGCATGCGGTCTACCGGGCACAGCCCGAGGCCCGGCTGGGCAGCGCCACCTTCGGCTGGACGGTGCAGGCCTGCGCCGGGGCCCGCGCGGCGCGCGAGCAGGCCGCGCGCATCCGCCAGCCGCTGCTGCTGGCCATCGGCGAGGGCGACCGCATCGTTCATCCGCAGGGTGCGCAGGCCTTCTGCGCGGCCTGGCGCGCGGCCGATCCGCAGGCCCGCCGCTGCGGTGGTGCCGACGGCGGCCCCTGGCTGCTGCCCGACGCCCGCCACGAGCTGCTGATCGAACGCGACGCGCTGCGCACGCCGGTGCTGCAGGCGGTGCTGCGCTTCTTCGAGCGGCCGCAGCTGGCGCTGCCGGCCCAGGAGCTGCCGACCCAGGAGCTGCCGACCCAGGAGCTGCCGGCACACCCACGGCCGGCCCCGTAGCGGCCGGGCCGCTGGCTCAGGGCCGCGGCAGGCGCCGGTCGCGCCGGCAGACCGCCAGCGGGCGGCTGGCCGCCTCGTCGATGCGCAGCACCTGCCGCGTGTGCGGGTCCGTCGTCATCCGCAGACAGGCGCAGCCGTGGCCGTAATGGCCGTTGTCGCGCACCCAGCGGGCGGCGCTGAAGGTCGGCCAGTCGCCGTCGGCCTGATGGCCGCCCTGCAGGCCGATCACCCATTCCCCGTCGCGGTCGATCAGCCAGGCGTTGCCCGGCGTCGGGTTGACGAACCAGCCGCAGCGCAGCGTGGGCAGGCCGGCCGTGGTGGAGGCGGGGGCGGTGGCGGTGGAGGTGGCGGATGCGGCCGCCGGAGCGGGCTCGGTGGCGCCGGTCGGCGATGAGGCCGCGGCAGCCGCGCTGCCCGTGGCGGCGGCCAGCGCGGCCACCGCCGTCAGTGCGCTCAGGACGTGGTGTAGGAAATGCATGAATAGAACTTGCGGCCGTAGACGGCGATCGCCTCGGCGCAGTCCAGGCCGTTGATGATCCGGCGCGCATTCTTCCAGTCCTCCTTCGGGCCGTCGAAGTACTGCGACAGCCGGCGGCCGGTGAACAGGCCGTCGGCCATGCCCTTGAACAGGATGCGGGCGGCGAGCGCCGGCTGCAGCGCGCGGTCGGCGGCCTCGGCGCTGGAGCTGAGGTCGATGTCGAAGGCCCGGCCCATCGTCTCGTAGTTGCAGCGCCAGGTCAGCTGCACATGGCCGCGGCCGTGGAAGAGCACGCCGTCACCGGGCCGCGCCTTCATCGCGCGGGCCAGGCGGGCACGGGCGGGCAGCGGGCTGTCCGGGTCGTACATGCGGTGGAACCAGGCCGCGCCGCCCCGTTCGTGCACCGGCTGCATCGTGAAGGCCGTCTCGTGGAAGCTGGTGGCCAGCGCATAGGCCAGCCAACGGTCATCCTGCGCCGCATGCTCGCGCTCCCAGGCGTCGAGCAGGTGGTTCAGGCCGTTGACCTGGGCCTGGCTGAGCCGGCCGGTGAACAGCACCTCGCGGGCATGCGAGAAGAAGAACGTGCGGTTGATCATCGGGTCCTCCGGGCAGGTGGGGCGCCGTCATGGCGCTGGCGCAGGGACGCTGCCGGATGCGCGCAGGTGCCCATGTGCTGGTCCACATGGTGGCCCGCAGGGTGGTCCGCGCAAGGCCCCGCACACCGGCTCGCCTGCGGCCGCAGCGTAGCCCGGTCCGCCCGATCCCACATGCGCTGCGGGGAGGATGGCTCGGCTCACGCGCTGAGCGCGCAGGCCGCTCAGGCGACGCTCAAGCGCTGCTCAAGCCGGCGTGGACGGCGTGGACGGCGTGGACGGCGTGGACGGCGTGGACGGCGGGTCCCGGTGGTCGGGCCCCTCGTCCAGCGGCGGCCAGCGTCCGTCGGCGAAGGGCTGCAGCGCGCTGAGCAGTCCCAGCATGCGGTAGCTCTCGAACTGGGCCTCGTCAAAGAACTGGTCGGCCGTGCTCTGGTGTGGAAAGGCGGCGCGCGAGGTCGGCAGCGATTGCGCGTAACGCAGCAGATCCAGCGGCAGGCCGTCCCACAGGGCCGGCTTCAGGTAGACCAGCAGGCCATCGCGTGCCAGCGGACCGTCGGCGTCGCCATAGGCGATGCGCCCGGTGCACCAGGGCCGGCCGTTGCGGCGCACCGAGGCTGCCGTCGGCAGGCCGCGCTCGAAGCTGATCGAGATGCCCAGGTCGATGCGGATCTTGCGCACGGCCGATTGCAGGTCATCGTGGCTGAAGCCGGCGTCGGCCGTGGCGTCGCTGACGATGATCAGCCGGCAGCGGCGACGCACCATCTCGTACAGGCCCAGGTTCTCGAAGTGGCCGCCGTCGGACAGGTAGACGAAATCGCGCTGGGCCGAGGTGCGGGCCAGCGTCTCGCCGAGCAGCGTGCCCAGGCCGAAGCGGGGCTCGGCACGCCCCCAGCGGATCCAGGCCGCGCGTCCCGGCCAGGCGACCAGGTCGTCCGCGGGGGGCGGGCGCACCGGGGGCGCGGCTGCGCGGCCTGCCGTCGCCGCACGGTCCCTGGCACCGGCCGTGTCCCCGGCCATGTCATCGGTCTCGCCTGCGCGACGGGCCCGCGGATTCGGCAGCCACCAGCCCAGGCGCACGTTGAACAGGCTCATCACCATCGCCACCAGCGTCGAGCTGTGATAGCCCATGTTGGGCGAGGCGGCGGCCCCCGAGATCGCCATCGCCCGCCCGAGCGACAGGCCGCCGGCCTTGCGGCTGCTGTAGTGGGCGGTGGGGACATGGCCCAGCACGTCGCTGCCGCAGTGCAGCGGGGTCAGCGTGAAGCTGGCGGCCTTGCGCTGCTGCCACTCCAGCCGGTCGCCCGAGGCCTGCACCAGGTTCAGCGCGGCCTGGATCACCGGGAACAGGCGCTGGCCGCTGCGCGTGGCGGCATCGCCGTCGCGCGCCGGGGCGGGCGGTCCGGCGGGCTCGGCCAGCGGCAGGTTGTCGTGCGGATCGAAGCCGGTGAACGGGTGCGGGCGGCGCTGCATCTGGCTGGCGCCCAGATAGGCCCGGATCAGCCGGTTGGCGTACATGCCGTGCAGCGAGAAGGTGTTGACGCCGATGAACCAGGCCATCACCGCGGCCAGTCCGATGCAGGCGGCGAAGGTGCCCAGCGCCGGCCATGGGGCCTGATGCAGCAGGTCGTCGCGGTAGCGCTGTGCCAGCGCGAGCGCCGACCCGGCCTCGGCGCTGCCCGGCGGATGCAGCACCACGGCCAGCACCACCGCCATCGACAGCGTCAGCAGCAGCAGGAAGGCGGCCGCGGCGAGGTCGAGCGCGCGGGCCTGCAGCCGCTCGACCAGGCGCTCGGCGTGCGGGATCAGCTTCGCGCCCCGCTGGCTCCAGTAGCCGATGGCGCTGGTCATCACGCCGCTGAGCACCGTCAGCACGCCGACCCCCGGCACGCCGACCTTCCACTTCTCCGGCAGCACCTGCAGCACCCACGCGGGCAGCCACAGCACGCTGACCGTCAGCGCCGTCCAGGCCAGGGCCAGCAGCATCCACTGGCCGGCGGCGCGGGCCCACCATTCGCGGTCCTCCTCGCCCTTGAAGTGGCGCGTCCAGCCGGCGTGCAGCGTGACGGCCAGCCAGAACACCGCCAGCGTCAGCGGCGGGCCGACGATCAGCAGCGGGATGCGGCCGTCGGTGGTGGCGGCCTGCGTGCCGAGGACCGGCAGCAGCCAGGCCAGGGTGGCCGCGCCGATGGCGCCGGTGGCCGCGGCTGTGATCACGTTGGCCAGTGGCCGCGGCTCGCTGCGCGGTGGCAGGCCTCGCCAGCGGCGCCAGCGCCATCCCAGCCCGCCGGCGCTCAGGTGCAGCCCCGCGCCGCACAGTGCCCAGATGATGAGCGTGGTGATGGACGTGGTGATGGGCGTGGAGTCGGCCGGCGCCGTCAGCAGCGGTGCCAGCAGGGTCAGCAGCAGGGCGGCCAGACCCAGCGGCGCCAGGTGCGCGCGGCGGAAGCGGTCGGCCACCGGCTGCGGCGGCGGCGGGCCGGGCAGATCGGCCGCCATGTAGGCGACGGCCATGCCGATCAGCAGTGCCGCGGCCCCAACCAGGCTGGCGACCAGCAGGCACCGCCGGGCCGGATCGGTCGCCGCGGCCAGCACCTCCGCCTGCAGCACCAGCAGCAGCCGCGGCAACAGCAGCACGGCGGCCAGCAGCGGCAGCAGCACGCTCCAGTGCAGCACCAGGTTGCGGCAGAAGGTGCCGACCAGGGCCATCAGGTCGGCGCTCAGGCCGGTGGCCGGGCTCAGGTAGTTGCTGTAGGCGCGCAGGTGGTGGATGGGTGCGGCCTCCGGGGCGTCCAGCGCGTGCGTGGCGCGGCGCGGGCCGGCCGTCTCGACGCCCGGGGTGCCGCCGGCGCTCGCGGCCAGTGCCCGCAGCGGCTCGGCGGGGTCCGCGCAGCGTCGCCGCCAGGCGGTCAGCCAGCTGGCGATGTAGCCGCCGCCCGAGACGCTGGACAGGAAGTGGCAGCGGCCCAGCACACCGGCACGCGCCAGTCCCTGCAGCACGCCCAGGCCGTAGGTGGCGCTGCGGATGCCGCCGCCCGACAGGCACAGCGCGACCTGCGCCTGCGCGTCGGGCAGCGTGTGCTGGTGGGCGGCGAGAGCGGCCCGCACGCGGCCGCTGCCATCGGGCGGCAGGTCCGCCGGCAGGGCGCCGTGCACGGTGGCGTACTCGGCGCGGGCGGCCGCGTCGATCATGCGCAAGCGGTCGCGCACGTCCTGCGGCGTGTCGTCGGGCGTGGGCTCGGCGCTGGCCGAGGGCAGGGGGGTGGGGCTGTCGTCGGCCATGTCCGATCATGGCCGACCCCCGTCTGTAACAGAGGGTCGGGACAGTCCGCCCGATCCTGCGGATGGGGGACGGGCGGGCCGGTGGTGCCGCCCCCCGCGCAGGGCCGCGAGCCGCCACATCCCGCGATACTGGCGGCCATGATCCCCATCGATCCCGCCGAGTTGACCTTCACCGCCATCCGGGCCCAGGGCCCGGGCGGCCAGAACGTCAACAAGGTCGCCACCGCGGTCCAGCTGCGCTTCGACATCGCGGCGTCCTCGCTGCCCGAGGCGGTGCGCTTGCGGCTGCTGGCGGGATCAGACAGCCGGATCAGCCGCGAGGGCGTCATCGTGATCAAGGCCCAGACCGCCCGCACGCAGGAGCGCAACCGGGCCGAGGCCCTGGCCCGCCTGCAGGCGCTGGTCGATGCGGCCGCCCATGTCGACCCGCCGCGCCGGCCGACCAAGCCCACGCGCGCCTCGCAGCGTCGGCGGCTGGATCACAAGTCGCAGCGCGGGGCGATCAAGGCCGGGCGGGGGCGGGGCGGCCTGTCGACGGACTGAGCGGTCCGCCGCCGCAGCGTGCGCGCAGCAGGCACACTGCGCGCCCATGGAAGCGATCGATCACATCGACTGCGTCGTCATCGGCGCCGGCGTCGTCGGCCTGGCGGTGGCGCGTGCGCTGCAGCTCAGCGGACGCGACACCCTGGTGCTGGAGCGCGAGGACGCCATCGGCACCATCACCAGCGCCCGCAACAGCGAGGTCATCCACGCCGGCATCTACTACCCGGCCGGCTCGCTGAAGGCCCGGCTGTGCGTGCGCGGCCGCGCGCTGCTCTATGCGTACGCGGCCGAGCGCGGTCTGCCGCACCGGCGCTGCGGCAAGCTCATCGTGGCCACCGATGCGGCACAGGACGCCGAGCTGGACCGCATCCGCGCCGCCGCGCTGGCCAACGGGGTCGATGACCTGCGCCGCTTGACGGCGGCCGAGGCCGGCGCGCGCGAGCCGCAGCTGCGCTGCACGGCGGCGCTCGAGAGCCCGTCGACCGGCATCGTCGACAGCCATGCGCTGATGCTGTCGCTGCAGGGCGATCTGGAGCGGGCGGGCGGTGCGGTCTGTCTGCGCAGCCCGGTGCTGGCCGGCGGGCGCAGCGCCGACGGCTGGCTGCTGGAGGTCGGCGGCGCACAGCCCACCCGCATCGCCTGCGGGCTGCTGGTCAACAGCGCCGGCCTGGATGCGCCGCCACTGGCCGCCGCCCTGTGTGCCGGCATCGAGGGCCTGCCGGCCGATGCGTTGCCGCGGGCCCGGCTGGCCAAGGGCAACTACTACGCGCTGTCCGGGCGCGCGCCGTTCAGCCGTCTGGTCTATCCGGTGCCCGAGCCCGGCGGCCTGGGCGTGCACCTGACGCTGGATCTGGGCGGCCAGGCCCGCTTCGGGCCGGACGTCGAATGGATCGACCAGGCCGACTACACGGTCGATCCCGGGCGCGCCGAGGGCTTCTACGCCGCGATCCGGCGCTACTGGCCGGCCTTGCCCGATGGCTCGCTGCAGCCGGCCTATGCCGGCATCCGCCCCAAGATCAGCGGCCCGGGCGAGCCGGCGGCCGATTTCCGCATCGACGGGCCGGCGCAGCACGGCGTGCCGGGCCTGGTGCAACTGTTCGGCATCGAATCGCCGGGGCTGACCGCGTCGCTGGCCATCGCCGACGAGGTGCTGGCGCGGATCTGAGCGAGGGGATGTGCGGGCGGTGCGGCGTCGGACGCGGTGGATGGTCTGAATAAACAAACTAACGCCAGGCATGCCGTCCAGCACATCCATCCGTTCAGCATCGAGCAGCGGGGCTGGGTGTCATGGCGTCGATGGAGCAAGGCGGCTTTCATCTGGACGATTCGAAGCGCCGGGGGTCAACACGGCACGGCGGGTCTCATTTGTTTTACATAATTATCATCGTCACGGTTGAATGAAGAAAAGATGAGGGCATGTCCAGCGCTCGGACCCGGCCCGACGGCCCCGGCGTGCAGCGTGCTGCACGCCGGCCGCGCCCTCAGAGCCACCCCAGATCCACGGTCGTGGCCTCGGGAAAGACCGTGGCCAGCGCCCGGCCGTCGAGCGCGAACTGCCGCTGCAGCAGGCCGCCGACCCAGGCCCGCCAGTCGTTGAGCACCGGCAGATCGCGGTCCTGGTGCACGGTGGTGGCCGTGATCGCGACCTGCTCGCCGCGCACCGGTCGTCCAGGCGAGCCGCCGGACAGGCCACCGCCGGCCACCCACCAGACCGAGCCATGGCCGTGGTCGGTGCCCTGGGCGCCGTTCTCGCGCAGCGTGCGGCCGAACTCGCTGCCGACGACGACGACGGTGTGCGCCCATTCGTCGTGACCGAGCGCATCGGCCAGCGCCACCAGGCCGCGGCCGAGCTCGGCCAGGCGGGTCGGCAGCGGGCCTTGCAGGCTGCCCTGTCCGACATGGGTGTCCCAGCCACCGACATCGACGAACGCCAGCCGGTGGTCGGCCCGCAGCACCAGGCCGATGCGCCGGGCCTCGGCCTCGAAGCCGCGGGCCGAGACGGCCTGGCGGTCGGCCGCCATCATCTCGCCCTGCAGTTGGCGGGCGATCTCGGCACGCAGCGCGAAGGCCTCGTCGACCGGGCGCTGCAGGACGTGGCCGGCGTACATGCGGGTGATCGCCGGCTGCAGCGCCTCACCGCCGACGCGTCGCGGGGCCTGGCGCAGCGGGGTGTTGGCCACGGCGACCGGGCCGCGGAAGGCCAGCGGCAACTGCTCGCTGAAGGCGATCGGGCCCAGCCGGCGGGCCAGAGCGGCGGTGCTGGCGATGGCGCCGGGGGGCATGCCAGCGGTCGTGCCAGCGGTCATGCCGGTGGCGGCCGTCGCGGCGGCCACCGGCGGCAGCGCCTGTCCCTGCCCCGAGCCGCCGAGCACCGCCGCCAGACGGTTGAGAAAGCCGCTGCGCACGGGCGCGCGGCCGCCGACGGCCAGGCCGCCCTCGATCGTGTCCTGGGTCTCGAAGTGGCTGCGGGTCAGGTCCTGGGTGCCGGCGAAGGGCACGAAGCCGATCTGGCCGGCGCGCAGCAGCGGGGCCAGTGCATCGGCCGCGGCCGGATGCAGCGCCCAGTCGCTGTCCAGGAGCTGGGCGCCGGTGCTGCCGTCGGCGCCGGCCCAAGGCACGGCCAGGCGGGGCCGCCATTCGCGGTAGAGGCTGGCCGAGGGCACCAGCAGGGTCATCGCGTCGTAGCCCCCCCGCAGCAGGACGAAGACGAAGCGGGAGCGCCCGCCACCCGGCATGGCCCACACCTGGGAGCGGGCCGCGCCGCCGGCACAGGCCGCCGCGGCCAGTCCCTGCAGCAGTCGGCGGCGTGACGGCAGGGCCGGATCGGCATCGGGCATCTCAACGCTCCATGAGGTCGGGCGAGCACAGCAGCAGCGTGTCGCGCTGGCGGCTGTCGGTAGCGGCCTGCAGCACGGTGACGGTCTGCGCGCGCAAGGGTCGGCGTCCGGGCAGTGGCAGGGTCCAGGCCAGTGACGGGCCGGCGGCACGTCCGGGCCCGGGCGGGCTGGCGGATGTGCTGCGCGGCGCACCGGAGCTGGAGCCGGAGCTGGAGCCGGGGCTGGGGCCGCCGGCTCGGGCGATCGGGTCCGGCGCCGGCCCGGCGACCGTGGCCACCGGCAGGAACACCCGCGCCGCGCCACCGACGATGGCCTGCGCGATCTCGAAGCGCTGTTCGAGCTGGGCCGGGCTGTGCCAGGACGCGGCGTCCTGCGGCCAACCGTCGGGCGTGCCGCGTTCGAAGACGCCCTCGCCCAGCCGGTTCATCCAGCCGATCAGCGGCCCGAGGTCGCCCGGCGCGCACGCATCGGCGCCGCCACAGCGCAGCGCCGACAGCAGCCACGGCGTGGGCGAGCGCAGGGCGGGCGGGCCGTCGGTGAAGGCGTCGTCGTCGAGCACCGTGCCCAGCACGGCCTGCAGATCACCGCGCGGACCGAAGGCGCGCACCATGCGGGTCAGCAGTGCGGCCGGCGGCGCATCGCCGAGCAGGCAGACGGCCAGCCGGCCACAGACATGGCGGGCGGTCGACGGATGGGCGGCCAGGCGGTCCAGCACCTGGTCGAGCTCGTCGGCGCCGCTGCCGCGCACGGTCTGGCCGAGGACCTGCTTGTCGCCGAAATCATGGCGCGACGGATCGAACACCCAGCCCCGCGCGCTGCGCCACAGCGGCTGCCAGGCCGCCTTCAGCCGCGGTGGCGGCTCGTCGGCGCCGCGCAGCGCGTGGCCGGTCAGCACGCGGGCCAGCTCCTGCACGTCACGCTGGGTGTAGCCACCGTCCACGCCGAGGGTGTGCAGCTCCAGCAGCTCGCGCGCGTGGTTCTCGTTGCCGCGGCCGGCACGGTTGTGCTCGTTGTCGAGGTAGCGCAGCATGGCCGGATGTCGGGTCACGGCCCCGAGCATGGCGCGGAAATCGGTCAGGGCATGGGGGCGGATCGCCTGCTGCTCGTAGTCGGCCACCAGCGCGCGCAGATTGCCCTTGTGCTGGAAGACGCTGAAGTGGTTGAGCCAGAAGGCGACCAGGCGCGCCTGCAGCTGGCGGTCGCTCCAGATCGCCCGCAGCAGGTGGGCCTCGACGGCCTGGCGGCTGCGGCGCTGCAGCGATTCCTGCACGTGCTGGCGTGGGGTGGGCGCGGGCGCGGGTGCGGGTGTGGGTTGCAGGGCTGCGGTCGACGCCGGGGGGCCCGCCGCCGGGGAGGCTGCCGGGGAGGCTGCCGGGGAGGCTGCCGGGGAGGCTGCCGGAGAGGGTGCCGGAGAGGGTGCTGGTGCGGCTGCCGGCGGCGTTGGAGGCGGTCCTGCAGCTGGTGCGGCTGTACCGGTCGGGGCGGCTGGGGCGCCCGGGGCCGCGGCGGCCTTCTGCTCGTCCTGCTCCCGCCGCCGCAGCGCCTGCAGCTCGGCCAGCGCGGTGTCGGGGGCGGTGGCCAGGGTCTCCAGCGTGTCCAGCCGGGCCTGCACCGCGGGCGGCAGTTGCTCGGGCCGTCGCGGATCGAGCTGGTCGCGCCACCAGGCCTGCCAGCCCATGGCGGTGGCCGTCTGCATCTGGCGCGGGCTGGCGCCCCAGCCGATGCGGTCGACGCCCCGGTGGAGGATCGGCCGGCCGGCGTCCTGGCCCGGTCGCAGCGCGCAGCCGCCCAGCGCCGTGGAGCCTGCGCCGGCCGCGGCCAGGCCGGCCATCACCGTCGAGATCCGGCCGCCGAGGGCCGCGGGCGGCAGGATCGGCGCGAGGGCGGCGGCCAGCAGACGCCGGCGGCCGGGCTGCGGCGCGGCGCATGTGGCGGGTGCGGCGCATGTGGCGGATGCGGCAGGTGCAGCCGTCCGGGTGTCGTGGAGATCGATGCGGATGGGCACGGTGCTCGGCGCCGGAGTCGACGGACGGATCGATTGTGGCCTGCGCCGGCGGGCCCTCGGGTGCGGATGCGGTGCGGTCCGACACGCGCGTCCCCCGCCGGCCGGCCCGTCCCTGTCATGGCGCCCGCGGCCATGGCGGTGCCCGGAGAGCACCCGCCCCGCCTGCCCCGCCTGCCCCGCCTGCCGTGGCAGCCGGGCCGGCCGGCAATCTCAGCCCAGCCCTGCCCCGTCGGCAGCCTGACGGCGACCGCCGCGCCGGCTCAGCCAGCCCCGCAGCGGCCCTTCGGCGCTGACCATCACCACCCCGGCCAGCACCAGCAGCGCCCCCCGCACGAAGGACGGCGCCAGGGCCTCGTCCAGCAGCCAGGCGCCGAGGGTGACGCCGAAGATCGGCGTCAGGAAGGTGAACACCCCCAGCATCGCCGCGGCATAGTGGCGCAGCAGCCAGAACCAGACCAGGAAGCTGGCGAAGGCGACGACCACGGTCTGGAAGGCCAGTCCGCCGAGCACCGCCGGGGTCCAGTGGACGGCCGTCTGGCCGGTGGCCAGCGCCGTGCCCAGCAGCAGCACGGCCGCGCCCATCAGCTGATAGAGCAGCGCTTCGCTGGCCGGTGCACGGGCCAGGCTGCTGCCGCGCAGCAGCACCGTGGTCGCGCCCCAGGCCAGGCCGCCGCCGAGGGCCAGCAGGTCGCCCACCCGGTCGGTGGCGGCGCCCGCACCGGGGGATGCCGGCTCGCCGAGGAAGGCCAGCGCCACGCCGCCGAAGGCCAGTGCGATGCCCAGGCCCTGCAGCGGTCGCAGACGCTCGGTGGGCACACGCAGGTGCAGGCCGAGGGCGGCGAAGATCGGCGCCGTGTAGAGAAAGACGACGGTGTGGGCCGCGCTGGTGCGGCGCAGCGCCTCGGCCACCATCACGTACTCGCCGCCGAACAGCAGCCCGACGGCCAGTGCCCCGCGCCAGTGGCTGCGTGCCTGCACGCGCAGACCCTGCACGCGCATCAGCAGCAGCACCAGCGCCGCGGCCATGGCCGAGCGCAGGCCGATCTGCAGCATCGGCGAGATGTCGGCCGCCACGGCCTTGACGAGGATCTGCTGCAAGGCCCAGCACAGGCACAGCAGCACCATCAGGCCGGCCGCGCGGCCGTCGACGGGACGGGGAGAGGAGATCGACATGGGCGACAGGCGCGCACCCCGGTGGGGGCGGATGCAGGAAGACGGCGGGCATGGGCGCCGCGGCGAGACACCGGTGGCTGCCGGGTGGCTGCCGGGCGGGTTCCGGTTGGATGGCGCCGATTGTGGGCTGTCGTGTCAGCACGAAGTTGCGAGAATCCGCCAACCCGGGCCTGTGGTGCGCCAAGCGGCTGTGCGGCCACCGGGGTGGAGGGCCGCTCCGGATCGGGCCGAGCCCTTCCGGCCTCCGCCGGGCGGGTCGCATCCGGCCGTCCTGCGCCCTGCCCCGGCCCTCACGCCCTCACGCCCTCTGCGCTCCCTCTGAGCCCCATCCGCGCCATGTCCGTCCGCCAGACCGCCCGTCACCTGCGGGCCGCCCCCTTCGTCGACGCCCTGCCCGCGCCGCTGGCCTTCCGCGCCGAGGCGCTGGAGCCCGACACGCTGTACCCGCTGCACCGCCATGACTGGGGCGAGTTCATCTACGCCTACAGCGGCGTGATCGAGGTGCAGATGGCCGATCGCCATCTGATGGCGCCGCCGCTGTCGGGCCTGTGGCTGCCGGGGGGCGTGGCCCACACCGGGCTCAACCGCATGGCCTGCGTGCACTCCTCGTTCTACGTGGCGCGCGAGCTGTGCGGCGGGCTGCCGTCGCAGGCCTGTGCGGTGGCCGTCAGTGCGCTGGCGCGGGCGCTGCTCGATCATCTGCGGGCCCTCGGTGGCCACCTGCCGCGCGAGGACGCGCACGGCCGGGCGCTGCAGGTGCTGCTCGACGAGGTGCGGGCGGCGCCGGTGGTCGGCTCCTATCTGCCGGGATCGGAGGACCCGCTGCTGGCGCCGGTGCTGCGCGCGCTGGAAGCCGATCCGGCCGACCGCCGCGGCGTGGCCGAGCTGGCCCGCCTGGTGCACGCCAGCGAGCGCACCCTGTTGCGCCGTGCGCAGCAGGAGCTCGGCATGCCGCTGGCCGAGTGGCGCCAGCGCCTGCGCATCGTGCGCGCCTTGCCGGCGCTGCGCTCCGGCGGCAAGGTGCAGGCGGTGGCGCTCGAACTGGGCTATGCCAGCGCGTCGAGCTTCATCACCGCCTTCCGCCGCCACATGGGCGTCACGCCGCAGACCTGGCGCGCCGGAGGGGGCTGAGCGCGCCCGGTGTCTCAGCCCAGCGACAGGCCTTGCGTCTGCACCAGGGTGGCCCAGCGGCGGTGCTCGGCGTGCAGGTGGGCGTCGAACTCCGCCGGTGTCGAGCCCACCCATTCCAGCCCCTGCTGGGCCAGCTGCTGGCGCACCGCCGGCTGGCCGAGGGCCTGCAACGCGCCGGCATGCAGGGCCTGCTGGCGTTCGGCACCGATGCGCGCCGGCGCGACCAGTCCGATCCAGGTGCCGACATCGACGTCGCGCACGCCGGCTTCCTGCATCGTCGGCAGCTCGGGCGCCACCGCGTAGCGTCGTGCCGAGGTCACCGCCAGCGCCTTGACGCGGCCGCTGCGCACGTGCGGGCCGA
The DNA here is from genome assembly GCF_038066575.1 of Pseudaquabacterium rugosum. NCBI lineage: Bacteria > Pseudomonadati > Pseudomonadota > Betaproteobacteria > Burkholderiales > Sphaerotilaceae > Pseudaquabacterium > Pseudaquabacterium rugosum. The sequence goes on along the minus strand of NZ_JBBUTF010000012.1, from coordinate 58,970 downwards.
TGGCCACCCAGGAGCCGAGGAACAGCTGCACCTCGTCATTGAGCACCGCCTGCAGCGCCGGCACGCCGCCACGGTAGGGGATGTGGACGAGATGGGTGCCGGTGCGTTGCTTGAACAGCTCGGCCGCCAGATGGTTGAGCGTGCCCAGACCGGCCGTCGAGTAGTTCAGCCGGCCCGGCTGACGGCGGGCCAGCGCGATGAATTCGGCCATCGTGCGCACCGGCAACGAGGCCGGCACCGCGGCCACCAGCGGAAAGCTCAGCAGGCGCGAGATCGGCGTGAAGTCGCGCAGCGTGTAGCTCAGGTTCGGATAGACCAGCGGGTTGGTGGCGTGGGCGTCGAACACCAGCATCGCGGTGTCGCCGTTGCCGGCCTGGCGGGCGACCGCGGCCGCGGCGATCGAGCCCGAGGCGCCGGGCTGGTTGCGCACCACCACCGCCTGGTGGAGGGCGCGCGGCAGGTGTTCGGCCAGCAGGCGTCCGGTCAGGTCGACCGAGCCGCCCGGCGGCACCGGCACCACCAGCTCCAGCGGCTGTCCGTGGCCACCGGCCGGGGCGGCGGACGCCGACGACGCCGATGACGCCGACAGTGGCGACGAGGAGGCCCCCGGGCCCTGGGCCCGGCCGGTGGCGGGTTGCAGGCCGAGCAGGCCCGTCAGACCCATCAGGCCCGGCAGGGCCGCGGAGGACGTGGTGGCGTGGCGCAGCCACTGGCGACGGTTCAGGGACATGGACGGCAGATGGCGCATGCGGCGCGCGGAGGGTGGCGGGCGGTCCCGGCCCGGCGTGTGGGCCGGGACGATCCAGCCGTGCAGCGTGCACGCGGGCGATGACGGGGCGATGACGGGGGGGGGCTGGCGAGGCGCTGGCCGCACCTCACTTCACCCGTTGCTTCTCCAGCTTGCGCGCCAGCGTGCGGCGGTGCATGCCCAGCCGCCGCGCGGTCTCGCTGATGTTGAAGTCGGTCTCCGCCAGCGTCTCGTGGATGCGCTCCCACTCCAGCGTCTTGATCGACGTGGTGCGGTTGGTCATGTCGACATCGGTCTCGCCTTCGGTGCGGGCGAAGGCGGCCTCGATGTCGTCGGTGTTGGCCGGCTTGGCCAGGTAGTGGCGGGCGCCGAGCTTGATCGCCTCGACCGCCGTGGCGATCGACGCGTAGCCGGTCAGCACCACGATGGCCATCGCCGCATCATGGCCGTGCAGCGCCTGCACGCAGGCCAGGCCCGAGCAGCCGTTGGCCAGCTTCAGATCGACCACCGCGTGGGTCGGGCTGTGGCTGCGCAGCTGCTCGTGCATGGTGTCGACGTCGATCGCGCGGCACACGCTCCAGCCGCGGCGCTCGAAGGAGCGGCGCAGGGTCGAGGCCAGGGCATCGTCGTCCTCGACGATCAACAGCTGGCGTGCGGGCTCGGCGCTCATTCAGCGGCGGCGGCCAGGGGCCGCGCTCGGGGTCGTGGTCGCATCGTCATCCTCAGGGTCCGGTTCGTCGGCGGGATCGTCCAGTGCCTCGTCGGGCAGGCGCAGCGCGGCCAGCGGCAGCTCGACCAGCACCTCGGCGCCGGCCGTCGGCCGGTTGCGGCCGATGACGTTGCCGCCCAGGCCGCGTGCGACGTTGACCGACAGGAACACGCCGAGACCGCCACCCGGCTTGCCCTTGGTCGAATGGTAGGGGCGGCCGAAGTGCTCGAGGATCTCGGGCGCGAAGCCCGGGCCCTGGTCCAGGACACGCAGCTGCAGACGCTCGTCATCGCTCTCGGCCAGCAGGCGCGGCAGCTGATGCGGGGCCGCTTCGAGGGCATTGTCCAGCAGGTTGATCACCATCTGGCGCAGGCCGGCGTCGGCGAAGATGGGGTCGTCCGGGGTCGGTCCGAGCTCCGGTTGCAACGGGCCGACGCCGCGGCGCCGGCTCCAGTCGGCGCAGGTGGCCTGCAGGAAGGCGGCCAGCGTGGTGGTCTCGGTGGCGTCGGCCCGGGCGTCGCCGGCCGACATCAGGATGCCGCTGATGATGGCCTTGCAGCGCTGCACCTGGGCCTGCATCTGCTCGACGTCCTCGCGCAGTTCGGGCTCGGCGCTGATCGGCCCCATGTGCGACCAGTCGCCCAGGATCACGCTGAGCGTGGCCAGCGGCGTCGACAGCTCGTGCGCGGCGCCGCTGGCCAGCAGGCCCATGCGCACGATGTGCTCCTCCTCGGCCGCGCGCTGGCGCAGCGCGGCCAGGCGGGCGTCGCGCTGGCGCAGCGTCTGGCCGATGCGCAGGATCACCACCACCACCAGCGAGGCGCTGAGGGCGAAGCACAGCAGCAGGCCACCGACGTATTCGACGGCCAGGGGCTGCACCGGCGCGCCCGGCCAGCGCAGCGGCAGATGCCACTGCGACAGCAGGAAGATCGCGCCGGTGGCCGCGGCCACCAGGGCCCAGGCCAGCGCGCGCTCCAGCAGCAGCGCGCCGATGGCCACCTGCGGCAGGTAGATGAAGAGAAAGGGGTTGTTGATGCCGCCGGTCAGCGCCAGCAGCATGGTCAGTACCAGCAGATCGACCAGCAGGCCGATCATCAGCTCGCCGTCGCCGACATCGCGGGCGCTGCGCGCGCGCACCCAGCTGGCGATGTTGAACAGCGCCAGCCCCAGCACGAAGGCCAGCAGCGCGCGCAGCGGCAGCTGCACGCCCAGCCCGCCGTGCACCACGGCGATGGCCGCCAACTGCCCCGCCACCGCCAGCCAGCGCAGCTGCACCAGCTGCAGCAGCGCGCTGCGGCCGGCCTGCTCGTGCGGGCGCAGGCCGGCGGCCGGGTCGGCCTCGGCGCCGGTCGGGCTGAGGGCCGGCAGCAGACTGCGGGCCGCACGGGCCTCGGCGGGCGGGCTCATCGGCCGGGGCGCTCGTCGTCGCCCGCGTCGGCCTGGCCCGGCCGACCGCTGCGCCAGACCAGGCCGGCCGCCAGCAGCGCACCGGCGGCCAGCGTGGCCCAGGTCAAGGCATAGCTCAGGTGGTTGTTCGGCAGCTTCAGCAGCGTCAGGCCGGTGCGCGGCCACGGGGCGTCGGCGGCCACCGGCGGCGGCAGGCCGGCCTCGACCGCGGCGGCCAGCGCGGCCTGCTGGCGCGCGTCGGTGCGGCCCAGGTCGACGAAGTACGGCGCCACGCGGAGGGTGTCCAGGCCGGCCGCGGTGGCCAGGGCCGCCACGTCCCGGCTGGCCTGGCCCATGCCGGGCAGTGCGGTGCCCAGCCAGGGCCGCTCGCTGGCGCGCAGCAGGCCGACCACGCGCACCGGTCCGGCCGGCAGCGGCCGGCGCAGGGCCGGCGTGCGGTGGGCGTCATCGACGAAGCCCCGGTTGACCCAGATCCACCACGGGCCCTGCGCACCGCGCTCGATGCGCAGCGGCGTCATCACCCAGTGGCCACGGCCCAGGACGGTGCTGGCCACCACCAGCTGTTCGCGGGCGGGCTCCCAGTGGCCGTCGAGTGCCAGCGGCGCGTACTCGTGGCTGTCGCGTCGCACGTCCGGCCAGGCGGCGGGCCCGGGCGCTGCGGTCTCGGCCTGCTGCGGCAGCGCGGCGATGCGCGCCAGCAGCGCCTGCTTCCACTGCAGCCGCTGCCACTGCCACACCGACAGCGCGCCACAGGTCGATGCGATGAGCAGGCACAGACCGAGCGCGATCGTGCGTGCCAGGCCGGAGCGCGGGTGGGCCGGGTCGGTGGGAACGGAAGCGGTCGGTGGACGGGACATGGTGACGGACAGGACGGCAGGCACGGGCGGTGCCGGTGCGGCAGTGTCGCCGCAGCGGCGGCTGCGCCAGAAAGACGAAACGCCGGACGGAGCCGGCGTTTCTCGGGTGGGCGCGTGACGGACCGGCCGGTCCGTCGCGGGCCTTACGGCAGGTTCTTGATCTCGTGGACCGGCATCAGGTTCGTGTTCAGGTGGTACATCACCCAGATCGAACCCGACAGCATGATCACCAGCAGCACGACGGTGAAGATCAGGGCCAGCATGGACCAGCCCTGCTCGACCTTCACGTTCATGTGCAGGAAATAGACCATGTGGACCACGATCTGGACGGCGCCCAGCGCCAGGATGACGAAGGCCGTCATGCCCGGCGAGGGCAGGACCTTGCCCATCACCAGCCAGAAGGGGATGGCCGTCAGGAGGACCGCCAGGAGGAAGCCCTTGACGTAGCCGCCGACGCTGGCGTGGTAGTCGGCCGCGCCGTCGTCGTCGTGGTCTGCGTGGTCGCCGTGGTGGTCGTCATGGCCGTGGGCGTGCGGATCGTGCGCCATGGTGTGCGTGTCTCCGGTGGATGTGCGTTGCGCGGGTGATGCAGGCTCAGACGGCCGGCATCGAACCCATCAGGTAGACGAAGGTGAACACGCCGATCCACACCACGTCCAGGAAGTGCCAGAACATCGACAGGCACATCAGGCGGCGGCGGTTGGCGGCGGTCAGGCCCAGCTTGTTGACCTGCACCATCAGCGTGATCAGCCAGATGATGCCGAAGCTCACGTGCAGGCCGTGCGTGCCGACCAGCGCGAAGAACGACGACAGGAAGGCGCTGCGCTGCGGGCCGGCACCTTCATGGATCAGGTGCTTGAACTCGTAGAGCTCCAGGCCGATGAAGGCCGCGCCCAGCAGGCCGGTGATGGCCAGCCAGATCAGCACCTTGGACTTGTCGCGCTTCTGCATCGCGATCACGGCCATGCCGTAGGTGATCGACGACAGCAGCAGGAAGGCCGTGTTGACGGCCACCAGCGGCAGGTCGAACAGATCGGCGCCCGAGGGGCCCGCCGCGTAGCTGCGGCCGAGCACGCCGTAGGTGGCGAACAGCACGGCGAAGATGAGGCAGTCGCTCATCAGGTACAGCCAGAAGCCGAGCAGGGTGCCCTGCTGCGGATGGTGGCTGCCGTCGTCGTAGAAGTTCAGCGCGCCGGGCGCGGTGTGTGCCGTGGAGGAGGACATGGGGTTGGGTCTCCGGGTCAGGCGCGATCAGGCGCTGCGGCCGAGCGCGGCCAGTTGGGCGGTGCGCTCTGCTTCGCTGCGCGTCACCGCGTCAGCCGGGATGTGGTAATCCCGCTTGTAGTTGAAGGTGTGGATGATCGAGGCGATCACGACCGCGGCGAAGGACGCGGCGGCCACCAGCCACATGTGCCAGATCAGCGCGAAGCCCAGCACGGTCGACAGACCGGCGATCACGATGCCCGCGGCCGTGTTGGCCGGCATGTGGATCGGCTGGAAGCCGCTGGTCGGACGCTGCGCGCCGGCCTGCTTCATGTGGTGCCAGGCATCGCGCTCGTGGACGATGGGCGTGAAGGCGAAGTTGTAGTCCGGCGGCGGCGAGGCGGTGCTCCACTCCAGCGTGCGGCCGGTCTCCCAGCTGTCGCCGTGCAGGTCGCGCTGCTTGGCGCGGTTCAGGTAGCTCCAGCCGATGTTCAGCACGAAGCAGCCGATGCCCGCGGCGATCAGCACCGCACCGATGGCCGCGACCACGAAGTACGGCTGCAGCGCGGTGTCGGCGAACTGGCTGACGCGGCGGGTGACGCCCATCAGGCCCAGCACGTACAGCGGCATGAACGCGAGGTAGAAGCCGATGAACCAGAACCAGAACGAGGCACGGCCCAGGCCGTCATGCAGCTTGTAGCCGAAGGCCTTCGGGTACCAGTAGGTGATGCCGGCGAAGGCGCCGAAGACCACGCCACCGATGATCACGTTGTGGAAGTGGGCGATCAGGAACAGGCTGTTGTGCAGCTGGAAGTCCGCCGGGGGCACGGCCAGCAGCACGCCGGTCATGCCGCCGATCACGAAGGTGATCATGAAGCCCATCGTCCACAGCATCGGCACCTCGAAGCGGATGCGGCCGCGGTACATCGTGAACAGCCAGTTGAAGATCTTCGCGCCCGTGGGGATCGAGATGATCATCGTCGTGATGCCGAAGAACGAGTTGACGCTCGCCCCCGAGCCCATCGTGAAGAAGTGGTGCAGCCACACCAGGTACGACAGGATGGTGATCACGACCGTGGCGTAGACCATCGAGGCATAGCCGAACAGGCGCTTGCCGCTGAAGGTCGAGACCACTTCACTGAAGATGCCGAAGATCGGCAGCACCAGGATGTAGACCTCGGGGTGGCCCCAGATCCAGATCAGGTTCACGTAGACCATGGCGTTGCCGCCCAGGTCGGTGGTGAAGAAGTTGGTGCCGACGTAGCGGTCCAGCGTCAGCAGCACCAGGGCCGCGGTCAGCACCGGGAAGCTGACGACGATCAGCACGTTGGTGCACAGCGAGGTCCAGGTGAAGACGGGCATCTTCATCAGCGTCATGCCCGGCGCGCGCATCTTGACGATGGTCGCGATCAGGTTGATGCCCGACAGCGTGGTGCCCACGCCGGCCACCTGCAGACTCCACAGGTAATAGTCCACCCCGACGCCCGGATCGGCCAGGATGCCCGACAGCGGCGGATAGGCCAGCCAGCCGGTGCGCGCGAACTCGCCCACGAACAGCGACGCCATGATGAGCACGGCACCGCCGGTGGTCATCCAGAAGCTGAAGTTGTTCAGGAACGGGAAGGCCACGTCACGGGCACCGATCTGCAGCGGCACCACGTAGTTCATGAACCCGGTGACGAAGGGCATCGCCACGAAGAAGATCATGATCACGCCGTGGGCGGTGAAGACCTGGTCGTAGTGGTGGGCGTTCAGGTAACCCTCGGCGCCGCCGTGGGCCAGCGCCTGCTGGCCGCGCATCATCAGCGCATCGGCGAAGCCGCGCAGCAGCATGATCACGCCCAGCACCATGTACATGATGCCGATCTTCTTGTGGTCGATGCTGGTGATCCAGTCACGCCACAGCGGGCCCCACAGGCGGAACTTCGTCATCAGCGCCAGCATCACGAGGCCGCCCAGCACCACGCCACCGAAGGTGGCCAGGACGATGGGTTCGTGCAGCGGCAGCGCGCCCAGGCTCAGTCGCCCGAACAGCGGATGGTTGTCGACAGGATAGGTGGCGGACATCAGAGCTTCCCGGCAGGTTGGGCGTCAGCGACCAGGGCGGTGCGGCCCTCGGGATTCGCGGGGGTGCACAGGCCGGCGACGACGGTGCGCTCGGTACCACGCCAGGTCTGGCGGGTCAGACCGGCGATGCCGGCCTTGCCGCCACCGCCCGTCTCGTCGATGGCCATCATCGTGCCCATGCACATCTTGCTGCGGTCGACGCAGCGGTTGACGGCAGCGTCGAACAGACCTTGCTCGACCTGCGCGTAGACGGCAACCGGATGCTTCTTGCTCGGCTGGTCGAGCTTCAGGTAGCCGGCGCGGTCCAGCGTGTCACCGGCCTTGCGCACGCCGTCGACCCACTGGTCGAACTCGGCCGCAGGCAGGGCGTGCATCTTGAACGTCATGTGCGAGAAGCCGTCGCCGCTGTACTGACCCGAGCGGCCGTCGTAGACGCCGACCTTGTTGATGATCGCGTTCAGCTCGGACTGCATGCCCGGCATCGCGTAGATCATCCCGGCCATCGCGGGGATGGCCAGCGAGTTCATCACCGTCGAGGCGGTCATCTCGAACTTCACCGGCCGGTCCACCGGCAGGCGCAGTTCGTTGACCAGGGCGATGTTCTGCTCCGGATAGATGAACAGCCACTTCCAGTCCATGGCCACGGCCTGGATGACCAGCGGCTTGACGTCGGCCGGCAGCTCGCGCTTGTCGTCGATGCGTGACAGCGGGCGGAACGGATCGAGCTTGTGGGTCGAGATCCAGGTGATCGCGCCCAGCGCGATGATGATCAGCAGCGGTGCGCCCCAGATGATCAGCTCGAGCTTGGTCGAGTGATCCCAGTCCGGCTCGTAGTCGGCGGCGGTGTTGGCGGCACGGTATTTCCAGGCGAACAGCAGCGTCAGCGCGATCACCGGAACGATGATCAGCAGCATCAACACCGTCGAGGTGATGATCAGATCACCTTGCTGACGGGCGATGTCGCCAGAAGCATTGAGCATGACGGTGTTGCAGCCGCCCAGCAGCAGGCTGAGGCCTGCGAGGGCTGCCGCCACCGTCCGACGGACAGCGGGGGGCGGGGAGACGGACATTGGGGAGAACGCTCTTCGGGTTGACCCGGGATAGGTCTAGGCGCGCGGGAATGTACTGAGATTGAGCGCCGTCAACGATTGGACACTTTGTCTCAGGCCCCCCGGGCCGCCGTCCGGGGCCGATTGATCTGAAGGCTTGCAAGGCCAGATTCCAGCATGTACAGCCCCTCAGCTCCCGCTCTGTCGCCCTCCGCCCTGAGTGCCACGCACCCTGCGGCCGGCCGCCATCCGAACCACCAGGATGGCGCGATCTCGCCCGGGGACATCGCCGTCGGCGTGGTCGTCGGACGCGCTTCCGAGTACTTCGACTTCTTCGTCTACGGCATCGCCTCGGTGCTGGTGTTCCCGCAGCTGTTCTTCCCTGATCTGGCACCGCTGCAGGGCACGCTGATGTCCTTCATGCTGCTGGCGCTCGGCTTCATCGCGCGTCCGATCGGCACCCTGGCCGGCATGGCCATGCAGCGGCGCTACGGCCGCGGCGTCAAGCTGACCACCTCGCTGCTGCTGATGGGCAGCGCCACCTGCGCGATGGCCGTGCTGCCGGGAACGGCCCAGGCCGGTGCACTCGCCGTCGTCCTGCTGGCCCTGTGCCGTGGGGTGCAGGGGCTGGCGGTGGGGGCGTCCTGGGACGGCCTGCCCTCGCTGCTGTCGATCCACGCACCGGCCGACCGGCGCGGCTGGTTCGCGATGATCGGCCAGCTCGGTGCGCCGCTGGGTCTGGGCATGGCCACCGCGCTGTACGCGGTGCTGGTGACCCAGCTGAGCCCGGCGGACTTCCTGGACTTCGGCTGGCGCTATCCGTTCTTCGCGGCCTTCGGCATCAACGTGGTCGCGCTGTTCGCCCGGCTGCAGCTGGTCATGGGGGATGACTACAGCCGTGCGCTGCAGGCCAGCGAACTGGAGCCGGTGCACAGCCGTGAGCTGCGTGGGGGCCAGTTCGGCAACGTCTTCCTCGGCGCCTTCGCCGCGCTGGCCAGCTTCGCGCTGGTGCACCTGGTGACGGTCTTCCCGCTGTCCTGGCTGCATCTGGGCGAGCCGCGGGCCGTCGACGAGCTGCTGTGGCTGCAGACCGGTGGCGCCGTGCTGGCCGCCTTCGCGATGCTGACGTCCGGCCTGCTGGCCGACCGCATCGGCCGGCGCACCACGCTGGGCGCCTCGGCGGTGGCCATCGCGATGTTCGGCATGGTCGCGCCCTTCCTGCTGGGTGGCGGCTCCGGTGGCCAGAACCTGTACTTCATGCTCGGCTTCGTGCTGTTCGGCCTGTCCTACGGCCAGGCGGCCGGCGCGATGGCCAATCTGTTCGAGCCCCGGTTGCGCTACCTGGGTGCGGCGCTGTCGGCCGACATGGCCTGGCTGCTGGGTGCCGGCTTCGCGCCCTTGGTCACGCTGATGCTGTCGACCATCCTGGGCCTGGGCGCACTCAGCTTCTACATGCTGTCCGGCGCGGCGGCGACGCTGCTGGCGCTGTACGTGGGCCGGCGGGTGAACGCCGGGAACTGATCCGCCCTCACCGGGCGATCCGATCCAGAGCGGCCTGCGGGCCGCTTTTTCTTGCCTTCTTGTTTGTTGCCAGGTTGGGTGAGCGTTCCTGAGCTTCTGGCGTTAGTTCGTTAAACACGATTCAAGCGCCTGACCGGAACAGGCCCGCGCCCCACCCGGCGATGGCCCATGTCCGCCCGTCCGCGTCAACGGCCCGGGCCGACCGGCTGCCGCAGCAGCGCCTCGACCGTGGCCTGCAAGGTCTCCGGCCGGACGTCCTTCGGCGCCACCGCCGGCCCCACCCGCAAGCCGATGCGCGAGAACAGCCCGCGCCGCAGCGGCCGCGCCAGTGCCCGGCCCCCGTCGATGCGGGAGAAGCTCGATCCCCACAGCCCTTGCAGCGCGGCCGGCACCACCGGCACCGGCGTGCGCTGCAGGATCTTCATCAGCCCCGGGCGGAAGGGCTGCAGCTGGCCGTCGCGGGTGATGGCGCCTTCGGGGAACACGCCCAGCAGATCGCCCTCCTCCAGCACGCGCGCCGCCTCGTCGAAGGCCCGGGCATAGATCTCCGGCGATTCGGCCTGCGGTGCGATCGGGATCGCGCGCGCGGCGCGGAAGATCCAGCCGGCCACCGGCACGGCGAAGATGCGGTGGTCCATCAGGAAGCGCACCGGCCGCGGGCTGGCGGCCATCAGCACGATGGCGTCGACGTAGCTGACGTGGTTGGCCACCAGCACGGCCGGGCCCTCGGCCGGGATGTGCCCGCCGCCGGCCACGCGCAGGCGGTAGACCAGGCGCGTCAGCATGAAGGCCAGGAAGCGCAGCAGGTACTCGGGCACCAGCCGGAACACCCCGCCGGCCACCAGCACATTGAGCAGGCCGACCGCCAGGAACACGTCGACCACGCCGAAGCCGGCCGACAGCAGCGCCCCGGCACCGAGCGCGCTGACGATCATGAACAGCGCGTTCAGGATATTGTTGGCGGCGATGATGCGGGCGCGGTGGCTGGCCGGCGCCCGCAGCTGGATCAGCGCGTACATCGGCACGCTGTAGAGCCCGGCACTGGCGGCCAGCAGCAGCAGATCCACGCAGATGCGCCAGTGCGCGGGCCGGGCGAGGAAGGCGCCGACGTCCATCAGGGCCGGCACGGCCGCGACACCGGCCACCTCCGGCGGGACGCCCGCGACGGCCGCCGCCACACCACCGGCCGGCAGCCCGCGCGCCGCGAACCACAGGTCGATCGCGAACACGCTCATGCCGATGGCGCCCAGCGGCACCAGGCCGATCTCGACCTGGCGGCGCGACAGCCGCTCGCAGGCCAGCGAGCCGAGGCCGATGCCCACCGAGAACAGCACCAGCAGCAGCGAGGCCACATGGGCATCACCGCGCAGCACGTCGCGGGCGAAGGACGGGAACTGCGCCAGGAAGACCGCGCCGAAGAACCACATCCACGAGATGCCCAGCAGCGAGCGGAACACCACCGGATGCCGATGGGCCAGGCGCAGATTGCGCCAGGTCTCGCTCAAGGGGTTCCAGTTCATCGGCTCGGCGCGGGCCGCGGCATCGGGCGGCGACGCGGGGATGCGACGCGCGGTGGCCCAGCCCGCCACCGCCACGCCCAGGCAGGCCACGGCCACCGCCGTCTGGCCGACACCGGGCAGCGCGATCAGCAGGCCACCGGCCAGATTGCCCAGCAGGATGGCGATGAAGGTGCCGCTCTCGACCAGCGCGTTGCCGCCGGTCAGCTCGCGCGCCTCCAGATGCTGCGGCAGGTACGCGTACTTGGCCGGGCCGAACAGCGTCGAGTGCAGCCCCATCAGGCCGACGCAGGCCAGCAGCAGCGGCACCTTGAGATCAGGCGCCTCGGCCAGGAAGCCCCAGGCGGCCAGCGCCATGATGGCCACCTCCAGCGCCTTGACGGTCCGCATCAGCACGGCCTTGTCCATGCGGTCCGACAGCTGGCCGCTGGTGGCCGAGAACAGCACGAAGGGCAGGATGAACAGCGCGCCGATGGCCAGCCCGGCGAGCGACGGCGGCAGCCAGGCCACCTGCAGCTGGTAGGTCACCAGCACGGTGAAGGCGAACTTGAACAGGTTGTCGTTGGCCGCGCCCAGGAACTGGGTCCAGAAGAAGGGCCCGAAGCGGCGCTGGCGCAGCAGGTCGAACTGGCCGCGGTCGGCGGTCTCGGGCGTCGGATCGGTCATCAGGGCTCCACGGCAGCCGGCGCTGCGCCGGTGGCGCGCACTATAGGTGGCGGCCGGACAGCCCGGATCAGCCGCTCGGCACCGGGCTTCAGCGCGGCGCCGCCGCCAGCGCCTGCTCGACCGCCTTGACGAGGACCGGATCGTCGGGCGAGGTCATGCTGCCGAAGTGGCGCAGCGGCCGGCCAGGTACTTGTTGAAGTTCCACGACGGCACGTTGCCGGTGGCCGCGGCCAGCTGGCGGAACAGCGGCTGTGCATCACCACCGCGGACCGGACCGACAGTGAACATCGGGAACTTGACGCCGTAGGTGTTGAAGCAGACGTCGGCCGTCCTGGCCGCGTCGGCATCCTCCTGGCGGAAGTCGTTGCTGGGAAAGCCCAGCACCACCAGGCCGCGGGCCGCGTACTTCGCGTTCAAGGCCTCCAGCCCTTCGAACTGTTTCGTGAAGCCGCAGTAGCTGGCGGTGTTGACCACCAGCAGCACCTTGCCCGCGTACTGGCACAGATGCTGGGGCCGCTCATCCTGCAGGCGCAGCGGACGCTGGTCGAGCAAGGGCGGACAGTTCCCGGCCGGCGCGGCCGCGGGCACAGGCAAAGGCGTCAGCGCGGCCGCCGGGGCCGGGCGGGCGGTCTGCGCACCGGCCGGCACCACGCCGCACAGGGCCAGCGCCAGCAGCACCGCGGTGCGACAGCGCGTGCGCCCCACGGTCGACGGGCCCGACGAGGGGGCAGGAACGAAGGAGCGAGCAACGGTCGGCATGCGGCGCATCATCGGCCCTGGGCCCGCTCGGCCGGCGGATCGGCGCTCGGCAGCCCTGCCGCCGTCCCGGGCATCGCCGCCTCCACCATCGCCAGCAGGGCGGCCGCCGGCGGGCTCAGGGCCTCGCGCCGGCGCATCACCAGCAACAGGCGGCGCTCGGTCAGCAGGCCCGACAGCGGACGCTGCACCAGGCCCAGGCTGTCGACATGGAAGGCGGCGGCGGCCTGGGGCAGCACCGCCAGGCCCAGGCCGCAGGCCACCATGCGGCACATCGCGTCGAAGCTGCGCACCTGCACGCGGATGCGCGGGTTCAGGCCCACCGCCTCGCCGGCGGCCATCACCTGGCGCGTCAGCGAGGCCCGGCGGGCCAGCGAGATCAGGTCGTGTCCGAGCGCCTGCTCGATGGGCACCGGCACGTCGGCCGATCCCGCCGCCAGCGCATGGCCGGCCGGCAGCAGCAGCACCAGCTGGTCGACGTGGCAGACGGCCGTCTCCAGCCCCTCGGTCGGCACGTTGTCACCGATGACCGCCAGCTCGGCCGCGCCGTCGCGCACGGCGCGCACGCCGTCCTCGCTCAGCGCGTCTTCCAGGTCGATGCGCACCTGAGGATGGGCCTGCGCATAGTCGGCCAGCAGCTGCGGCAGGAAGCCGCCGAAAGCCGACGGGTTGGCCCACAGCCGCAGCTGGCCGGTGGCACCGCCGTGCAGGTCATCGAGGGCCAGCGCCATCTGCTCCAGCCGGGCGATGACCTCGATCGCGTGGCGGTGCAGGGCGATGCCGGCGGCGGTGGCGGTGACGCCGCGCGCGCCGCGCTGCAGCAGGGCCAGGCCGCAGTGCTGCTCCAGCTCGGCGATGCGCTTGCTGGCCGCCGCCAGCGAGATGCCGAAGCGCTCGGCGCCGGCCGTCAGGCTGCCGGCATCCAGCACGGCGACGAACAGGCGCAGCGTGACGAGGTCGAAGCGGTTGAGGTTGATCACGGGCGGGCGGGCGGTGCGCCTCAACCCAGGTTGAAGGCCACCTCAATGGAAACCGAATGGCGCGCGGCGGCCGGATCGGGGAGCATCCAGCCGTCCGGGGCCGATGCGCATGCTAACCGCGCAGGGCCGACGGACCGGGACCACCGGCACGCCGTGCGCAGCACCGCGGACGGCCACAGACCGGGGCCCGCCACCGACAGGAGACCCACCGCCATGCCCCGTCCGTCCGCGCCCACGCGCCGTCAGCTGTGTCTTGCCGCCCTCGCCTGCGCCACCACCGGCGCCGCCCTCGCCCCGGTCCAGGCGCTGGCCCAGAGCAGCCCCTGGCCGACGCGGCCGATCACGCTGGTCGTGCCGTTTCCGGCCGGCGGCGGCACCGATGCCTTCGCCCGGCCGCTGGCCGCGCAGCTGACCAAGCAGCTCGGCCAGCAGATGATCATCGACAACAAGGGCGGGGCCGGCGGCAACATCGGCGCCACGGTGGCGGCCAAGGCCCAGCCCGACGGCCAGACCTGGTTCATGGGCGCGGTGCACCACACCATCGCCCCGGCGCTCTATCCCAAGCTCGACTACAGCCTGAGCCGCGACTTCGTGCCCGTGGGCCTGCTGGCCAGCGTGCCGCAGGTTATCGTGGTCAACCCGCAGAAGACGCAGGCCAAGGACCTCAAGGAGCTGCTGGCCTGGTTCAAGGCCAACCAGGGCAAGCTCAGCTACGGCTCGGCCGGCAACGGCACCTCGCACCACCTGGCCGGCGAGCTGTTCGAGCTGCAGACCCGCAGCGCCCTGACCCACGTGCCCTACAAGGGCGCCGGCCCGGCGCTGCAGGACCTGATCGGCGGCCAGATCGACGTGATGTTCGACGGCCTGGGCTCGTCGGCCACCCACATCCGCAGCGGCCGGCTGCGGGCGATCGCCACCGGCGGCCACAAGCGGGCGGCAGGCTTTCCCGACATCCCGACCGCGGCCGAGGGCGGTCTGCCCGACTACCACGTGGCCACCTGGTACGGCCTGTGGGCGCCCAAGGGCACGCCCAAGGAGATGGTCGAGCGCATGACGGCCGAGCTGCGCAAGGCCTTCGCCGAGCCGGCGCTGCAGGCCACCTGGGCCCAGCTCGGCGCCGAGCCCCCCAACCTCTACGGCCAGGCCTTCGCCGACATGGTGACCGCCGAGACCACGCGCTGGGCGACGGTGGTCAAGGCCGGCAACGTCAAGCCGGACTGAGCCACGGCGGGCCGGGCGGCGGGGCCGGCCCCCGCACGACCGGCCTGAGGTGCCATCCGCCGCCCCGCCTGATCACCTGCAGGACAACCCGACACCCGATGAAACCCGTTACCACAGGAGTCCGATCCCGATGAGCGCCCGAGACTGGGACCAGCGCGGCGCGCGCCGCCGTGCACGGCTGGCCGCGGCCGCCGACGCCCTCGGCGGCCGCCTGCAGGGCCGCCACCTGCCGGCCGAGGCCGCCGAAGACCTGCTGGCCGCCGTGCTGCGGCCGGGCGACCGGGTCTGCCTGGAAGGCAACAACCAGAAGCAGGCCGATTTCCTGGCCCGCACGCTGGCCGCCCAGGACCCGGCGCAGGTGCACGACCTGCACATGGTGCAGTCGGTGCTGGCCCTGCCCGAGCACCTGGACCTGTTCGAGTGCGGCATCGCCAGCCGGCTGGACTTCAGCTTCTCCGGCCCGCAGGGCGCGCGCCTGGCCCGGCTGGCCGCCGGCGGGCGCATCGCCATCGGCGCCATCCACACCTATCTGGAGCTGTTCTCCCGCTACTTCGTCGATCTGACGCCGGACGTGGCGCTGGTCTGCGCCCAGGCCGCCGATGCCCAGGGCAACCTCTACACCGGGCCCAACACCGAGGACACGCCGGCCATCGTCGAGGCCACGGCCTTCCGCGGCGGCCTGGTCATCGCCCAGGTCAACGAGGTGGTCGAGCGCCTGCCGCGGGTCGACATCCCGGCCGACTGGGTGGACTTCGTCGTGCCCGCACCGACACCGGCCATCGTCGAGCCGCTGTTCACCCGCGACCCGGCCCAGATCAGCGAGGTGCAGGTGCTGATGGCGATGATGGCCATCAAGGGCCTGTATGCCGAATACGGCGTGCAGCGCCTGAACCACGGCATCGGCTTCGACACCGCCGCCATCGAGCTGCTGCTGCCCACCTACGGCGCCTCACTCGGCCTGCAAGGCCGGATCTGCCGCCACTGGGCGCTGAACCCGCATCCGGCGCTGATCCCGGCCATCGAGGCCGGCTGGGTGGAGTCGATCCACTCCTTCGGCTCCGAGGTCGGCATGGAGGACTACATCCGCGCGCGGCCCGATGTCTTCTTCACCGGCGCCGACGGCAGCCTGCGCAGCAACCGGGCCTTCAGCCAGGCCGCCGGCCACTATGCCTGCGATCTCTTCATCGGCTCGACGCTGCAGATGGACCTGGCGGCCAACAGCTCGACGGCCACCGCCGGGCGCATCGCCGGCTTCGGCGGCGCCCCCAACATGGGCGCGGACGCCCGCGGCCGCCGCCACGCCAGCCCGGCCTGGCTGAAGGCCGGCGCCCAGGCCCGCGCCGGGCGCAGCGGTGCGGCCGCCACGCCACGCGGCACCAAGCTGGTGGTGCAGATGGTCGAGACCTTCCGCGAGCACATGCAGCCGGCCTTCGTCGAGCACCTGGATGCCTGGGCGCTGGCCGAGCAGGCCCGCATGCCCCTGCCGCCGATCATGGTCTACGGCGAGGACGTGACCCACATCCTGACCGAGGAAGGCATCGCCAACCTGCTGCTGGTGCGCAACGACGAGGAGCGCGAGCAGGCCGTGCGCGGCGTGGCCGGCTACACGCCGGTGGGCCTGGCACGCGACCGCCGCATGGTCGAGAACCTGCGTGACCGCGGCGTCATCCAGCGCCCCGAGGACCTGGGCGTGGACCCGCGCCTGGCCACCCGCAACCTGCTGGCCGCGCGCTCGATGCGCGAGCTGGTCGAGGCCTCGGGCGGGCTGTACCGGCCGCCTGCGCGCTTCCGCAACTGGTGAAGGCCCTGACGTCATGACCCTTCCGAACGCTTCCGCCGGCACACCGGCCACCCCTGTCGAGCCGCTGCCCGGCCTCGAAGTGCTGCCCTTCCACTTCAGCGGCACGCTGACGCCGGCCGCCGGCACGCCGGTGCTGGTCGGCGTCGTCGGCTCGGGGCAGCTGGAGGTGCTGGCCGAACCCGATGCGCAGCAATCTGGCTGTCAGATCGAGGTGCGCACCTCGGCCCGCGGCTTCGGCCCGATCTGGGCCGCCGTGCTGCGCGACTTCCATGCCCGCACGCCCTTCGGCGGCCTGCGCCTGACCCTCAACGACATGGGCGCGACGCCGGCCGTCGTCAGCCTGCGGCTGGCCCAGGTGGCCGCCGCGCTGCAACAGGAGCGCGCCGCATGAGCGCCCACCGCCACAGCTGGGCCGAATGCACGGCCCGTGAACGCCTGGACGCCCTGGTCGACGCTGGCAGCTTCCACGAATGGCTGCCGCCGGCCGAGCGGGTCAGCAGCCCGCACCTGGCCGCGCTCGGCCTGCCGCAGGCCTTCGACGACGGCGTGGCCGTCGGCCGCGCCACGCTGGACGGCCGGCCGGTCTTCGTCGCCGCGCAGGAAGGCGGCTTCATCGGCGGCGGCGTCGGCGAGGTGCACGGCGCCAAGCTCTGCGGCTGGCTGGCGCGCGCGCTGCGCGAGCGCCCGCAGGCCGTGATCCTGTGCGCCGACTCCGGCGGCGTGCGCCTGCACGAGGCCAACGCCGGCCTGATCGCCGTCTCCGAGGTGATGCGCGCGCTGCTGGACGTGCGCGCGGCCGGCATCCCGGTCCTCGTGCTGATCGGCGGGGCGGCCGGCTGCTTCGGCGGCATGGGCATCGTCGCCGGCTGCGCCGACTGGCGTGTGATCAGCGTCACCGGCCGGCTGTCGATGTCCGGCCCCGAGGTGATCGAGGCCGCCCACGGCGTCGAGGAGTTCGACAGCCGCGACCGGGCGCTGGTCTGGCGCACCACCGGCGGCAAGCACCGCTACCTGATCGGCGACGCGGACGAGCTGGTCGACGACGACGTGGCCGCCTTCCGCGCCGCCGCGCGCGCCGCGCTCGACCGCCCCCCGCGCCCCAACGACCTGGCCGCCCGCCAGGCCGAGCAGGCGCTGCTGATGCACCGCCTGGCGCTGGCCGGTGAGCGGCGCGAGGCGCGCGAGCTGTGGGCGGCGATGGGCCTGGCCGACGCGGGGCGGGTGCCGGATCTGGGCGTGGACGCGGTGCGCGGGCTGCGCGCGACGCTGGAGGATGCGGCCCGGGCCGGCATCGCTGGCGCCGAGCAGCCGGCACGGCCCGCGACCGCCACCCCGTCCCCCACCGAAAGCCCCGACTGGGCCACGCTGTGCACCGCGCTGTTCGGCCCCGGCCACGGCGTGCAGGCCGATGGCTGGTTCCTGCACGGCACGGCCACGCCGCGCGGCGGCACGCAGCCGCTGGCCATCATCGGCACCACCGACCATGCGCCGATCGGCGCCGCGCTGGCGCTGCGCCAGGCCGAGGCGGTGCTGGACGTGCTGGCGCGCCACCCCGGACGCGCCATCGTGCTGCTGATCGACACCCAGGGCCAGCAGTTGCGGCGTCAGGACGAGCTGCTGGGCATCCACCGCGCGATGGCCCATCTGGGCCAGTGCATCGATCTGGCGCGGCGCCGCGGCCACCGCGTGCTGGGTCTGGTCTACGACCAGGCGCTGTCCGGCGGCTTCATCACCTCGGGCCTGATGGCCGACGCCTGCGACGCCCTGCCCCAGGCCGAGATCCGCGTCATGCGCCTGCCGGCCATGGCCCGTGTGACCAAGCTGCCCGAGTCCCGCCTGGCCGAACTGGCGCAGTCCAACCCGGTGTTCGCGCCGGGCGTCGAGCACTATGTGGCGATGGGGGGCGTGCGCCGGCTGTGGCAGGGCGACCTGGCCGCGGCGCTGCGGCAGGCGCTGGTCGACGCGGGGGGGGAGGACGGTGCTGGCCGTGGGGCGTCCGGTGCGGCGTCTGCTGCGACCGCCACCGTGGCCACGACCACGCCAACGCCGCCGGACCTGCGCGCCCGCCTTGGCGCCGAACGCGGTGGCCGCCGCCTGGCCGCCACCACCCGCGACCGCGTGCTGGCCGCGCCCTGAGCCTCGTCACCGGATCCGACCATGCCATCGGCCTTCCCGCTTGCGGAACGCACGGCCCTGGTGCCGGGCGACTGCCCGTCGCCCGCCGGTCTGCAGCGCCACCAGCTCTGGCACCTCACGTCGGCAGGCTGGCGACGGCTGCTGGCGCAGACCGAGCAAACCGAGCAGACCGAGCAGGCCGATCCGGAGGCCCAGGCGGCACACCGGCCCCAGCGGCCGCCGATGACACCACCGGCCAGCCCCGACGCGGCCGCCCCCCTGGCGACGTCACCGCAGACCCTGCACACCTTGATCGCGCACTGGGCCGCGGCCGATCTGCCCCTGGTCGTCACGCGCCAGAGCCCCGACCCGGCCGCGCCCGGCACGCTCGCCTTCGGACTGCCCGCGCCCTGCGCCTGGGGCCGCCGCAAGCTGGCACTGCGCGTGCATCCGGATGAACTCGACCGGCCAGCGGATTTTCCGATGCTGACCGAGGTGCAGCGCTGGCGGGCCGCAGCGCACGACGGCACGGCCCCCGCCCTAGCCGACCTGGACGCCGACCTGAGGCGACTCGGCGTCACCGCCCGGGTCCACGGCAGCCACGGCTGGGAGCTGTTGAGCGGCCTGCCCTGCCGCACCGCGACCAGCGACCTCGACCTGCTGCTGCCGGTGCGCGACGCCGCCCAGGCCGATGCCGCCGTCGCCGGCCTGCTGCGCGCCGATGCCCGACTGTCGGCGACACCCGGCGCGCCACGCCTGGACGGCGAACTGATCGGCCCCGACGGCGGCGGCATTGCCTGGCGCGAATGGGCGCAGAGGCATGCGGCGGCGGCGGTAGGGACGAGGGCCGGATCGGACGGCAGCACGGACGAGCGGCCGCCCACGGACCTGCCGATGCCCCGGTCCGCCCACACGCCCCAGCCGCTGCTGGTCAAGCACCTGCACGGCCCGCGGCTGGTGGCCCGGCCCTGGAACCCGATCGAGCCCGCTGCCCGTCCGATCGCCTCATGAATGCTCCATGACTGCCCCATGAGTGCCCGACCACAACCACGGCAAGCCCCGCCGAGCCCGGACCGCGCACCGCCGCCCAGCCTGGACGCCATCGGCCATGCCGCCACGCTCGCCCTGCACGACGAACTGATGCTGGCGCCCAAGCCCGGCCTGGTCTCGCCGCGCGACAGCGGCAGCCACGACGACATGGACGTCCACACCTTCGGCCGCAGCCTGTTCGCGCTGCGCCGCAGCTTCCCGGCCTTCGCGCGGCTGGGCGCGCAGCGGGCGCCGTTCGCCGCGCTGCAGGCCTGCGGGCTGGAGGCCGAGGCGCGCATGCTGGCGGCCACCGGCGGCATCAACACCCACCGTGGCGCCATCTTCCAGCTTGGCCTGTTGTGTGCAGCGGCCGGTGCCCTCGGCACGCACGGCACCACGCCCCCCCTCGCCCGGCCCCTGACGCCCGACGCCATCCGCGCCGCCCTGCGGCAGCACTGGGGCGCCGATCTGCAGGCCAAGGCCGCGCGGCCGCGCTGCGACACGCCCGGCGGCCGCGCGCTGCAACGCCACGCCGGCCTGCGCGGCGCCGCGGCCGAGGCTGCCGCCGGCCTGCCCACGCTGTTCGACAGCGTCTGGCCCGCGCTGCGCGAGGCCCAGGCCGCCGGCCTGGACAGCCGCCACGCGCGCCTGCATGCGCTGATGCACGGCGTGGCCGCGCTGGACGACACGACGCTGGTCCACCGCGGCGGACTGGCCGGCCTGCACTGGGCACGCAAGCAGGCCCGCGCCTGGCTGGCCGCCGGCGGCGCCTTCCAGCCCGACGCCCTGCAGCGGGCGAATGCGCTGCACCGGGCCTTCGTCGCCCGCCGCCTGTCGCCCGGCGGCGCTGCGGATCTGCTGTCGGCCGCCTGCTGGCTGCAGCGGGTGACGGGTGCGGCCGGACCGATCGCGCAGCGGCCGTCCGCGGATCGTCGCCGCGGCTCCGCCGACGCCGGCACGGTGCGCCCGGTGGACCCGGCCGCAGCGGCCGCAACGACCACGGCCGTCACGGCAGGGTCCGGACCACGATGAGCCTCGCCCTGCTGTGTCCCGGCCAGGGCACGCTCGGCCCCGAGGTGCTGCCCTGGCTGGACGAGGCGCCCGGGCTGCTGCCCACCGGCTGGCGGGCGATGCTGGCCGAGCGCCAGCACGCCGGCACCGGCCCCTGGCCCAACGCCCAGGCCCAGGCGCTGGTGGTCGGGCTGACGCTGGCGGCCTGGCAGGCGCTGCAGGACGTGCAGGACCTGCAGGGTGGCGCGGAAGCTCAGGGCGGACCTGGCGCGCAGGGCGCACCGGGCTCAACCGGGCCTGCGGCCACGGCAGACCCCCGTCACGCCAGCCCGGCAGATCTCAGGCCCACCGTGGTCGTCGGCTACAGCGTCGGCGAACTGGCTGCGGCCGCCATCGCCGGCGCCTGCAGCCCGGCCACCGCGCTGGCCCTGGCCGGCCTGCGCGCCGCCGCGATGGACGCCGCCCGCGGCGTGCAGGCCCAAGGGCTGCTCGCCGTCCACGGCAGCCTTCCAACCGACGGTCTGAAGGCCGGTCTGAACGACGACGTGCGCCACGGCGCGAACGACGGCCAGGCCGCCGCGCGCCCGAGCCACATCGCACCCGGACCTGCGGGCTCGACGGGCAGCGCCAGCGGCGCCGAACCCGACCCGCCCCACGCTGCGGCGCCCCCACTCGCCCTCACAGACACAGACACCAACACCGGCGCCCCGACCGGTCTCCACCCCGCCATCCACCTCGCCGCCGACCGCTGCGTGTACGGCGGCCCGGCCGCCCTGCTCGACGCCCTGGCCGCCCGGCTGGAGGCCAACGGCATCCGCCACACCCGGCTGGCCATCGACATCGCCTCGCACACGCCGTGGATGGCGCCCGCCGTCGCGCCCTGGCGCGCCGCACTCGAGGTCGCCCTCGCCGACGGCCGGCTGCAGCGCCCGCGCCGCACCCTGCTGACCCATGCCGACATCGCCACCCCGCGCAGCGCGCCCGCGCTGGCCGATGCGCTCGCCCGCCAACTGGTGCAGCCCATCGACTGGCCGGCCTGCATGGACGCCATCGCCGAGCGCGGCGTGCGTGCCGTGCTGGAGCTGGGCCCCGGCCGCACCCTGTCCACCCTCTGGCGCGAGCGCCACCCGCACATCCCCGCCCGCTCGGCCGACGAGTTCCGCAGCGCGACCGCCGTCCGCGCCTGGGTGCACCAGGCCTTGCGCACGGACTGAGGTGCCGCGCCGCCCGCCACGCACCCGGGCGGACTTGACCTGAGGCGCCGGCCCGGGCCGCGCGCGGGCGTATGCTGGCCCCGTCGCAACCGACCGGGAGACCCTGATGAAGATCCTGCTGCCCGTCGACGGCTCGGCCCATGCGCTGGCCGCCGTCCGCCACGTGCTGGCCCTGCACCTGTCCGGCCTGAAGCTGCAGCTGGTGCTGGTCAACGTCCAGGAGCCGCCCTCGCTCTACGAGGTCGTCACCGCCCACGACACCGAGGTGCTGGACCACGTGCGCACCGACGCCGGCGCCGACCTGCTGGCCCCCGCCGAGACCATGCTGAGCGGCGCCGGCCTGCCCTGGGAAAGCGAAGTCGCCGGCGGCGAGCCCGCCACCCTGCTGGTCGAACTGCTGGAGAACTACGGCTGCCAGGCCGTGGTGATGGGCGCCCGCGGCCAGGGCGACCCGCAGGCCGGCGGCCTGGGCAGCGTGGCCCAGGCGCTGCTGGCGCACAGCCCGGTGCCGGTGACGGTGGTCAGGGCGGCGGGGGGCTGAACCGGTGGGCGCGGGCGCTGGGCCGCTCAGGAGGCAGGCAAGGCCGCCACCTAGAATCCCTCGGGAATTCCCGGGGAGCGCCCGCGCCATGAAGAACCAAGAAGCCCTCAAAGGCAGTCCGGAAAGGCTGGCGGTCCATCTCAACCGCTCCATCGCCGGCTTGTCAGCCAATGAGATCAAGCAGGAGATCGCCGGCCTGGAGCACGACATCGACACCTTGCTCAAAGAGATGACGGCATGACCGAGCTGCTCATCTACCAGACCGACGACGGCCAGACCCGGGTGCAGTTCCGTCCGCTGGACGGCAGCCTGTGGCTGACCCAGCTGCAACTGGCCGAGCTCTACGGCGTGACGGTGGCCAACATCAACATCCACCTGCGCAAGATCGTGCAGGAGGGCGAACTGGCCGCCGATTCAGTTGTTAAGCAGGACTTAATACCTGCCGCCGACGGCAAGCGCTACCCGACCAAGTTGTACCGGCTGGACATGGTGCTGGCCGTGGGCTACCGCGTGCGATCGGTACGCGGCACCCAGTTCCGCCAATGGGCCACCGCCCACCTGACCGAGTACCTGGTCAAGGGCTTCGTCATGGACGACGAACGCCTCAAGAACCCGGGTGGCTGGGACTATTTCGACGAGCTGCTGGCGCGCATCCGCGAGATCCGCGCCTCGGAAAAGCGCTTCTACCAGAAGGTGCGCGACCTCTTCGCCCTGAGCAGCGACTACCGGGCCCACGAACAGACCGCCCAGCTGTTCTTTGCCGAGGTGCAGAACAAGCTGCTCTATGCCGTGACGCAGCACACCGCGGCCGAACTGATCCGCGACCGCGCCGACGCCAGCGCGCCCCACATGGGCCTGACCACCTGGGAAGGCAGCCGCGTGCGCAAGGCCGACGTGATCGTGGCCAAGAACTACCTGAGCGCCGACGAGGTGGACACCCTCAACCGGCTGGTGGTCATCTTCCTGGAACAGGCGGAGCTGCGCACCAAGGACCGCCAGCCCCTGACACTGGACTACTGGCGCCAGAACGTGGACCGGCTGCTGACCTTCAACGACAAGCCCATCCTGCAGGGCAGCGGCAAGCTCAGCACCGAGCAGGCCAGGCAGATCGCGCATGAGCGCTACGACAGCTTCGACGCGGAGCGCCGGCGCGCCGATGCCGCCGCCGCCGACGCGGAAGACCTGAAGGCGCTGGAAGCGGTGGCCAAGAAGGGCCAGGGGACTGGCGCGTGAAATAGCCGGTGTATCAAGACAACGAGTACTCGGACCAGGAGGCACTCGCCAGCCAGGTGGCGCGACCACGGCCTGCCTCAACGTTGATCCACACGATGGATCGCTTGGTGCGGCAGCTCACCGTAGGCTCAATCGCCTTCTGACCCGCAGGAGCGACAGGGCCCGGCCCCACACCCGCGACAATCACGCATGTCCGCACCGATCCCCCCCACCGCTCCGTCCACTCCGACCACTCCGACCACTCCGGCCACCCCGTCCGCCCCCGCGGCCGACCCCGCCCTCGCCTTCGCCCGCCTCGGTCTGCCCGAGTCGCAGCTGGCCAACCTGGCCCAGCTCGGCTACCACGCGATGACGCCGATCCAGGCCGCCAGCCTGCCGTTGACGCTGGCCGGGCATGACCTGATCGCGCAGGCCAAGACCGGCAGTGGCAAGACGGCAGCCTTCGCGCTGCCGCTGGTCACGCGGCTGCAGCCGCGGCAGTTCGCGGTGCAGGCGCTGGTGCTGTGCCCGACGCGTGAGCTGGCCGATCAGGTGACGGTGGAGATCCGCCGCCTGGCCCGGGCCGAGGACAACGTGAAGGTGCTGACACTGTGTGGCGGCGTGCCGATCCGCAACCAGCTCGCCAGCCTGGAGCACGGCGCCCACATCGTGGTCGGCACGCCGGGCCGGGTGCTCGACCATCTGCAGCGGGGCACGCTGGATCTGGGCGCGCTGGCCACGCTCGTGCTCGACGAGGCCGACCGCATGCTGGACATGGGCTTCGCCGATGACCTCAAGCAGGTGCTGGCGGCCTGTCCGCGCACGCGGCAGACGCTGCTGTTCTCGGCCACCTGGCCGGAGGGCGTGGCCGATCTGGCCAAGCGCTTCCTGAAGGAGCCGCGCGAGGTGCGGCTGGCCGAGCGCCATGCCGCGGCCAAGATCCGCCAGCGCTTCTACGAGGTGACGGACGAGAGCCGCCTGCACACCGTGGGCCGTCTGCTCGACCACTTCCGCCCGGCCAGCACGCTGGCCTTCTGCAACACCAAGCAGCAGTGCCGGGATCTGGTGGCGGTGCTGCAGGCCCAAGGCATCGTGGCGCTGGAGCTGCACGGCGACCTGGACCAGCGCGACCGCGACCAGGTGCTGGTGCGCTTCGCCAACCGCAGCTGCAGCGTGCTGGTGGCCACCGACGTGGCCGCGCGCGGGCTGGACATCGCCCAGCTGGAGGCGGTGATCAACGTCGACATCACGCCGGATGCCGAGGTGCACGTGCACCGCGTGGGCCGCACCGGCCGCGCCGACGAGGACGGCTGGGCCTTCAGCCTGGCCAGCGTCGACGAGATGGGCAGCGTCGGCCGCATCGATGCGCTGCAGGGGCGCGAGAGCGTCTGGCATCCGCTGTCGGAGCTGACGCCGTCGGCCGACGGCCAGCCGCTGCGCCCGCCGATGGTGACGCTGCAGATCCTGGGCGGGCGCAAGGAGAAGATCCGCCCGGGCGACGTGCTGGGCGCGCTGACCAAGGACATGGGCTTCGAGGGCGCGCAGATCGGCAAGATCAACGTCAACGAGTTCTCGACCTATGTGGCCGTCTCGCACGGGATCGCGGATGCCGCGCTGCGGGCGCTGAACGCGGGCAAGGTCAAGGGCCGCTCGGTCAAGGTGCGGCGGCTGTGAGCCGCTGAGCCGCGGGGCCAGCGGGCGGCCGAGCCGCCCGTGGCAACAGAGCGCGGCATGGTGTATCGGGCCTGACACGATCGGCACATCGCCGGGCGACGCGCGGGCCCGACAGTGGCCGGCTGTCCGTCGACCGCTTCAGCGCCCTCACCGTGTTCCTGCCGCCCTACCGGCTTCTTCCGCCCCTGGCGGCGTGCATCCCGGCGTGCATCCCGGCCCGTGTCCAGGCAGGCCTGGCCCTGCTGTGCATCGCCGTGTTCACCCTGCTGCCGGCCAGCGCCCGGGCCCACGCGGCGATGAACTCGGCCTGGCTGCTGGATGTGCGTGCCGACCGCGTGGACGCACGGCTGACGCTGCCCTTGGTCGAGCTGCAGCTGGCGCTGCAGGCCGAGCAGCCGCAGGCGCGGCTGGGGCAGGTTCTGCCGCCGCGCCAGCGTCTGGAGGCGAGCGAAGCCGCTGAACTGGCCGCCTACCTCAGGCGCCATGTCCAGCTCACCGACGAGCAGGGCCGGCCCTGGCGCATCGACTGGGGCCCGCCGCGGCTGAGCCTGCCGCGCGACGCCCGCGACGGCCGCACCGACATCGAGCTGGCGCTGCAGCTGCGGCCGCCGGCCGAGGCCTCGCTGCGGCGCTTCAGGCTGCACAGCGATGCGATCAGCCACCAGATCATCAACCACCGCATCGAGCTGGTGCTGCGCAGCGACTGGGACAGCGCGACCTTCGCCGACCGTCCGCGCCTGATCGACACCCTGGACCACGGCCGCACCCGCGCGCTGCTGGACCTGGGCGAGGCCGCGCCCTGGCAGGGCTGGTCGGCGATGTTCCGCCTGGGGCTGGACCACATCGCCGAGGGACCGGATCACCTGCTGTTCCTGCTGGCGCTGCTGCTGCCGGCCGGGCTGGGCCTGGGCGGCCCGCCGGTGCCGGGCCCCGCCACGGCCGCGGCGGGACGCCCGCGGCGGCGCTGGGGCGCGCCGCTGTCCCTGCCCGACAGCCTGAGGCGCCTGCTGACGGTGAGCCTGGCCTTCACCATCGGCCACAGCCTGACGCTGGCCGCCACCGTGCTGTGGGGCTGGCGGCTGCCGTCGGCGCCGGTCGAGGTGCTGATCGCGCTGTCCATCCTGGTTTCGGCCGTGCACGCCTGGCGGCCGCTGATGCCCCCGCGCGCCGAGCCACTGGCCGCCGGCGGCTTCGGCCTCGTCCATGGCCTGGCCTTCGGTGCGACGCTGGGCGCGCTCGGTCTGGACGGACTCGGCCTGCTGGCTGCACTGGCCGGCTTCAACCTGGGCGTGGAGGCGATGCAGCTGCTGGTGCTGCTGGCCGCGCTGCCGCTGGTGCTGCTGGCCAGCCGGCAGGCACTCTATGCCCGGCTGCGGCCAGCGCTGGCCGCCGCTGCCGGCGCGATGGCGCTGCTGTGGCTGTGGCAGCGCCTGCCGCCGCTGGTCAGCGGCTGGGTCTGAGCAGACCGGAGCGCCACCTGCCCCCCCGGCCTGTGGGGCACACACCACAGGCGACACACACACGGCCGCTGTGTGTCAGCGCTGATACGCAGCGCAGAAGGCACGGCAAAGCGCGGTTTCCAGAATCGATGCCGACGGTGGCGGCGCCTGTCCATGACCTGGCGCAAGGCGCGCGCGGCCGATGGATCCGACCTCTCGACGGCCGTACCGCCCGCCCCCCGGCCGGCAACGGACCGGCGCGTCATCGCTCACCCCCCCTCACCGGAGCCCACACGACACCATGAAAAAGCATATCCTCACTTTGGCCGTTGCGTCCTGCTTCAGCCTTCTGAGCGCCTGCGGCGGCGGAAGTTCCTCCGACAGCAGCACCAGCAGCAGCACCTCCGACGCGGACAGCAGCACCACCGCAACCACCGCCACCACCACCGCGGCGACCACCACGACCAGCAGCAGCCGCAGCTCGACGGCCACCAGCGCGCCGAGCATCAGCCGCCAGCCGCTGTCGAGCGTGGCCAGCGTCGGCGCCAGCACCACGCTGAGCGTGACGGCGGCCGGCGCCGACACGCTCGTCTACCAGTGGTACAAGGACGGCAGCGCCCTCAGTGGCGCCACCGCCGCCACCTACACGGTGGCCAGCGCGGCCAGCACCGACACCGGCACCTACCACGTCGTCGTCACCAACGCCAAGGGCACGGCCACCAGCAGCAAGGTCACGCTGAACGTGACCACCGCCACCACGGCCACGCAGACGGCCCAGGTCACCGGCGCCGCCCAGGCCTTCCTGGCCACGCTGAGCAGCACGCAGCAGGCCACCGCCCAGACCACCTACGCGCTGGACACGGCCCGCCACTGGTCGAACCTGCCGGCCTCGATGGTCTCGCGCAACGGCGTGTCCTGGGGCAGCCTGAGCGACGCGCAGAAGGTGGCCGCCCGCGCGCTGGTGATCGCCGCGCTCGGCAGCACCGGCAACCAGCAGCACGTGGACATGCAGGCGGCCGAGAACTACCTGTACGCCAGCGGCGGCGGCAGCAGCTACGGCGAGGGCCAGTACTACATCGCCGTGCTCGGCACGCCGTCGACCACCGGCTTCTGGATGCTGCAGATCACCGGCCACCACCTGACGCACAACCTGGCCTTCAATGGCACCGTCAAGTCGCCGACCCCGCTGTTCATGGGCGTCGAGCCCAAGGCCGCCTTCACCTACGGCGGCAACACCTCGGACCCGATGAAGGTGCAGCGCGAGGCCGTGGCCGCCCTCGGCAGCGCGCTGACCGGCTACAGCGCCGCGAAGTTCAGCGGCACCTACACCGATCTGGTGTTCGGCGCCAACGGCAGCGGCAGCATCGACGGCAGCTGCCCGCACGCCTTCAGCGGCGTCAGCGAGCACGGCATCGCCTACGCCAGCCTGTCCAGCACGGCCCAGGCCCTGGTGCAGAGCGTGATCAAGGCCTACGTGAACACGCAGGCCAGCGAGTACGCCGCCGACATCCTGGCAGCCTATCTGAGCGACAGCGCACTCGCCCAGACCACCATCGGCTACAGCGGCAGCGGCACGGTCACGGCATCCAACAACTACTTCCGCATCGAGGGCCCGCGGGTCTGGATCGAGTTCTCGGTGCAGGGCGGCGTGATCTTCAACAAGGACATCCACTTCCACACCATCTGGCGTGACAAGACGGGTGACTACGGCGGCCAGTGCGGCGCGTCCTGATCCTGCGCCGCGTTCGCCCCTCGGTTCGCCCCTCCATCCGACCTGACCCTCAGGACACCTGAACATGACGATTTCCCTGCGCCCGCACGCCCTGGTGGCCACGCTCGCCACGCTGGCCGCACTCGCCGGCGGCAGCCCGGCCGCCCTTGCCCAGACCGCCCCCGGCGGCACCTTCCCCGGCACCGGCACCTTTCCCGGCACCGGAACGGCGCCGGGCACCGATACCGGCACGGCACCGGGCACCGGCACCACCCCCGGCACCGACACCTCGACCAGCAGCGCCAGCCTGGTCGGCAGCACGGTGACGATCAGCGCGCTGTACCCGGATGCCACCAGCGTGCTGGCCAGCGCCACCACCACCGTCGATGCCTACGTCACCGAGTTCGCCTGCCCGGATTCGACCTCCGGCATCTGCGGCTCGACCAACCTGACCGGCGCCGGCCTGGGCGACGGCGAGACCATCGACATCGGCAGCACGACGATCAGCGGCACGCTGCTGTATGCGTTCAGCGCCGACGGCAGCGTCAACGCGCTGAGCTTCAGCGGCCTGAGCTTCGGTGACGGCTACACGATCAGTGGCTACACGCTGACGACCAACATCAGCGGCTTCGACACCAGCGACATCACGCTGAGCGGCGACACGCTGACGCTGAACTTCAGCGGTCTGGACCCGAGCACGACGAGCGACGGCACCAGCATCGGCACCTTCACCGTGACGCTGACGGCCGCGGCCATCACCTCGTCGGTGCCGGAGCCGGCCGCCGGCCTGATGGCCGGCATCGGCGCGCTGGCGCTGGCCGGCCTGCGCCGGCGCCGGGCCGCGCGCGGCTGAGTCCGCCGGCCGCGGCGCGGGCGCCGCACCGGGCGCTGAGCGCGGTGGCCCTCCGACGGCTCCAGCTCCGACTCAGGCCTGCGCGGCCCAGGCCGCGTACACCTCGTGCCAGCTCTCGTGCAGGCGCGGACAGTCGCGTGCGGGGCCGGGCCCCAGCCGGGCCAGCGCCTCGTGCACCGGCCGCGGGTGGGCGGCGCCGTGCGGCGGCCCGCCCGCGTACAGCACCTGCTGGTCCTCGTCGACCGCATCGTCGACGGTGAACACCGTGCGCCCGGCGAAGGCCGCGGCCACCCGCTGGCGCACCTGACGGCGCTGCGCGGCCGGGGCCCACAGGTTCATCACCAGCCAGCCGTCGCGCGCCAGCACGCTGGCGGCGGCCGTGAAGAAGGCGGCCGTGGTCAGCGGGGCGGCCAGGCCGTCGGCATCGAAGCCGTCGACCAGCAGCACCTGCGGCCGCAGCGCGGCCGGTGGCGCACCGGCGGCCGCCCAGCCCTGCAGCAGACGCGCGCCGTCGACCGTCAGCACCGCCCAGCGCCCATCGTCGGGCGGCAGGTCGAACGGCCCGCGCAGCGCGACCACCTGGGGGTTGATCTCGGCCACCGCCAGGACGCTGGCCGGGCTGACCTCGCGCAGGAAGCGCACCAGCGAGCCGCCGCCCAGCCCGATCATCAGCACCGCCCGCGGCGCCGGATGCCACAGCAGCGCGCCGGCCATGCGCCGGGTGTAGGGCAGCAGCAGGCGGGCCGGCTCCTGTGGGTCGTGCCGGCTCTGCACCACGTCGTCGCCGAACTGCAGGGAGCGGCCGCGGGCGTCCTCGCTCACCCGCGGCCGCGGGGCCGCCGCCGGCGCGGGCGCGTCGTCCGCATCGAGGCGGGCCTGCACCGCCCGCAGCGCGTCCAGCAGCGCCCCCGGGCCCACGGCACCGGATCCGGGCGCACCGGCGCCCGCGGCATCCGGACCCGGCGCGGGCCGGCCCGGCGCGGTCCGGCTCACCAGGCGGCCGGCGGGGTGTCGTCGCCGGACGCCACGGCGGCGCCGGACGGCGTGCCGCCAGGGGCCGCGCCGGCCGCCCCGCCCTGGGCCGTGATCGCGGCCGGCACCGCCAGGCTCGGTGCCAGCGGGGCCACGCCCTCCTGCGGGCCGCGGCGCAGGTCGAACAGGCTGGTCGCCACCAGGTCCATCGCCAGCACGCCGTCCTGGCGCAGCACCGTCCAGCGCCAGCGCAGCACGCCGATGTGCGGCTTGCTGGCCGAGCGGCGCACCTCCAGCACATGGCCTTGCACCTGCAGCGTGTCGCCCGGGCGCACCGGCGCATACCAGTGCAGCTGCTCCAGGCCCGGCGAGCCGACGGTCTCGGAGCCGTCCAGCACCGCCTGCACCATCAGGCGCATGGCCACGCCACAGGTCTGCCAGCCGCTGGCGATCAGACCGCCGTAAGGGCCGTCGGCGGCCGCGGCGGGGTCGGTGTGGAACCACTGCGGGTCCCACTGGCGGGCGAAGGACAGGATCTCGGCTTCGTCCAGCGGGTAGCGGCCGGCGTCGATCACCTGGCCGGCATGGAAATCGGCGAATCGCATCGTGCGGACTCCTCGGATCAGGGGTAACCCCCAATCATGCCTGCAGGCCGTGGCGCCAGCCTGACAGCCGCACGGCGGCGCCTCGGCAGCCACGCGGCAAGCCCCCCCGCCCGTCACGGTCTCGCGCGCGCCGCTATCGTCCGCCCACCCCGGACCGCGCCCAGGAGACCCGATGAGCCGCCACCCCGATGCCGATGCCGTGCTGGACGCCGCCGCGCTGCAGCAGGCGCTGCAGACCCTGCCGCACTGGCGCCTGCACGACGGCCACCTGCGCCGTCACTACCGCACCGCCGGCTGGAAGAGCACGATGATGGTGGTGGGCACCATCGGCCACCTGGCCGAGGCGGCCTGGCACCACCCGGACCTGTCGGTGACCTATGCCGAGGTGATCGTCAAGCTGGTCACCCATTCGGCCGGCGGCATCACACCCAAGGACGTGGCGCTGGCGCGGCAGATCGAGGCCGTCATCGGCTGGCAGCCGGGGCTCGATCCGGACAGCCCGCTGGAGGGCACGCCGGACGATCCGCGACTGCGCCACCTGAAGTACGACTGAGCCGGACCGCCAGGGCCGGCGGCCTCAACCCTCAACCCTCAGCCCCCCGCCCGCCCGGCGACCACGCCCAGCCCGCCATCGGGCCGCGCCACCGCCTGCAGCCGGATGCCGTAGAGCGCCTCCAGCGCCGGCAGCGCCCGGGCATCGGCAGGCTGGGCATCGAGCTGGCCACCGCGGCGCATCAGCCACAGCCGGTCGAAGCCGTCGAAGGCCTGGTTGATGTCGTGCAGCACCGCCACCAGCGCATGGTCGCGGGCGCGGCTGTAGGCCTGCAGCGCATCGAGCAGCGCGAACTGCAGGCCCGGATCGAGGGCGGCCAGCGGCTCGTCGACCAGCAGCAGGCCGCCGCGCACCGTCCACAGCTGGGCGAAGACACGGGCCAGCTGCACCCGCGCCTGCTCGCCGCCGGACAGGGTGTCGAAGCGGCGCTCCAGCAGATGGCCGGCCTCGGCCAGCGCCAGGGCGTCGCGGATCACCGGATCGTCGTCATCGGCGGCCCGGCCGGCCCGCATCCAGGGGCTGCGGCCGAGGCCGACGACCAGCGCCACCGGCAGACCGAAGGCCACCAGGTGCGACTGCGGCAACACCGCGCGTCGCCGCGCCAGCGCCAGCCGGTCCTGCGTGTGGAGCGGGGCGCCGTCGAAATCCAGGCGACCGGCGGCCGGCGCCAGCTCACCCGCCAAGGCCCGCAGCAGCGTCGATTTGCCGGCCCCGCTGGGGCCCAGCAGCGCGACCTGCTCACCGGCGGCCAGGTGCAGATCGCACGGGCCGTGCGGCGGCGCCAGCCGGGACAGGCCCGGCGCGCGCAGGCACAGGCCCTGGGCCTGGAGCAGCGCGGCAGGAGCGGCCGGTCCCGTCCGGGCAGGGATGGGGGTCGCGCTTCTGTTTTGGGCGCAGAAGGGCACCGCCGGCGACCGGGCAGACCGGGCCGACCGGAGCGACGGGCCCGATCGATCGAGCGCCGATCCGCTCATGCCGCGCCCCCCGCCTGCCGCAGCCGCCCGCGCAGCAGCGCCATGAACATCGGCGCGCCCAGCAGCGCGGTGAAGATGCCCACCGGCAGCTCGGCCGGCACGGCCAGCGTGCGCGCCAGGCTGTCGGCGCCCAGCAGCAGCAGCGCGCCCACCCCCATCGACAAGGGCAGCACGCGGCGCTGGTCCGGGCCCGCCACCAGGCGCACCAGGTGTGGCGCCATCAGGCCGATGAAGCCGATCAGCCCGCACCAGGCGGTGGCCAGCGCGACCAGCAGCGCCACCGCCAGGCTGACCCGCCGCCGCAGCCGGGCGACGTCGACGCCGACATGGCCGGCCGCGGCCTCGCCGAGGGCCAGCGCATTGAGCGCGGTCGACAGCCGCGGCAGGGCCAGCGCGACGGCGGCCAGCACCAGCGCCAGCAGCCCCAGCACCGACCAGCGGGCGCCGGCCAGCGAGCCCAGGGTCCAGAAACTCAGGCTGCGCGCCTGCTCGTCGGTGGCCAGCCAGGTGCACAGGCCGACCACGGCCATGGTCAGCGCCTGCAAGGCCAGGCCGGTCAGCAGCAGACCGGCCACCGAACCGGGGGCCAGCCAGCGCGCCAGCCGGTCCAGCAGGCCGCAGACGGCCAGCGCCCCGGCGAAGGCGGCGCCGGGCAGCAACCACAGGCGCCAGGCCGGCGGCAGCCGCTGCTCGGCGCCGGCAAAGACGGTCAGCATCAGGGCGGCCGCACAGGCCGCGCCGGCACTGACGCCCAACAGGCCCGGATCGGCCATCGGGTTGCGGAACAGGCCCTGGGTCAAGGCCCCGGCCAGGCCGAGGGCCGCGCCCACGGTCAGCGCCAGCAGCACCCGGGGCAGCCGCAGCTGCCACAGCACCCAGGCCTGGGCGGCGTCGGCACTGGCGGTGTCGTGACGGGTGGTGTCGAACGCGGGGGACGGGTCCGCCGCGGCGGCGGGCCCGGGGCTGGCCGGGTCATCGGCAGCCACCGCCGGGCCGGAACCGGTCGCCCCGGTCATCGGAACGGAGCCCCCGACCGAGGCGGGCCACAGCGGACGCAGCGCCTGGCCTGCGCCTTCGGCGAGCAGGCCCGGCAGCCGGGCCCAGGTGACGGGGACGGCCCCCAGCCGCAGCGCGGCGAGCGCCGCCAGCACCAGCACCAGACCGAGCCAGAAGCCGGCGGAACGGCCACGCCAGCGGCCTGCTGATCGGCGCGCCGGCTCACCCGCCGATCTCCCAGCCACCGCCACCGCCACCGCCGCCGTCGGCAGCGCACCGACGGGCGCGCCGGAGGCCGCATTCACGCCCGGCCTCCGGCCCCGCCGTAGAGGCCCTCGGCCAGGGTCTGCAGCGCCAGCGGCAGGCGCGGGCCGAAGCCCAGCGCCAGCAGCGTGTCCAGCGCCACGACGCGGCCCGCGCGGCCGGCCGGCGTCAGCGCCAGCCCGGCCTGGGCCAGCAGCCCCGACGGCCCGCCGGCCGCCTGCAGCGTGTGCGTGGTGCTGACGATGACCTGCGGCGCGGCCGCCACCATGGCTTCCGCGCTCACGGCCTGGTAGCCCTCGACGGCGGCCATCACGTTGCGGGCCCCGGCATAGGCCAGCAGCGCGTCGGGTGCGGTGTCGCGGCCGGCCGCCCGCAGGCCGGTGCCGCCCTGGGTCATCACGAACAGCACGCGCAGCGGCGACGGCTCGGCCCCGGCCTGCGCCCGGCGCAACTGGCCGGCCCGCGCCAGCGCGCGCTGCCAGTCCACGGCGATGCGGCCGGACAGCGCACGGCCGGCCTCGGCGCGGCCGCAGGCCTCGGCCACCCGCTGCGTGCGCGCCCGCACGCCCTCGATGCGGTGGTCGGCATCGATCACCTGCAACGTGATGCCGGCCTCGCGCAGCTGCTGCAGCACCGCGGGCGGGCCGGCCGTCTCGGTGGCCAGCACCAGCGTGGGCCGCAGCGCCAGCAGGCCCTCGGGCGAGAGCGTGCGCTGGTAGCCGACCTGCGGCAGCCGCGTGGCCTCGACCGGCCACTGCGAGCTGGTGTCGACGCCGACCAGATCGCTCTGCGCCCCCAGCGCGTACAGCGTCTCGGTGATGGCCGCGCCGACGCTGACGATGCGCAGGCGCGGCGCCGACGGGGCCCCTGTGCCGGCCACGCGAGCGGCGGCGCCGACACCCGGGCCCGTGTTCTGCCCGATGTTCTGCGTGGTGTTCTGTGCGGTGCCCTGCCCGTGCGCGGCCCCGCCCAGCCCGGCCAGGCCCGCGACCGACAGCGCCCCGACCGCACGGCAGACGCGTCGGCGTCCGGCATCGGGCCTCATGCGGTCTCCGTGCGGATCGGCGCAGCGCGCGCTGCCGCCCGCTGCGCATCCGTGGGGCTCAGGTCCCCGCCGGGCGGCACCGGCTGCGGCGCCCCGCCCTCGCCCAGCCCGGGCAGGCTGTCGAGCAGTGCGGCCCAGGCCGCATCCTCGACCTGGCCGGGCTTGCGCACGCCGAAGCACATCGCCAGCGTCTGGCCGGCGGCATCGAACAGCTCCAGCGAATGCACCGGACCGTCGGCCGTGGGCTTGGCCACCCACCAGGCCTGGTCGATCAGGTCCTCGCGCAGGTGCAGGTTGAAGCCGGGGTCCAGCACGTTCAGCCACGGGCCCATGCGCTCGACGCGCTGCACCGGCCCGCTGTGGATCTGGATCACGCCGGGATTGCCGACGAAGACCATCACGCCGGTGCCCTGGTCGGCGGCCGCACGCAGCAACGCATGGGCGGCCCCGGTGGCCAGTCGGCGGCTGTGACCGGGCGGCGCCAGGCGCAAGGCCTGCACGCGGCCCAGGCCATGGCGCTGCAAAAGACCGAAGAAGGCGTGCGTGTCCTGCAGCGCACGCCACTCGGCCTGGAAGGTGGCGACGTCGATCTCGGCATCGGGCCGGTCGGTGGCCGGGCCCGGCAGCGCCTCGGCCTCGAAGCCCGGGCGCTGGTCGGC
The DNA here is from genome assembly GCF_038066575.1 of Pseudaquabacterium rugosum. Lineage (NCBI taxonomy): Bacteria > Pseudomonadati > Pseudomonadota > Betaproteobacteria > Burkholderiales > Sphaerotilaceae > Pseudaquabacterium > Pseudaquabacterium rugosum. The sequence continues at coordinate 23,601 of NZ_JBBUTF010000012.1, read as the reverse complement.
CGCCAGATGGGCGGCGATCAGCGGCTCCCAGGCGGTCAGATCGCTGGCCGGGCGCAGGAAGATCTTGTGCACCGCCTGCCCGGCAGCGTCGAAGGCCTGCAGGCTGCGCTGCACCTGGCCATCGGCCAGCAGCTCCTCGACCGCCCAGGCCGCGGACCAGGCGCGGTAGAACAGGCGCAGGTCGATCGCACCGCCCAGCACCAGGCCGACCGTGCCGTTGACGCTGGTGCGCCGGTAGACGCCCGTCTTCTCGTGCACGCAGCCGTCGTTGCGGGTCAGGGCCATCACCTCGCCGAGGGATTCGACGGCGGCCACCAGCTCCGGCCACGGGCCCTGCAAGCGGCGCGCGCGCAGCGGTGATTCGACCACCGGCCAGGCGCCGCAGTGGGCGGCCACCAGCGCGGCCTCGCTCAGGCCCAGGCGCTCGGCGATGTCGCGGTGGCGGCCACGGCCGGCGCGCCGGGCCTCGGCGAAGGCCAGGCGCAAGGCGCGGGGGTCGGTCGTGCGGTCCCCGTCGGTCGTCAGCGCAGAGGCGGCGCCGGAAGAGGATTCGGATGCCATCAAGGTCATGGTCGGGGGATCAGCGGGGGCCGGACGGCCAGCCCGGCCATCCCGCCCGGAGGGCGTCCACCGGCACGGCGGACGGCGGACAGCGATCGATGTCGACCGACATCGATCGTCGAGGGTCGGGCGACCCTTACTTGGTCAGGATCAGCTTGCCCAGCGCGGTGATGCGCAGGCGGTACATCGCCGCGCCGTGGGCGATGTGGATCTCCTGGTCACGCCCCATCAGCTGACGGCTGGACAGCACCCGCAGCGGGCGCTGCAAAGCCTCGGTCGAGACCTCGGACAGGCCCAACGGCAGCAGGGCTTCGGCGATCGGGGCGGCCTGGGTGGCGGCGGTGGACAGCAGGGTCATGGCGGACTCCATCAGGTCAGGGGCGATGGAGACAGTGTATTGCGAATGATTCGCATTAGATGCCACTAAACCCTGAATCTGACGGGGTCTTGTCGCCTGCGCGGCCACCGCCGCGCGGCGGCTCAGGCGGCGCGCGGCATCACGCAATCCGCCCACAGCCCCGGCAGGCGCTCATCGACGGCATGGCGCATCGCGTCCTCCGGCTGCGCATAGCGGTGGCACAGCATGTCGATCAGGTAGATGCGGCTGCCGCTGACCAGCTGCAGATCGTCCCGTGTCAGACGCGGCCACAAGGCCTGCACGGCCTCGCGGACCTCATCCCAGTCATCACGCAACAGGCTCCAATCGATCATGGTCTGCTCCCGGTGGACTCGACAGTGGTGCATGGCGGGGCCGTCGCGGTGCGGTCGCTCGTGCACGGAACCCATGCTGCACCGCAACGAACACCCGGGACAACCCTGATTCTTGGGGGAGCAAACCCCAGGCCCGCGGCGGGGCGACCGGGCCCTGCCCCGCCCTCTCGGCGCTGCCCCAGGCCTCGACAACCGTGATGTGCAGGCGTTATGTCGCGCCAGCGAAGCGTGGGCCCGGACGCCGCGGGCGGGATCCACGGCCACCGCCACGGTTACCCTCGGGCCGATGTCCACCTCGCCCCGTCTGCCGCTGTCCCATGTCCTGCTCGGCCTGAGCGTGGTCGCCATCTGGGGCAGCAACTTCGTCGTCATCAAGCTGGCGCTGGCGCAGTGGCCGCCGCTGCTGTTCGCTGCGCTGCGCTTCGTGCTGGCCTTCCTGCCGGCGGCGCTGCTGCTGCCGCGCCCGGCCGTCGCCTGGCGCTTGCAGGCGGCCTATGCCACCTTGCTGGGCGTCGGTCAGTTCGGCGTGCTCTACCTGGCGATGCGCGGGGCGATCTCGCCCGGCCTGGCCTCGCTGGTGATCCAGACCCAGGTCTTCTTCACCATCGCGCTGGCCATCCGCTTCGATGGCCAGGCCGGCCTGCGGCCGCCGCAATGGCTGGCACTCGGCCTGGCGGCCAGCGGCATCGTGCTGATCGGCGCCCACGGCGGCGGCGATGCCACGCCCGTCGGCGTGGCCATGATCCTGTTCGCCGCGCTGTGCTGGGCGGCGGCCAACATCGTCGCCACCCGGGTGCGCGGCACGCCGATGCTGCCCTTCGTCGTCTGGTCCTCGATCTGGACGGTGCCGCCGCTGCTGGCGCTGTCGCTGGCGGTCGAGGGCTGGCCGGCGATGCGCGCGGCCGTGCTGCAGGCCGACCTCGGCGGCTGGATCGCGCTGGCCTGGCAGGCCTGGGGCAACACCGTCTTCGGCTACGGCGTCTGGGCCTGGCTGCTGGCGCGCCATCCGGCAGCCACCATCAGCCCGCTGGCCCTCGGCGTGCCGGTGGTCGGCATGCTGAGCTCGGCGCTGTGGCTGGGCGAATCGCTGCCAGGCTGGAAGCTGGCGGCCGCCGCGCTGGTCATCGGCGGGCTGGGGCTGAACCTGTGGGTGGCGCGGCGGCGTTGAGCGGGCCGGACCGGGCAGGCCGGGCCGGCTGGACAAGCCGGCCGCGCCAGGCAGGTCGGACAGGCCGGCCGCGCCGGGCCAACTGGACCCACCGGCCGCGCCGGCCGGTGGACCGCCAGCTCAGCGCGTCAGCCCGGGCGGCGGCACGTCGAGCCCGCGCATGCGGGCCCACAACCAGCCCGCCATCGGCCCGATCTCGCCGCGCAGGCCCTGCTGCGTGACCGGGATCCGCCCGACCGTGGCCTCAGGTCCGAGGTCGAAGCGGAACACGTAGTCCGGCTCCTGGCCCATGCGCAGGTCGGTCAGCCACAGGTGGCCGTCGGCCGTGCGCTGCAGCTTCACGAATCCATCGGTGAAGGCCGACAGCCGGGCCACCGGCGCGGCCTGCGCATGGCGCTGCAGCAGCGCCACCCCGCGCGCGGCGACGTGCCAGCGCAGCGGCCGCGCCGGATCGACCCAGGCATCGGCCAGCGACACATGGGCCTCGTGGAAGCGGTCGTCGGCCGGATCGTCGGGCAGCGCGACGACGCGCCAGACCACGCTCTGCAGCGGCGCCGGCGTGACCAGCACCCGCTGCGCGACCACCCCCTCGCGCGCCAGCGAGGCCCGCGCCAGCCGTTCGACATGGGCCTGCGCCGCCACGCCCCAGCCCAGATAGGCGGTCGACAGCAGCAGGCCGAGCGCGTTCCAGCGCAGCCCGCGCGCATCGGCCCCGCGCCGCCAGGCCACCACCACGCCGACGATCAGCGGCAGCGTGTAGAGCGGATCGACGACGAAGACACTGCCCACGCCATAGGGCCGGTCGCTGAAGGGCTGCAGCAGTTGCGTGCCGTAGACCGTCATCCAGTCCAGCAAGGGGTGGGTGACCAGCGCCAGCCCGAGCGCCAGGCTCCAGCGCCGCCACAGCGCCTGCTCGCCGTGCCAGCGGGCGACCAGCGCGCCCATCAGCGGCGCGAACAGCGCCAGCAGCACCAGGCCGTGCGTCTCGGCCCGGTGGCGCACCATGTCCAGCAGCGCGTCGCCGTGCGAGACCAGCGCGTCGAGGTCCGGCAGCGTGCCGGCCACCGCACCCCAGGCCACCGCCCGGCCCACCCGCGTGCGCCGGCCCATCACCGCGACCGTGACGGCCGAGCCGAGTGCGATCTGCGTCAGCGAATCCATGCGCCGCGTCTCCTGCCGGCCGGACTCAGCGGACCACGCCGTCGGCGGCGGCCAGCGTCAGGTCGATCATGCGCTGGGTGCCGCGGCTGAACTCCAGCGGACAGGCATAGGGCACGCCCTCGCGCACGCTGCGGCAGAAGGCCTGCACCTGCAGCACGTACTGGTTGACGGCCGGCCAACGCTCGACCTGACGGCCCTGTGCCGTCTCCAGCACCAGTTGCGCGATGTCGTAGACCCCGGCGTTGTAGGGCGCGGTCAGCGTCAGATGGCCGTGGCTGCCGTGGAAGGTCAGGTGCTGGCGCGCCTGCATCCGCATCGACACCACGCCGCGGTAGGCGAAGCCCGGGAACTCGGCCGTCAGCTGGGTGAAGACATCGACGCCGTTCTCGCGCCGGATCTGCGCGTGGGGGACCGCCGTCGGCTCCTGGCCGGTCACGTAGCAGGTCGAGCCGAAGATGTAGACGCCGATGTCGGGCAGCGCGCCGCCGCCGGTCTCGGGCCGGTTGCGGATGTTGCCGGTATCGGCCGCGTTGTTGTAGCTGAAGACGGTGTCGACCAGCTGCAGCTCGCCGATGGCGCCGCCCTGCACCAGTTCGCGAGCCCGGGCGAACTGCGGGTGGTGGACGATCATGTAGGCCTCGGCGGCCAGCCGGCCGGCGGCATCGCGCGCGGCGATCAGGCGATCGAAATCGGCCTCGGCCATGGCCAGCGGCTTCTCGCACAGCACGTGCTTGCCGGCGGCCAGGGCCTTCAGCGTCCATTCCACATGCAGGTGGTTGGGCAGCGGGATGTAGACCGCGTCGATGGCCGGATCGGCCAGCAGCGCCTCGTAGCTGGCATGCACCCGCAGCGACGGGCAAAAGGCCTGGAAGGGCTCGGCCTTGGCCGCATCGGACGTGGCGAGCGCGACCAGCTCGGCACCCTCGGCCGCGTGGATGGCGCGGGCCATGTGCTCGCGGGCGAACTTGGCAGCGCCCAGGATGCCCCAGCGCACGGGCGGACGGGTGGACATGACGGATCTCCTCAGGGTCGGACAGGGGTCGGTGAGCGGCCATTGTGATCGCCGCGGGCTGCGGAAATTCCCTGCCCGCGGCGTCCGCCCCCCGGGCGATGCCGCCACCCGCGCGCCTGCCTAGACTGCCGCGCACACGGCATCCGGCATCCGCTGTCCAGCATCCGCCGTGCCACCGGAGAACCCCATGGCCAGAGCACCCCGCTGCTGTTTCGACCGCATCCTGCCCCGTGACCTGTTCCAGCCCCCGGCGATGCAACCGGCGGGCCTGCGCGGCGGCGGCCCGGGTGGGCCGGGCGGTGGTGGCCCGATGCGCGGCATCGCCCCGATCGGCAAGACCTGGATGAACGGCAGCACGCTGCACGTGCGCTTCCTCGGCGGCACCAGCGCCCAGCACGACAGCGCGCGCACCCAGGCCGGCTGGTGGGAGGCCGTGGCCAACCTGCACTTCATCTTCGACGACCATCCACAGGCCGAGATCCGCATCGCCTTCGACGCCGCCGACGGCGCCTGGTCCTACATCGGCACCGATGCCCGGTCCATCCCGCTCGACCAGCCGACGATGAACCTCGGCTTCGAGGAAGGCGGCACTGCCGCCCACGAGTTCGGCCACGCCATCGGCCTGGCCCACGAGCACCAGAACCCGCAGGGCGGCATCCAGTGGAACGAGGCCGCCGTGCTGCGCGCGATGGCCGGCCCACCCAACTTCTGGGATGAAGCCACCACGCGGCACAACATCCTGCACCGCTACCGCGCCGACCAGATCAAGGGCACGGCCTTCGACCCCGACTCGGTCATGCTGTACTTCTTCCCGGCCGAATGGACGAGCAACGGCATCGCCACCCGCGCCAACGAGCGGCTGTCGGCCACCGACCGCGCCTTCATCTCCGGCGCGCAGATGTACCCGAAGGACCGGCCCACCCATGCCGATGCGCTGGCGCTCAAGGTCAACGCCCGGGCCCGCACCACGGCCTCGATCGGCCGCTTCGGCGAGGAGGACCTCTACGTCTTCGACGCGCCGCAGGCCGCCGCCTTCATCATCGACACCCAGGGCCGCACCGACGTGGTGATGAAGCTCTTCGGCCCCGACCAGCCCACCCGCCTGGTGGCCGAGGACGACGACTCGGGCCAGTCGACCAACGCCCGCATCGCCCGCCGCCTGAGCCCGGGCCGCTACTGGGTGCAGATCCGCCACCAGGATCTCGGTGGTGGCACCGGTGACTACAGCATCAAGGTCCGGATGACGCGGTCTTGACGCCCCCCCGATGTCCGGAAGAGACCGGCACCCCGGCTTCAGTGAAATGGCAGCCGCACCGTGCGTGTTCATGTGACGCCACACCGCGTCGAACATCCTGAACTCAGGCTACGTTGAATCAAGCCGCACAAGCGGCAAGCCAGTCCGAACCGTCAGCCGCTCGGTACGAGCCCGAGGGACCCGCCCGCTCGCCAGCACCGAGCCCGAAGCAGCCGTCTTGGGGATGAACGCATGACCTTTGCACGAACTTCCACAGGTCACGCTTCTGCCATCGGCAGGTCTCGCGTTCCGTGAAACCGCGGGCGACAAAAAGGTTGCCACGCAGCGTGTTGGTGGGGCGGAAGATCTTGCGCTGGTGCAACAGGTTGCGCTGCATCTGCTCGGCCGCGTAATTGGTCGGATGCAGCGTGTTGGTCCTGAAGAACCACCGCACTGCCGATAGCTGCAGCTCGTTGCCACAGGTCTTGACTGCGCGCGATCACAGGGCCGTGCTCCGCCTTTGGGACAGAAGAGTTTTGGTCCGTCAGAAAATTATTGGAGGCCAATTTCCGCCGATCAAGACGCACTTCACAACGAGCTTTTCGAAAAAAGCCTAACAAGTTTTTTTCCGAAATACTCCTACACTCAGGCAGAACAGATCCATCTGCTCGAGTCAACCGGCAACACCGGGCGCCGTCAGCTCGCCGGTCACCGACGCGTTCACCCCTTTGCGCAGCGACTACTCGACCAAGCCCAGACTTTTTGAGACTACCGCAACGCCACTGATTGAGCGTGTTTGACGGCCGACTCTTTGAAATCAACCTTGTACTGAGCGTCAACACGTTATTCACATTTCGTTCTTCCGGACTCTCTGCTGAGAGTCGCCTCGGAATACCTAAAGCGGTGCGCAGTTCATAAATAAAATAACGAAAATCAGTTCACAAAAATCTCAATTTAAATTGAATCTTTAAAAGGAATGAATCAATATCATGAAATAACTGAAAATATATAAATAAATCTTCTGGAAGTGGACCTTCAAATTTGAAATTTTTGCTTCAGTCCAACCGAAATATAAATTACGGAAGTATCATCTATTTCAATGGGGGAATTTTTTCAAATTCATGAAGAAAATTACCAACCTCTTATGAAGAAATAAAAAATTTAGCGTTAACTTTCTGTGATTTATGATGAATGTAAATTTACATGAATCTGGAGAATAAACCGTGTAATCCCGCGGCTCGGGAGATCAAAAAACAGGGGGTGGGTGGTGAAAAACAGGGAGATCTTTTTGGCAAAAAATCCTTATATATCAATGTCTTAAAGCAATCGTGCTAAACGAGGTAAAATTAGGTAATAAATTAAACGCTCTAAACGAGCTAAGTGCTTATCATTTTTATCATTAATAGAAAATCTGTTGGAGCCAGTTACACAAAGTCCGCACCATTTCTTCGCAGGCTGACGTCGTGGGCGAAGCAAAAAAGAGGCGGACGACGTACCGCACGACGAACTTAAAATCCTACAACGCGGCGCTAAAGGCGCGGGGTGCGTTGGCGATGTGGCTGGACAAGGACATGCAGTGGCTGGCCATGTTGTCGGACAAGCGAGGTCCCAACCAGACCATTTCGAACGCGGCGATCCAGTTCTGCCTGCGCATCAAGTGCATGTTCGGGCAGGCTTTGCGGCAGACGTTGGGGCTGGTGTAGAGCCTGCTGCGGCTGGCCGGACTGGACTGGCCCGTGCCCGACTACAGCACGGTGTGCCGACGGCAGAAGGCCCTGCACGCGCAGCTGCGCTACCGTCCCAGCGCCGAGCTCTTGCAGCTGCTGGCCGACAACACCGGGGTCAAGTTTTTCGGTGGAGGCGAGTGGAAGCGCAAGAAGCACGGTGCGGAGTACCGCCGCGATTGGCGCAAGGTGCATCTGGGCATCGACGCGCAGACGCTGGAGATCCGCGCGGTCGAGGTCACGAGCACTGCGACGGCGACGCGCCGATGCTGCCGAAACTACTGGCGCAGATTCCGCCGGACCAAGCCCTGGCCAGCGTCACGGCAGATGGTGCCGATGACACGCGGGCGTGCGGGGATGCGATCGCGCAGCGCGGCGCGGTGGCGGTGATTGCGCCGCGCAAGAACGCTCGCATGGCGTCGATCCAGTCCGGGATCCGAGTCCCGAAACGAGGCCGTCCGAGCATGCCAGCGCCTGGGGCATGGCATCTGGAAGACGTGGAGCGGCTACCACCGGCGCAGCCTGGTGGAGACCAAGAGGCACTGCCTGAAGCGGCTGGGCGAGCGGGTCACGGCCTGCACGTTCGAGCGCCAGGTGGTTGAGTTGCATGTGCGCGTGGCCGTGCTCAACCGCTTCAGTCAGTTCGGCCGGCCGCAGACCGTGTCCGTGGCCGCCGTGGCAGGATTCCGTCAGGGGCTGAGGTCATGGCGTCCGATCGCGGGTTTGTGCAGCAGAGCCGGGCCGCGCCGATCTGCGCAGTACTGCAGATCGCCCCATCGGCTTTGGTCGGTGTCACCGCGCTGTGCGGTTTCGGGCCGTACCGACGTGGTGATGAAGCTCTTCGGCCCCGACAAGCCCACCCGCTTGGTGGCCAAGGACGACGACTCGGGCCAGTCGATCAACGCCCGTATCGCCCACCGCCTGAGCTCGGGCCGCTACTGGGTGCAGATCCGACACCACCATCTCGGTGGCGGCACCGGTGACTGCAGCATCAAGGTCCGGATGACGTGGCCTTGATACCCAACGGATGTCCGGAAGAGACCGCCGTACCGACAGGGGACACGGGATCAGGCGTGGACATGGACGGCTCTGGAAATGTTGGCAGGGGTCTGGACCACGGCACGCACGTGATCGAGCGCATCGACAGGCGTCAGCGCACCGTAGTGGCCGATGACGATGCCGGCCAACTGCTGTCCGATATGGCAAGCCTGCGTCATCGGCAGGCCGACGAGTCGGCCTGCGAGGTAGCCGGCGTTGAACGAGTCGCCCGCACCCGTGGTGTCGATGACCCGATCGATCCGTGGTGTGGGGAGAATCTCGCGCCGACCGGACCATGAACAGGCCACCTCACCGGCCCCGTTCTTGACGACGATCTCCTGCACCCCCGCATGCTCGAGCCGGCTGAGGGTGGATTGCGGGTCCGCATCTCCCCACAGCGCAGCCTCGTCGTCGAAGCTGGGCAAGGCGATGTCGGTGACATCCAGGATCGCACGCATCGCCGTCCTCAGCTCGGTCAGGTCCGACCACAGACGAGTCCGTACGTTGGGGTCGAAGGACACCACCGTGCCCGCACGGCGAGCTTGGCGCAGAGCCTCCAGAAGATGACGACGACCGGTCGCACCGATGCTCGAGACATGAATAAGGCCGCAATCGCGCGTCGCGGTCAGCAGGCCAGAAATCCGGCCGATCGGGACGACCCGAAGGCCGCTCAGCTTGACTCCCCCCGATGTCCGGGGAGGGCCGCCCCCAGGAGATCGGCCAATTGGCCGAAGCGGCGCCCGACGTGTCTGGACACACTGCGGCAGGCCCCGGTGACAGCAGCTCTGCCGCCACCTGCGCGGGCCGACACGCACAGGGAGCACACACATGAACCGAGCACGAAGCCTGACGGCGCTGGCCGTCAGCCTGCTGCTGACCGCCTGCGGTGGCGGCAGCGGCGATGGCAGCAACGGCAGCGGCGGCAACGGCAGCGGTAGCGGCAACACGGGAGGCAAGGTGACGCTGACCGGCGTCGTGGCCAAGGGCCTGACCGACAACGCCGACGTCGCGGTCTATGCCGTCGATGCCACCACCGGTCAGCCGGCGGCGACGGCCCTGGCCACCGCCGCGCCCACGAGCAGCGGCCGCTACACGCTGGAATTCGCCTACAGCTCCGGTGCCGTCTACGTGGTGCGCGCCGCAGGCCGCAGCGACGCCACGACCACCCACCGCGACGAGGTCAGCGGCACCAACCAGAGCCTGCCGTCCGCCTTCCTGATGCGCGCGGCCCTGCGCCCGATCGGCAGCACCGACCTGGCGATGGAAGCCAGCATCACGCCCTACTCGGAGATGGCGGTGTCGGCCGCCACGCGGGCCAGCGGTGCGTTGACGGCCACCAACGTGGCCCAGGGCCGGGCCACCGTCAGCCAGCTGCTGGGCTTCGACCCGCAGACCACCCGTGCCACCACCGTGGCCACCGCCACCACCACCGACGAGCGCCGGCTGGCCGTCATGCTGACCGCCGTCTCCGAGCTGGCGGCCGAAGGCGCGCTCGGCTGCGGCACGGCCCCCGCGGGTGGTGAACGCACCACCTGCGTGGTGCAGGCGCTCAGCGCCGCCAGCAGCACCTCGACCATGGCGCTGACCAATGGCACGACCAATGTCGCGGCGGAACTCGACGCCGCGCTGCAGACCGTGCTGGCCGACCCGGCCCTGGTCGGCGACGTCAGCCCCGGCGAACTGGCCGTGGCCAACGAGAACCTGGGCTGCACCGGCGCGGCCTGCAACGTCACGACGGTGAACGTCGACAACGCCGTCGACAGCGCGATCACCTCGGCCAAGGCCCTGATCGCCAACCTGAAGACCGACCTGCTGTCCATGTTCAGCCAGGGCGGTGCCACGTCCACCGCCACCGGCGTGGTCAACCAGCAGGCCTACCAGTTCCGCACGGCCTCCGAAGGCGTGCACGTGCCGCTGCGCACGATGGTCACCGACAGCGGAGCGATGCTGATGGGCATCGACCTCTACAACGACTGGATGGCCGGACGCACGACGAACGCCAACCGCACCCGCGGCGACGGTGATCTGGTGGCCAATGACGGGGCCTGGGACTACTCGAGCATGGTGGTACCGGCCGGCTGCACGCTGTTTGCGGATACCGGCTTCACCACCGCGGTCACGGCGGGGCAGACGCCCGTGGGCATCGGCTGCGGCGCCCGCCATTACTTCACCCGCAGTACCGGTTTCACCAATGTGTGCACGCAGTGGCGCCACATGTTCCAGATGACGCCCAATGCCGACGGCAGCTTCAGCTGGCGCTCGAGGGCGCAGAAGCGCACCTACGCCGGCTGCGGCAGCACCTACACCACGGAGAACCCGCAAGGCAGCACCCTGTACTTCAACGGCACGCTGGCGCCGACCCTGAGCGCCACCTACGGCACGATCCGCGGCTTCAGCCTCAGCGGTGAGCTGCCCGCGGCCTGGGATGACGACACCCTGGTCGGCTACCGCCACACGCTGGCGATGAACGGCACCGTCACCGACGGCAGCGGCGGCACCAGCACCCATGCCCTCACCGGCACGCTGACGGCCTACGACAGCACCGGCACGGTCACGGCGACGGTCACGCTCAAGGACGGCAGCCAGATCGTCTTCGGCCCGGCCTACCAGAACGCCGCGGGCGAGGAGGTCGGCCCGGCCTACGCCGGCGCGGTGACCGCAGGCACACGTGCCCATGCGCTGGCGCTGGACCTGATGGCCACCGTCGGCACCGCGGAGATGGAAGGCACGCTGGCCCTCGGCGACGTGGTCTGGGATGCCAGCAACCGGGCCCTGCGGCCGACCACGGGCTCGCTCAGCCTCGCGTTGCGCACCATCGCCAGCGGCGGTGCGCGCACCGAGTTCATGAAGGGCACGCTCAGCGGCAGCATCAGCGGCTGGCGCAGCTTCAACGACAGCCTGACCGAGTCGACCGCCAACCACTACACCGTCACCACCACCTTCACCGGCAACATCACCGCCAGCGCCCGACCGACGCTGCGCATGATCGCCGCCGCCTCGGTGCAGGCCGACGGGCGCAACAACGGAGACGGCACGCTGCTGTCCTCGTCGCTGCAGTACGTGACGCTGTCCAACGGCAACGCGGTGCGCACGGTCAACTTCACGCCGACCTATGACGGGGCCACCCGCAAGGTGACGCAGACGCTGATCACCGAGACCGGCAGCGACCTGCGCATGACCTTGCTGCCCGGTGCCGACACGGCCGACCTGCTCAATGGCGCCGGCACCGTGATCGGCCGTTACAGCCGCGACGACAGCCGCATGTCCTTCACCAACGGGGACTTCGTGTCGCTGGACATCGGTCTGTGAGGCCGGCCACCGGCTCGCGGACGGCCCGCGGAATCCGCACGGGCATCGGGGCCGTCGGCCTGCTGCTGGCCCTCACCCGGGCGGCAGCGACAGCGGCAACACCCGCGGCCGCGGCCGTTGTGACGGCGCCGGCGGCCAGCACGGCGCCGGCAGCATGGGCCGCGCCCGTCGCGCCCCCCGCGGCCTGGTCGACGACGCTGCGCATCGACCACCATCTCGATGCGCTGGCGCTGAGCGACGCCGGGCAGGATGACCTGGGCCCCCGGCTGCGGCTGGATCGGCCGGGGCGCCAGCTCGGCCGCATCGACGATGAATGGCGGTTGACCCGGCATCTGGCCTCGGGCTGGCGCCTGGGTGTGGTGGCCCGCCAGCGCGCCACCCTGTCGGTCAGCCGGGCCGCGCTGGAGGCGGCCCGCAGCGCCGATGACGACCGGCCGGCCCTCCAGGACGAGCACTGGCCGGCCCGCCTGCGGCTGCAGGCCTGGTCCGGCCAGGGTCTGGTGATCGGCCGCAGCGTGGTCCTGGCCGACACCCCGACCGACACCTCGACCGCATCGCCCTCCCCCCCGCGCGACGCCGACGCCGACGCCGAACCCGCCGGCCGGACCCTCCTGACGCTGGAAGGCCAGTTCCTGCGCCTGGACCGCTGGCGCCAGCGGAGCGTCGACGGCCAGGTGCTGCACACCGCGGCCGCCGACGACTACAGCGGCCGTCTGGTGTCGACGGCGATGGACAGCCGCACCGCCGCGCCCTTCGGACCGGCGCCGGCCGATCACGGTCTGGCCCTGCTGAGCAGCGGACGCATCAGCCACCACCTCAGCAGCCCCCACGGTGAGACAGGTCCGGTGGCGGGCTCCCGCCTGTGGCTGTCCTGGCATGACGCGGGCTGGCTGCGCTGGCGCCGCCGCTCGATCGAACAGGCCACGCTGGACACCGAGGCCACCTGGCGTGACGCCGACGGCTACCTGGTCTACAGCCCGTTGATCGTCGGCCAGTGGCAGCGTGACGACAGCCCCGTCTGGCAGACACCGGACTGGAGCCTGGGCGCCGAGTGGCTGGACCCGGGCCGGGCGGGCGCCCCGGGGGAGCGGCCCCGCGCCGGCACGGGCGTCTGGGGCTGGTCGGCGCGCCGCCACGCCCACCACGGCTGGCGCCACACGCTGGGCTGGCAGCGCCGGCAGGGCTCCGCGGCCTGGGCAGGCTGGGCCGACGCACCCGACGGGCCCTCCGGGATGGCCGGCACGGATTGGGCCGTGCAGGGCGTGGCCTGGACCCCGCAGGAACGCCGGCTGAGCCTCTGGTTCGGACACGCGGACGCCTGGCTCGAGATCGGCGGCGACCGGCTGGACCGCACGGCCCGCTCGATGCGGCTGGCCTTCGGTTGGCGCTGGGCGGACGGCACGTCCACCGCCACCGACCCGCGGCGCCCAGCGGCGGAGCGACAGCGCCCCTGAGCAGGCCGTCCGGGTGCGCCCGATGCATGGGCCGGCGCGGCACGGCGCGGCGGCCAGCAGCACAGCGGCCGTCCCCGGGCTTGCCCGCTGGCCGGCGCCGCGCCGGATGAGGCATGCTCAGCTCCAGCAGTACCCGGCTCTCGAGCCCCAGTCCGGCGCCGTCCGCGCGCCGGCCGGTGCCGGTCGTCGCGCCTTGATCCGCGCGGTCCGGCACGCCGTCGTGCCCTTCGTCCGTGCCGTTGCCGTTCCGCCTGCGTCCTGCTGCCGTCCGCGCCCGCCCTGGCGCCCGCCCCTGCGCCCCCTCCGGCGGCCGGCGCCCGATCCTCCTGTCACTGTCGCTGACCCTGCTGGCCGTCCTGCTGGCCGGGTCCGCACCGGTCGTCGCCCAGGAGCGTCCGAGGCCGACGGACCGCGCCCGCCCACCGGTCGACGTGGTGGTGGCCACGGTCAACAACGCCCACATGATCGAGCTGCAGCGCCAGTCCGCGCAGTTCGAGCAGGCCAACCCCGACATCCGCCTGCGCTGGCTGACGCTGGAGGAAAGCACGCTGCGCCAGCGGGTGGCCAGCGCCGTGCTGCGCGGCGGTGCGCAGTACGACGTGGTCACGATCGGTCTGTACGAGACCCAGGTCTGGGGCCGTCAGGGCTGGCTGCAGGCGCTCAAGCCGCCGCCGGCCTGGGACGAGGCCGACCTGCTGCCCGCCATCCGCCAGGGCCTGAGCATCGACGGCCGGCTGCACGCGCTGCCGTTCTACGGCGAGAGCTCGATGCTGATGTACCGCAAGGACCTGGCCGAGCGCCACAACGTGCGCCTGCCCGAGCGGCCGACCTGGCGCCAGGTGGCCGACGCCGCCTCCCGCATGCACGATCCGTCCGAGGGCGTGCATGGCATCTGCCTGCGTGGCAAGCCCGGCTGGGGCGACAACATGGCGCTGATCCTGACGATGGTCAATGCCCACGGCGGCCAGTGGTTCGACATGGGCTGGCGGCCGCAGGTCGACAGCCCGCCGTGGCAGGCGGCCGTCGGCCTGTACGTCGACCTGATGCGCCGCTACGGCCCGCCCGGCGCCGAGGCCGACAGCTACAACGAGCTGCTGGCGCGCTTTCGCCAGGGCCAGTGCGCGATCTGGGTCGACGCCACCATCGCCGCGTCCTTCCTCGAGGATCCGGCCGGCAGCCAGGTCGCCGGCCGCGTCGGCTACACGCTGGCGCCGCAGGCCGTCACCGCCAAGGGCGCGGGCTGGCTCTGGGCCTGGACGCTGGCCGTGCCGGTGGGCAGCCGCCAGCCCGAGGCCGCCCGCCGCTTCGTCGCCTGGGCCAGCTCGCGCGCGTATGTGGCCCAGGTCGCCCGCACGCGCGGCTGGGCCGCCGTGCCCACCGGCACCCGGCGCTCGACCTACCGCGAGAGCGGCTTCCAGCGCGCAGCCGCCGCCTTCTACGCGGCCGAGCTGCGCGCGCTCGACGCGATCAACCCCGACGACGCCACCGTGCCCCGCAGCCCCTACCAGGGCGTGCAGTACGCGGCGATCCCGGAGTTCCAGACCATCGGCATCGCCGTCGGCCAGCAGATCGCCGCGGCGCTGGCCGGGCGCCAGACCGTGGCCCAGGCGCTGCAGGCCGCCCAGCGCCTGGCCGAGCAGGAGATGCGCCGTGCGGGCTACTACTGAGCCGCAACAGATCGCGGGACGGCCACCGCGCACCCGCGCGCTGCTGGCCCGCCTGCCGCGCTGGCTGGACCCGCGCCGCAGCCTGCTGGCGCGCTTTGCCTGGCTGATCGGCGGCAGCGGGCTGGCGCTGGCCCTGCTGACCGCCACCGTCGTCCACACCACCCAGCGCGGCCAGCTGCTGCGCTCGGAAGGCGAGGCCATGCAGCGCGAGGCCCGGATGATGGTGCGCACGCTGCATGCCGGGCTCGGCCAGCAGCTGCGCACGCTGCAGGACATCGCCGCACAGCCCGCCTTCGTCAGCGGCCTGGTCGATCCCGGTGAGGTGCGGCTGCTGCTGGAGGCCCAGCGCAGCCAGCAGCCGGCCTGGGCCTGGCTGGCCCTGCTCAGCCCCGAGGGCGAGGTGCGGGTGGCCACCAACGCGCTGCTGCAGGGCGCCGATCTGAGCCAGGAGCGCTGGTTCGCCGAGGCCCGCCAGCGGCCCTGGGTCGGCCCGCGCCGGCCGGCCGGCGCGCTGACCGCCCACCTCGGCCTGCAGGACGGGCAGCCGGTGCAGTTGCTGGACCTGGGGCTGCCGGTCCACGACCTGCAGGGCCGGCTGACCGGCGTGCTAGCCGCCCGCCTGCGCTGGGACTGGTTGCACGAGCAGCACGCGGCCATGCTGCCGCCGGCCGTGTTGCGGCCCGGCACCGAACACATCGTGCTCGACCGTGACGACCGGGTGCTGCTGGGCCCGGCGGCCTGGCTGGACCGCCCGCTGGCCCTGTCGGCGCTGCGCGAGCTGCGCGGCGGCGTGGCGGCATCGGTCCACCGCTGGCCAGCCGTCGCGGCGGGGTCAGGGGCCGAGACCGGCCCATCGCCCGGCACGCCATCGCCTGCCGGGCCGCGGCCCGCGCTGCGCGATGCCGATGCGAACGCCACCGGTGACGCGCAGGGCCCCGATGGCCCGCCGCAGGAGTGGCTGACCGCCTGGGCGCCCCCACCGGTGGCCGATCAGGGCGACCGCGACGAGCGCCCGCCGGCCGACATCGGCATCGGCGTGCTGGTGCGCCAGCCGGCCGCGCTCGCCTTCGCCGCGGCCGACGCGCTGCGCATGAGGCTGCTGTGGGTCGGCCTCGGCGGTACGGTGGCCTTCCTGCTGATCAGCGTCTGGCTGGCACGGCGCATCGCCCGACCGGTGACCGCGCTGTCGCGCGCCGCCTGGCGGGTGGCGCGGGCCGAGGCGCCCGATCTGCCGGCGCTGACGCCGGGGCGCGACGACGAGGTGGCCGGCCTGGGCCGCGCGCTGCACGGCCTGCATGCCGAGCTCAACCAGCGCCTGCACACCGAGCGTGCGGCCGCCGACCTGCTGCGTGAGCAGCGCGGCCAGCTCGCCCGCACCAGCGCGCTGGCGCGGCTGGGCGGCTGGCGTCTGCTGTTGCCCGAAGGGGCCCTGCACTGCAGTCCCGAGCTGCAATGGCTGCTCAGCGGCCAGCTGACGGCCCGGCCCGATCCCCGCCAGGCACTCGACCTGCTGGTGCCGGCGGCCCGGCGGCAGCTGCGACAGGCGCTGCGCGCCGTGCGCCGTCAGGGCCTGCCCTGCGATCTGGAGCTGCGCCTGCGGCAACCGGCGGGCGGCTGCCGCTGGCTGCGGGTGTCGGCGCGCGCCGTGCGGGCCGGGGACGGCCGCATCGAGCGCATCGACGGCATGGTGCAGGACATCAGCGACCTGCGCGATGCCCAGGACGCCCTGCACGAGCTCAACCAGCGGCTGGAGCAGCGCGTGGCCGAACGCACCGCCGAGCTGCAGGCCGCCAATGCCGAGCTCGACGCCTTCGCCTACGCCGTCTCGCACGACCTGCGCGCGCCGCTGCGCGCGATGAGCGGCTTCGCCATCGCGCTCGAGGAAGACCATGGCCCCGTGCTGCCCGCGGATGCCCGGCTCTATCTGGCACAGATCGTCGAAGGCAGCCGCCGCATGGGCGAGCTGATCGAGGGCCTGCTGGCGCTGTCGCGCAGCGTGCGCGGGGTGATGCGCGACGAGCCGGTGGACCTCAGCCGTCTGGCCGGCCGCGCCCTCGACGAGCTGCGCAAGGCCGAGCCCGGGCGCGTGGTCGAGACCTGGATCGAACCCGGGCTGCAGGCCCGCGGCGATCCCCGCATGCTGGCCGCGGTGCTCGACAACCTGGTCGGCAATGCCTGGAAGTACACCCGCGATGCCGCGACCGCCTGCATCCGGGTCCAGGCCCGCACGCTCGACGGCGAGCGCTGGCTGGAGGTCCGTGACAACGGCGCGGGCTTCGACATGGCCCATGCCGGGCGCCTGTTCAAGGCCTTCGCCCGGCTGCACCGGCAGGACGAGTTTCCCGGGCTGGGCATCGGCCTGGCCACCGTGCAGCGCATCGTGCAGCGCCACGGCGGACGCCTGCTGGCCGAGGGCCGGCCCGGTCAGGGCGCCGCCTTCCGGCTGACCCTGCCCGGACTGCAGGCCGGCCCGGATCCGGCAACGTCCGCCGGGTCCGCCGGGTCCACCCCCTCGGGCCGGCCGGCCGGTGACGCCGTGCCGCCCGCCGCCCCCCGCCCCACCGCCACCGGCCCCGCAGCCGAGGAATCGAGCGAAGCATGTCAGAGCGCGTGATCCTGATGGTCGAAGACAACCCGCAGGACGAGATGCTGGCCCTGCGCGCGCTGCGCAAGGCCCATGTGGCCAACCGCATCGACGTCGTGCGCGACGGCCAGCAGGCCCTCGACTACCTGTTCCGCGACGGCGACTACGCGCAGCGCGAGGGCCCCGAGCTGCCCACCGTCGTGCTGCTGGACATCAGCCTGCCGCGGCTGACCGGCCTGGAGGTGCTCGAACGCCTGCGCGCGGACGAGCGCACCCGCTGGCTGCCGGTCGTCATCCTGACCTCGTCCGACGAGGACACCGACCGCCTGTCCAGCTACCGCCACGGCGCCAACAGCTTCGTGCGCAAGCCGCTCGCCTTCGGCGAGTTCGCCGAGACCGTGGCCCGGCTCGGCGTCTACTGGGTGGCCACCAACCAGCCCTTGCAGGGCTGACGCCGGCCCGCCTCGATCCTTCCGTCCGCCGCCGCCATGATCCGCAGTACCGACCCCAGCGCCGCCGACCCCGCCCCGTCTCCGTCCCCGACACAGACCACGCCCCCGCCCGCCGCACAGGCCGCCCGCGTGCTGCTCATCGAGGATCTGGACTCCGACTACCAGCTGCTGGTGCGCCACCTGCGGCGCCACGGCCTGGGCGCGCACTGCCGCCAGGCCTGCCGGCCGGAGGAGATCGCCGCCGCGCTGGCCGAGCCCTGGGACCTGGTGCTCACCGACCACGCGCTGCCGGGCCTGGACGTGGACGAACTGCTGGCCCACGTGCGCCGGGCGCTGCCCGAGGTGCCGCTGATCCTGGTCTCGGGCACCATCGGCGAGGAACGGGCGGTCGACCTGCTGCACCGCGGCGTGTCGGACTTCGTCTTCAAGGACCGCCTGGGCCGGCTGGTGCCGGCCATCGAGCGCTGCCTGCGGGAGCGGGACCGCCACCGCGCCGCCGCCGCCGATGCCCGCGCGCTGGCCGACAGCGAGGCCTACAACCGCACGCTGGTCGGCTCGCTGGCCGACGGCCTGTTCGTCGCCCAGGATGGCCGCTTCGTGCACGTCAACCCGGCGCTGCCCGCGCTGCTGGGCCGGCCGGCCGAGGGCTTTCTGGCGCTGGACTTCGCCGAAGTGGTCGAACCCGGCTCGCGCACGGCCTGGGAGGCCTGCGTGGGGGGCGGCGCGCGGGCCGTCCCCCACGTGCCCGCAGCGGGTGCCGCACGGCCGGCCTTGCCCGATCCCGATCCCGAGCCCGATCCGGTGCCCGCGCCGGCCGCGGCCTGCGCCGAGATCGCGCTGCGCCATGCCGACGGCAGCCGCATCTGGGTCGATCTGCGGGCCACGCACTTCCCGCACCATGGCCGCGACGCGGTGCTGGGCCTGGTGCGCGACACCACCGCCGCGCGCGCCATGCTGGCCGAGCTGCAGCGCCACCGCGACCATCTGGAGACGCTGGTGGCCGAGCGCACCGCCCGTGCCGAGGCCGCCAGCCGGGCCAAGAGCGCCTTCCTGGCCAACATCAGCCACGAGATCCGCACGCCGCTGAACGCGATCACCGGCATGGTCCATCTGCTGGGGGCCGAGCTGCAGGCGCCCGCGCAGCGGGCCCGGCTGGCCACCGTCGACAGCGCCGCACGCCACCTGCTGGCGCTGATCGACGACGTGCTCGACATCTCGAAGATCGAGTCCGGCAAGCTCGAACTCGAACAGATCGACTTCGCGCTCGACGAGGTGATCGAGCGCGCCTGCGCGCTGGTCGAGCAGCGGGCCCGCGACAAGGCGCTGCTGTTCGAGGTCGACAACCGGGCGCCCGGCCTGCAGCTGCGCGGCGACCCGACCCGGCTGGCCCAGCTGCTGCTGAACCTGCTGATCAACGCGGTGAAGTTCACCGAACGCGGCCATGTGCGGCTGCACATCGAGCAGCAGGGCACCGCCGCCGGGACCGGCCACGTCATCCTGCGGCTGAGCGTGGCCGACAGCGGCATCGGCATCGATCCGCAACGGCTCGACAGCCTGTTCGACACCTTCGCCCAGGCCGACAGCTCGACGACCCGCCGTTACGGCGGCAGCGGGCTGGGGCTGGCGATCTGCCGCCACCTGGTCGAGCGCATGGACGGCCGCATCGACGTCCACAGCCAGCCCGGCCAGGGCAGCCGCTTCGACTGCACGCTGCGCCTGGCGCCGGCCTGCGCCCCCGCCGCGCCGGCACCACGCCACACCCCCTGGCCCGACACCCCGCCGTTGGGCACCCGCGCACCGGGCCCGGCGGCTCCCGCCTGGCCGGACAGCGCGCTGGGCGGGTTCGACGCGCCGCCATCGGCCTGGAGCGACCTGAGCGCGGACACGCCGCGCCTGCTGCCCCCCGGCGACGATGTCGACTGGCTGCGCCGGCACGGCCGCGGCAAGCGTGTGCTGCTGGCCGAGGACAACCCGATCAACCAGACGGTGGCCTGCGAACTGCTGCGCCGGGCCGGGCTGGAGGTGGCCGTGGCCGACGACGGCGTGCAGGCGCTGCGCCAGGCCAGCCAGCCGGGCTGGGACCTGATCCTGATGGACGTGCAGATGCCGCATCTGGACGGCCTGCAGGTGGTGCGCGCGCTGCGCCGGCTGCCTGGCGGCGCGGCGGTCCCGGTCATCGCGATGACGGCCAACGCCTTCGCCGAGGACCGCGAGGCCTGCCTGGCCGCCGGCATGAACGACCACCTGAGCAAGCCGGTGGCACCGCAGCGCCTGTACGCGCTGCTGCGGCGCTGGCTGCAGACCGGCGGCGGCTGAGCGCCGCGCGGCGGCAGCGGCCGGGGCCAGGGCCGGGGCCGGGACCTCAGGCCGAGGCCACCGGCCGGCCGCGTCGGCGCACGCCCAGGCCGACCAGCACCGCTCCGCCGGCCGCCAGCCAGGCCGCTGACGGCTCCGGCACGGCGCTGGCCACCCCGGCCTGCCAGCCCAGCGTGCCCAGCGCCACGCTCCAGCGACTGGCGCGGATCAGCCCCGCCGAGCAGCACGGAGAAGCCGGCACGGTTGGCGCTGTCATGGGTCTCGTCGAACACCTGCAGCGTGAAGCTCAGCGTGTAGCCGGCGGCCGCGTCCAGCGGGGCCGTACCGCCGAGCAGCCGCACCGCACCGGCCTGCACGACCCCGCTGCCGGTGGTGTCCAGCAGCCAGGCCCCGGCGGTGAGCGCCTGTTGCGCGGCGGTGCCGGAGCCGGCGATGGCTCAGCCCTGGGCCGCGGGCGAGCCGAGCGCCGGATCGAACAGATCGAGCGCCTGCGCCGCAGGCGACAGCAGCGCGCCGAGCGCGAGCACGCCCGCGGGCAGACGGTGGCGCGCCGGGCCCCGCAGGATGGCCGGCAGGCTGAGGAGCAGGAACATCGGCATGCTCCGCAATGTACGCAGGCGCACCGCGCGGTGTACGCTGGCGCCACACCCTGCCCCTCGACGATTGCACAGCCGAGCCCCCCGATGCACGACGACGTCCGCGAGATCCTCGATTTCTGGTTCGGCCCGCCCGACGACCCGCTGCACCGCCAGCCGCGGCCCTCGTGGTTCCAGAAGGTACCGGCCTTCGATGCGCAGATCCGTGAGCGCTTCGGCACACGGGTCGAGGCCGCGCTGGCCGGCGGCCTCGACCACTGGCTGGCGACGCCGCCCGGCGTGCTGCCGGCACCGCCCGTGCAGCCGGCCCAGGCGCTGATCCTGCTGCTCGACCAGTTCACCCGCAACATCTTCCGCGACACCGCGCGCGCCTTCGCCGGCGATGAACGCGCCCGCACGCTGGCCCAGGCCCTGGTCGACAGCGGCGCCGACCGGCACCTGAGCGGCGTGCAGCGCCAGTTCGTCTACCTGCCCTTCGTCCATGCCGAGGATCTGGCGCTGCAGCGCGAGGGCCTGCGCCTGTTCACCGCCATGGGCATCGACGATCCGGTCGTCGCCGGCGCGGCCCCCTGGGCGCAGCGCCACCTGGAGATCATCGAGCGCTTCGGCCGCTTCCCGCACCGCAATGCGGCGCTCGGCCGGCCCGACACGCCCGAGGAGGCGCAGTTCCTCACCCAGCCCGGCTCGGGGTTCTGAGCGCCCCCCGCCCCCAGGGCCGGGCTGCGCCGGACGCGGCGCGGGCCCGCGCGACGCCTGCGACCCGACGCCGGCCGGCGACAATCCGGCCATGCCCCATGCCCTGGCCGCCCCCGTCCACAGCGATCTGACGATCAAGAAGAGCCGCTTCATCGGCTGCGTGCGCAGCGTGGCCGACCGCGCCGAGGCGCAGGCCGTCGTCGCCGCGCTGTGGGCCGAGCACCCGGGCGCCACCCATGTCTGCTGGGCCCTGATGGCCGGCGGCCAGAGCGCGGCGGTCGACGACGGCGAGCCCGCCGGCACCGCCGGGCGGCCGATGCTGGAGGTGCTGCGCCACCAGGACCTGGAAGGCGTGCTGGCCACCGTCGTGCGCTACTACGGCGGCACACCGCTGGGCGCCGGCGGCCTGGTGCGGGCCTACACCGAAGCCGTGGCCAGCGCGCTGAAGACGGCCGTGCGCATCCCGCGCCAGGTGCGACAGGCGCTGGCCTGCCAGGTGCCCTACCCGCTCGAAGGCTGGCTGCGGCGCGAGCTGGCCCGCCACGGGGCGCAGCTCGATGCGGTCGACCACGGCAGCCTGGTCACCGCCCGCTTCAGCCTGCCGCAGGACGGTGCGGCCGCGCTGCGCCAGGCGCTCGACGACGGTGGGCAGGGGCGGCTGGGATGGCTCGAAAACCACGACGAATGAACACCCTGCCCGCCACCCTCGACCTGAGGGCCCCCGACGACACGCTGCGCCTGACCGTGCTGGACATCGGCGCCACCTGGTACCGGCTGCAACTGCGCCTGCCGGGCCTGGCCGCCCCGCGCGAGGTGCTGCTGCGCGGCCCCGATCCGGCCGCCCATGTGCGCAACACCGCCTATCTGGGCGCGACGGTCGGCCGCTGGGCCAACCGCATCGCCCACGGCCGCATCACCGATCCACAGGACCCATCGCGGCAGTGGACGCTGGCGCGCGCGCCCGGCCACGTCCACCAGCTGCATGGCGGTCCGGGAGGCGCCAGCCAGCGGCGCTGGCGCATCGTGCAGGCCGATGCCCATGGCGCGACGCTGGCGCTCGACAGCGCCGATGGCGACCAGGGCTTTCCGGGTGCGCTGCAGATGGGCTGCACGCTGCGGCTGGAAGCGGGCGGCCGCATCGTGCAGACGCTGTCGGCCACCCTGGACGCGGACGCCCCGGCGCCGAGCCCGGTCTGCCTGACCCACCACGGCTACTTCAACCTCGACGGCGTGCCGGCCGAGGGGCCGCCCACGGACGTGCGCGACCATCGCCTGCGCGTGGCCGCCGCGCAGTGGCTGCCGGTCGACGACACGCTGATCCCGCTGGGCGCGCTGGCCCCGGTCGACGGCAGCGGCTTCGACCTGCGTGCCGCGCGGCTCCTGCGCGAGGCCCGTGCCGGCGGCGATCTGGACCATGCCTTCCTGGTCGCCCCTGCGGCCGGGAGCCCCATCGACACGGCCGGTCCCCACTCCACCGCTGCCGCCCCCGTCACCACGAACGCCACCGCCAACACGGTCACAGCGCCCACCGTGGCCGAGCTGGGGTCGGCCGATGGCCGCCTGCGTCTGACGCTGGGCTCGACCCAGCCGGCCTTGCAGGTCTACACCGGCCGCTGGCTGGACCAGGAGCACGGTGCCGACGGCCGGCCGCTGCCCGCCCATGCCGGCATCGCGCTGGAGCCGCAGTGGCTGCCCGACAGCCCCAACCACCCGGAGTGGCCGCAGCCCGACTGCTGGCTGGCGCCGGGCGCGACCTGGACCCACACCCTGGTCTGGGACTTCGCCTGCCCGGCAGACTGAGAGGGTGTCCCCTAAATGATTTTTTTGGCCAATCGTGTTGCGAGGATACGCGCCTCGGTCAGCCAGACCCAGGCAAGAGGGGCCCAGGTGGAGCGATCATGGTGAGCCATGAGTCTTC
>NZ_JBBUTF010000011.1:0-170067 GCF_038066575.1 Pseudaquabacterium rugosum | reverse complement strand
GCGGGCAGGCCGGCCTCGGTGGCCAGGCGCTGCAGGGCCAGCGCACAACCGGTGACGTTGGGCGCATGCTTGAGCAGCAGGCCGTTGCCGGCGGCCAGCGTGGGCAGCGCGCAGCGCATCACCTGCCAGACGGGGAAGTTCCAGGGCATGACGGCCAGGATGAGGCCCATCGGCTCCCAGGCGACCCAGGCCTCGACGCCGTCGATGGCCACCGGCTCGTCGGCCAGCAGGCGCTCGGCCTGCTCGACGTAGTACAGCGCGGTGGTGGCGGACTTCTCGACCTCGCCGAGGGACTCGGCCAGCGGCTTGCCCATCTCGCGGGTGATGAGGGCGGCCAGCGGGCGGGCCTCGGCGCGCAGGGCCTGCGCGAGGCGGCGCACGCCGGCCAGGCGCACCGACAGCGGCTGGCGGCCCCAGGCGAGGGCGGCGGCGTGGGCGGTGGCCAGGCCGGCCTCGACCTGGGCCGGCGTGAAGGCCGGATGGCGGGCGATCTCGGCGCCGGTGGCCGGGTCGAGGGTGATGATCTCGGTGTCCATGGGGGCTCTCGGTTCAAGGGCGCACCCGGGACACCGACGCGTCGTCGCGTCCGCGTGTCGGGGGTGCGCGGTCAGTCGGTGCCGGGCGTGGCCGCGGGGGCCGACGTCGGCGGGGTCGGGGTGGCCGGTGTGGCCGGCCGGCGGCGGGCATCGCCGGCCTTCTCGCGCGCGGCGTCGCGCAGGTGCAGGCGCAGGAAGTCGGCGGCGGCCTCGCGCTGGCCGGCCAGCAGCAGGTCGATCAGGGTCAGGTGCTCCTTGCAGCGGCGCAGCGTGCCGTCGCGGTCGACCACCTTGCGGTACTCCATCAGCCGGCGCAGGCGGTTGACGCGCTTGAGCGCATCGACCATGAACAGATTGCCGGAGAAGCCGCTGATCAGCTCGTGCAGGCGGGCGTTGGCATCGAACAGCTGGGCCGGCGAGGCCCACGCCACCGCACCGTCGACCAGCGCCTGCTGCTCGGCGCGGGCCCGGCGCAGCGCGGCCTCGTCGATCTGCCAGCCCGGCTCCTGCAGGGTGGCCGGCTCCAGCAGGATGCGCAGGCGATAACCCTGGTCATAGGCCGCGCCCGAGGTCAGCACCGGCAGGAACTGCCAGCCGTGGCCGGGCAGGCGCTCGATCCAGCCCTCCTGCACGATGCGCCGCAGCACCGCGCCGAGCTGCACGCGCGTCAGGCCGTAGCGGCGCATCAGCTCGTTCTCGGTCGTGCGTTCGGGCAGGTGGCCGTCGAGGTGGTCCTCGGCGATGCGCAGGTAGGCCGGCTCGTCCTCGGCGGTCTCCAGCCGTGGGGTGGCGGCGGGCGCCGGGCCGTCGTCCGGCCGTTCGGCGACCACGTAGCCGCCTTCCGTGCGGGCGGTGATCAGCTGTCGGGCGGCCAGCAGCAGCAATGCCTCGCGCACCGGGGAGCGCGAGACCTTGAAGCGTTCGCCCAGCTGCCGCTCGGGCAGCCGGGTGCCGGCCGGCACGGCATCGTCGACGATCCAGGCGGCGATCGCCGCCGCGAGCTGTTCGGAAAGGGCGCGGGTCATGGCGCCGATTGTCCGGTCCACGGGCCTGCTCCGATCGGGTGCCTGGCTGCCCTGCCGCGCGGCGGTGGGTGGCGCGCGCCGCCGGCTCAGGCCAGGGCGTGGGCCACGGCCTGGGCGAAGGCCGCGCAGCCCAGCGTGCCGCCGAGGTCGGCGGTGCGGGTGGCGGGGTTCTCCAGCACCTGGTCGACGGCGGCGCTGATCGCGTCGCCGGCCGCGGTGCAGGCGGCGCTGGCGCGGTGCTCGCCCAGCCACTGCAGCAGCATGGCCACCGACAGGATCATCGACACCGGGTTGGCCTTGTCCTGGCCCTCGATGTCAGGGGCCGAGCCGTGCTGGGCCTGCGCGCAGCACAGCGTGTCGCCGGCCATCACCGAGCCGGCCAGGCCCAGGCTGCCGCTCAGTTCGCTGGCCAGGTCCGACAGGATGTCGCCATAGAAGTTCTCGGCCACCAGCACGTCGAAGCGCTCGGGGTGGCGCACCAGCCAGGCCGTGCTGGCGTCCACCAGCAGGTCGTCGAGCTGGATCTGCGGGAACTCCTCGCGCGCCACCTTGCGGGCCGATTCCAGGAACAGCCCGTCGGTCATGTGGAAGCTGTTGGCCTTGTGGATGACGGTGACCTTGCCGCGGCGCTTGGCCGCCCACTCGCAGGCGCGGCGGGCGATGCGCTCGCTGCAGTGGCGGGTGATCTTGCGGGTGGACAGCGCCATGTCGGGGCTGGGCATCACCTCGCCCCAGCCACGGGCCATGTTGCGGTCGGGGTAGAAGCCCTCGGTGGCCTCGCGCATGATGATCAGATCCATGCTCTTGCCCGGCTTCAGGTTCGACTCCAGGAAGGACCGGGTGCGCGCAGGCCGCACGTTGGCATACAGGTCCAGACCGACCCGGAAGGCGGCCGAGATGTTGCGGCCGCCCTGCTCGGGCGCCGGGTAGTCGGCATGGGACTGGGTGCCCAGGATCACGCCGTCGTAGGCGCGGGCGCCCTGCAGCACGTCCTCGCGCAGCGTGGTGCCGTGCCGGGCCAGGCTGGTGAAGCCGACCTCCTCATGATGGAAGGACAGGCCGAGGCCGTGGCGGGTGTCGGCGGCCTTCAGCACGACGAGGGCGGCGGCGACGATCTCGGGACCGATGCCGTCACCGGGCAGGACGAGGAGCTTCATGGCGGGGCTTTCGAGGGAAGGGAAGCGGATGAACGGAGAAACCAGGGGGTGAGGCGCGCAGGCGGCTCACTCCAGCGTGATGTGGGCGGTCCTGATGACCTTGGCCCAACGGGTGGACTGCGCCTGCATGAAGTCGCCGAAGGCGGCCGGTGCACCGCCGACGGCCACGGCGCCGATGGCGTCGAGCCGGGACTGCATCGCGGGCTCCTTCAGGATCGCGTTGACCTCGGTGTTGAGCCACTGCACGGCGGCCGGCGGCGTGCCGGCGGGGGCCACCAGGCCGTACCAGGCCGGCACGTCGAAATCCTTGTGGCCCTGCTCGGCGAAGGTGGGCACGGTCGGCAGCACCTTGAGCCGCTGCGGCCCGGCGATGCCCACCGCGCGCACCTTGCCGCCCTGGATGTGGGGCAGGGCCGAGGTCGAGGTGTCGAAGATCATCTCGATCTGGCCGCCGATCAGATCGGCCATGGCCGGTGAGCTGCCCTTGTAGGGGATGTGCTGCAGGTCCGTGCCGGTCTGCTGCTGGAACAGCTCGCCGGCCAGATGCACCGAGGTGCCCGCCCCGCCGGAGCCGAAGTTCAGCTTGCCGGCCTTGGCCCTGGCCTGCGCGGCCAGCGAGGCCACGCTGCTGATCGGCGAGCCGGCGGCCACCACCAGCACCGTGGGCGCGTTGGCGATGTGGACGACGGGGATGAAGTCCTTCTCGGGGCGGTAGCGCAGCGTCGGGTACAGGTGCGGGTTGGCCGCCAGCGTGAACTGCGCCAGCAGCACGGTGTGGCCGTCGGCCGCGGCCCGGGCGGCGGCCTCGTTGCCGATGTTGGTGCCGGCGCCGCCCCGGTTGTCGACGATGAAGGTCTTGCCGGTGCGCTCGGCCAGCCGGTTCGTGATCAGGCGGGCGATGTTGTCGCTGCCGCCGCCGGCTGCGAAGGGCACGATGACGGTGACGGGCTTGGCCGGGAAGGCCTGGGCCTGGGCGTTGGCCGGTGCCAGGATGGCTGCCGCGAGGCCGGCGGCAGCCCATGCGGCGGCCCGTGCGGCGGTCAGCGTGGGGGTCCGTGCGGAGGCGACAGGGTCGCGCGGACGGTGTCGGTCGTGGCCGGTGGCTTCGCGGTCTGCGCTGATGTCACCGCATGATGGATGTGCCATGTTGTCTCCTGAGGTAATGCGTCATCACAGGGCCTTGACGCGAGGCCGTCCGGGATGTGCTCCGCCCTCCGGAGGCCATTCGGGGCCTGCCGGATCGGGATCGGAGGGCGGGTGCGGTTCGGTGGGCCTGCGGCTGGTGGGCGCCGGCCGGCGGGCCTCAGCGCGGGTGCTCGGCGGTGATCGGGCGGGTCTCGCCGCTGTCGGTCAGGGTGCGCGTGGCATCGGTGCGCGCGTAGATCCACAGGATCTTCATCGGCGCGTGGTCCGACAGGTTGCGGAAGCGGTGCGACAGGCCCGGCGGCAGCCAGGTGGTGTCCAGCGGCTGCAGGCGCACCGGCGCGCGGCCGTCCACATCCAGCATCGCCTCGCCTTCGAGCAGCATCACGCTTTCCTCGCAGTTGTGGCTGTGGAAGGGGATGGCGGCCCCGGGGCAGAAGGACGTGATGCCGGTGATGAAGCCTTGCGCGCCGATGGCCGGTCCGACCAGCGGCGTGGTGGCGGCACCGCCGCCCCGGTCGTGGCAGGGCAGGTCGGACGGGCGCAGCACGGTGGCGCTGGGGGCGTGGGCGGTGGTGGACATCGGGGCTCCGGGGCGGGGTCGGGCGTGGGTGGCCGGGGTGAGGTGGGGCGGGGCGGTGAGATCAGGGCGCGGTGCGCGCACCCGCCACGGCCTCGAAGCCGTAGAGCGCCTGCGGGTTGTCGACCAGCACCTGCCGCAGCGTGGCGGCATCGCCGCACCAGCGCCGCAGGGCCCGCAGCGAGGCCGGCAGATCGACCGTGCGGAAGGGCTCGATGGCGGCCGGATCGCGCGGGCCGTGGCCGCCGCCGGTGTGCGGCCAGTCCGAGCCCCAGACCAGGCGCTGCGGGTGGCGCTGCAGCAGCGTGGTGGCCAGCGCATCCAGATCGGCATGGTCGGGTGCGGCCGCGCTCGCCCGGTAGAAGGCCGACAGCTTGAGGTGCACGCGGCCGCTGTCGAGCAGGCGGTGCAGCGCGTCGGCCGCGGCGGGCGGGTCGCGCCGCGCATCCGCATGCAGGCCGCCGAAATGGTCCAGCACCAGCCGACCGGGCAGGTGCGGCAGGGTCTCGGCCAGCCAGGGCAGCAGCACGCTGTCCAGATGCAGTTGCAGATGCCAGCCCGGCCGGTCGGCCAGCGCGGCCTGGGCGCGCAGGGCACGATCGATGGCCGTGACATCGGTCTGGCCGGTGACGGCCAGGTTCAGGCGCAGGCCGCGCACACCGCAGGCCTGCAACTGGTCCAGCTTGGATGGTCCTGAATCGTCGTGATCGACCACGGCGACGCCGCGGGCACGCTCGGGCCCCAGCGCGGCCAGCGCATCGCACAGCGCCGCGGTCCGCGTGCCCTGGACACTGGCCTGGACCACCACCGTGCGGCTGATGCCCAGTGCGTCCTGCACCGCCCGCAGGTCGTTGGCGAGGGCAGGGGCTGGCGTATAGCTGCGTCCGGCCGCAAACGGATGGCGCTGCGGATCGAAGACGTGGACATGGCAGTCCACGCTGCCGGCCGGCAAGGCATCCGGCCGGTCGGCGGCATCGGTCCCGTGGTTCGAAGTCATGATGCAAATGGTACATCACAACCAAAAAAAACCAAAAGACCAGAAATCAACAAGGCCCTGGCACCTGTCGGGTGTCTGGCCCTGCCCGTCGGGCAGGGCCGACCGCGGCGGCCCGGATCCCGCACGGCCCCGCGCGTCAGCGGCGGCCTCCTCGGCCGCGCAGGGCCTGCCTCAGGACACCACCACGCGGATGAAGTGCGTCACCTCATCCGTGTCGTTGGCATAGGCATAGGCCTGGGCGCTGCTGTAGGCCGCGTGGCCGCCCGCCGGGATGTGCCGCACACCGTCGGGCAGGTGCAGCGTCAGGCGGCCGTGGCTGATGTGCAGCATCTCGTGCCAGCCCTGGGGATCGGGCTCGGCGGTGTAGCGCTCGCCCGGGGCCAGCGTCCAGTGCCACAGCTGGGATTCGCGCTGCGCCGGCACGCTGGCCAGCAGCGTGGCCCGGCTATCCGGGCTGCGGCCCTGCCAGGCCAGCGTGCGCAGGTCCAGCGGGTGGGCATCGGGATCGCGCACCAGATCGACGAAGGTGATGCCCAGCGCCTCGGCCAGGCGGTCCAGGCTGGACAGGCTGACATTGGTGTCGCCGGCCTCCAGCGCCACGATCATGCGCCGGCTCAGCCCCGAGGCGCCGGCCAGCGCCAGCTGGCTCAGGCCGGCCTGCGCCCGGAACTGCCGCAGGTTGCGGCCGACGAAACCCAGCACCGCAGGGCGGTCTTCGCCCTCGGCGCTGGCGATGTGCAGTTTGTTGCGCATATGATGGTGGGCAGTATGTTGCACACATTGTCTTCCATCGCGTCCTCCTCATGGGCCGTGGCCTGCCGCCGCCTGGGCCTGTCCACCCGGTGGCCGGCGCTGCGCGCCACCCTCGCGCCGGTGGTGCGTGGCCGTGGCCCGGAGCTGGCGCTGGTCGGCGTCACGATGATCTGGGGCTTCACCTTCCTCATCGTCCACGTCGCGATGCGCGAGGCCGGTGCGCTGTCCTTCGTCGGCCTGCGCTTTCTGTGCGCGGCGGCCGCGGTCACGCTGGTGCTGCGCCCGCGCTGGCGCGCGACGACCCGGCAGGAGCTGCTGGCCGGCGTGTCGGTGGGCGCCCTGATCGCCCTCGGCTACGGCCTGCAGACGGCCGGCCTGAGGCACATCGACAGCAGCACCTCGGCCTTCATCACCGCGGCCTACGTGCCGCTGGTGCCGCTGTTGCAGGGCCTGGTCTGGCGGCGCTGGCCGTCCTGGCCGGTCACCGCAGGTTGTGCGTTGGCCTTCGTCGGCCTGCTGCTGGTGGCCGGTCCGGGCGCCTCCTGGCAGGCCACCGGCGCGGGCGAGCTGATGACCCTGGCCAGCGCCCTGGCCATCGCGCTGGAGGTGCTGGTCATCGGCTTCTGGGCCGGCCGTGTCGACCTGCGCCGGATGACGGTGCTGCAGCTGGCCAGTGCCGGCCTGCTGTCGTTGCTGGCCATGCCGCTGGCCGGCGAGCGCTGGGCGGCGCCGTCGCCCCTGTGGCTGTCGGCCGCCGTCGGCCTGGGCCTGGCCAGCGCCCTGATCCAGTGGACGATGAACTGGGCCCAGCAGTGGGTAGCACCCGCGCGCGCCACCGTGCTGTACGCGGCCGAGCCGGTGTGGGCCGGGCTGATCGGCTGGCTGGCCGGTGAGCGGCTGGGTGCCGGGGCGATCGGCGGTGGTGGTCTGATCGTGGCGGGGGTGCTGGTCAGCAGCCGGGCGGAGACGCAGGCGCCGGACGTCGACGGGCTCGGGTTGCCGGCCGCACCCGTGACGGTGGCCGAGCGCGATTCACGGGTCGGACCTTGATGTCCGTCCTCACGCCTGCCGCGCTGCCGCCATCGTCCGCAACCGGTCCGCCAGCCGGGGCGGCGCCCAGCGCTCGGCCACCGCCTGGCGCAGCACCGCCTGCGGGCTGGCCGGGGCCAGGCCGCCCACCGGGGGATCCAGGTCCAGGTTGGTCGGGAAGGCATAGCCTTCGGCGCAGGCGGCGATCGCGCGGTCGGCGTCCTCGGGGGTGAGCCGGCCGTCGTCCAGCGCCGCGCACAGGGCCGGGTGCAGCGCCAGCGACATGGCCTGGCGGTCCACCGATTCCATCGCGCGGCCGAAGGCCGAGGACACCTGCAGCAGGTTGGCCATGCGGTCGATGTCGGTCGAGCGGTTGTGGCCGGCGGCGTGCATCAGCGCGGGGTTGAAGAACACGGCGTCGCCTTTCTGCAGCGGCAGCTGCACGCAGCGGCGGGCGAAGCAGGCGTCGAAGTCCGGCAGGGTGCGCACGAGATAGCCGGGCTCATAACGCTGGGAATGCGGCAGCAGCAGCGTCGGCCCGCTGTCCAGCGGCATGTCGACATGGGCGACCGCGCCCTGCAGCGTCAGCCACGGCGACAGGCGGTGGGCCGAGCGGGGCCAGCGGGCGGCCTCGGCGGTGGTGACGAAGCCCAGGTGGTAGTCGCGGTGCGGATCCTGCGCGGCGCCGCCCGGGTAGACGCAGTTGACCTGTGAGGTGGCCTGCCAGGCCGGGCCCAGCCAGGCGGTGCAGATGGGGGCCAGCCAGGGGTTGGCGTAGTAGCGGGCGAACAGCAGCGGATCGTCCAGGCAGAGCTTCTGCAGCGCGTTCCAGACCCGGCCGTTGCGTCCGGCGCGGGCGAAGTGGTCGGCGGCCACGCGGGTGCCGGCCTCGCGCTGCAGCATCCGCTGGAAGGCCTGTGTGACGTCGTCCACCAGCGCCGCATCGGCCCAGGCGCCGGCCAGCACCAGCACGCCGGCGCCGTCGGCCAGCACCGTGTGCCACTCGTCCATCAGGGCGCGCAGGGTGTGCGGGGCCTGCAGCGCGTCCTGCAGGCCGACGCAGTCGTAGACCGGCACGCCCTCGCGCAGCGCGCTGGCCAGCGGCGGGCAGGGGCCGTCGGCGGCGGCGTCCAGCAGGTCCTCCAGATCGCGGACATCGAGTGCGGCCGCATCCAGGAAGGCGGGGGCGGCGGGGAACAGGGCAGGCGGTGCGGGACGGCGCATGGCGGTGCGGATGGCGGGGTGGGGATGTCTCGCAGGATAGGCAGCGGGCCCGATGGCGCGGCGGCCGCGATCCATCAAGAATCCATCAAGCGGTGCGGTGTGATCGGCGTTGCCGGACCGACGGCCTGCACTGACCGGCACGGACGACGCTCGTCAGCCATCACCGCCCACCCGTCCGGCTGTCTGTCCTGCCGCTCGACTTCAGCCCCTACCGCCCCCATGTCCCGCCCCTTCCTCGTCAAGGACATCGCCGAGCAGGCCGGTGTCAGCACCGCCACCGTCGACCGCGTGCTCAACGGCCGCCTCCATGTGCGCGAGCACATGGCCCGCCGCGTGCACGACGCGATCGCGGCGCTGCAGCGCCAGCGCGGCCAGATCGGTGCCGTCGGCCGCAAGCTGATGCTCGACGTCGTGATGGAGACGCCCCAGCGCTTCGCCGCCGAAGTGCGTGACGCGCTGGACCGCGAGATGGCCGCACTGCGTCCGGTGCTGCTGCGCGCGCGCTGCGAATCGCAGGAGGTGTGGTCGCCGCAGGGCCTGGTCGAGGCGCTGGCGCGCATCGAGCGCCGCGGCAGCCACGGCGTGCTGCTGAAGGCGCCGGACGTGCCCGAGGTGGTGGCCGCGGTCGATCGTCTGGCCACCGCCGGCATCCCCACCGTGACCCTGGTGACCGACCTGAGTGGCTCGCGCCGCATCGGCTATGCCGGGCTGGACAACGAGGCCGCCGGCGAGACCGCCGCCTGGCTGCTCGGCCGCTGGCTGGCGCCGCTGCGGCGCGCGGCCGTGCTGGTGTCGGCCAGCAGCGTGCGCTTCCGCGGCGAGGAGGCGCGGCTGATCGCGTTCCGGCGTGCGCTGCAGCGCGATGCGCCGCGCATCCGCCAGGTCGAGGTCAGCGAAGGCCGCGGCGTGTCCGAGCGCACCGCGCGCCTGGTCGAGCGGCATCTGGCCGCGCATCCGGAGCTGGTCGCCGTCTATTCGGCCGGCGGCGCGAACGCGGCCATCCTGGACGCCTTCGCGCGCGCCGGTCGCCGCTGCCGCGCCTTCATCGGCCACGATCTGGACCGCGACAACCTGCAGCTGCTGCGCGAGCGCCGCATCGACGCCGTGCTCCACCACGACCTGCGCCTGGACATGCGCCGTGCCTGCCTGCTGCTGATGGCGGCCCACGGCATCACCCTGGCCGAGGCGGTGCCGGGGCTGTCGCCGGTGCAGGTGATCACGCCGTGCAATCTGCCGTGAGCCGGCCGGACCCGCGTTCCGCGCCCATCGGCGGGACCTGCCGGGCGGCCGCCGTCCGTGCTCAGCAGGGCGCGCCGGCCGTCTCCAGGGTCCGTGCCGCCTCCACCACGTCGGTCACGGCCGGCACGGCCTCCGACAGGCGCCGGTGCGCCAGCACGATCGGAATCGCCGCATCGGGCCAGGGACTGGCGACCTGTCGCAAGCCGGCTGCCGCGGGTGCCGCGTCATGGCGGACGGGCAGCACGGTCAGCAGGCGGCATCTGGCGGCCAGGCCCAGATTGGTGTGCATGGCGTCCGAGACCACCGCCGGCACGGGCGCGCCCAGGCCGGCGTCGGCGAAGTGTGCGGCCCAGCGCTGCCGGATCCACGACGGTTCGGAGGGCATCAGCCATGGCAGGCGCTGGAGCGTGGCCCAGTCCTGCGGATCGATGGCCAGATCCGCTGGCGCATACAGCGCGAAGTGCGTCCGTGCGACGACTCCGTGCACCAGGCCGTCGGCGTGGCCCTGGTCCGCTGTGGGCATCGGATAACGCGTCAACACCGCGTCCAGCGCACCGGATTGCACCTGGGCCCACAACACGGGGGCCGCAGCCTCGGTGACCACGACCGGCAGATCCGGCCGTCGGGTGCGCAGCGCCAGCAGAAGGTCAGGCAGCACCGTGGCGCCGGTGCTGGGCAGCACGCCCAGGCGGACCGGTGCCACGGCCTTCGCTCTGACGGCCTGCAGGGCGCCGAGGATCTCGCCATGTGCTGATCGCAGCCGCGTCAGGGCCGCCTGACCTTCGGCGGTCAGCACCAGGCCGTGCGGCAGGCGGTCCACCAGCCGGGTGCCGAACACGTCCTCCAGCGTCTTCAGCACCTGGGTCAGTGCGGGCTGTGTGACGTGCATGGCGGCCGCCACCTGACGCAGCGATCCGTGTTCGGCGATCGCGTCCAGCAGCAGGAAGTCCCGGACGCGAAGGAACTCGTAGCGGCGATTGGGTCCGGATCCGGGCATGCAAGGGGGCGGCCGACCGCCTTGAACCTGCATGGTGCAAGGCGATGGTCGTGTGTACTGAATGGTTCATTTTCAGTGCATTCACGCCCGGCCCATGGACCCCGGTGGGCCGTCCCTTCAGAAATTCCGGCTCTGCACGGTCCAGCCGCTCACCTGGCACAGGCCGCAGTTCGTGCCCAGCAGATGGTCGCCCTGTGCGGTGACCCCGTTGAGCGTGTAGTCGAACCAGCGCACGACGGTCTCGATGGCCTGGGTGGTGATCGTGTAGTCCACGGTCGAGCCGGTGGCCGTGGTGTCTCCCACCGCGGCGAAGGTGTAGCGCAGGCCGGCCCAGAGACCGGAATGGCCGCCCGCCGGGTTCTCGGCCAGCACCACGGGCACCGTGGCCGCGTCGTAGTTGCTGTGTGTCTGGGCGTAGGCCACGTCCGACGGGCCACCACCGACGAAGAGGGTCGGCGCCTTCAGGTCGAGCACATTGGCGACGGTGTAGCCGCCGGTGCTGGTGCTCCCGGCGCTGCCTGCGGCGAAGAAGCCGGTGTTCAGCGCGCCCACGGCCTTGACCCGGCTGTCGGCCCCGGCCAGCAGGGCTTCGAGGCCGCCGCAGGACGTGCCGAACACGCCGATCTTGCCGGTGTCCAGCTGGGCGTACCCCGCATGGCTGGTGGCCTGGTTCTTGACCCAGTCCAGCGAGGCCTGCATGCGTGCGGGGGTGACGGTGTTGGTCTCCTTGATGACCACCTGGTCGGCTGCGCCGTAGGCGACGACGACGAAGCCACGCGCGGCGATCGCCCCCAACACATCCCAGTACTGGTGGTTGCTGGTCTTGCAGGCGCCGTTGCCCCACAGCAGCACCGGCACGGTGCCGCCGACGGCGGCCAGGTCCACCGGCCGATAGACGGTGTAGCCGGGCAGGCCGGGGGCCGCCTCGCGCACCACCGGCAGGAAGCGGTTCATCGCCGGCGTGGCGTCAGCGGCCGTGGCCGAGGGCAGCAGCGAGCTGTCGCTGCCGCCGCAGGCGCTCAGGGTCAGGGCGGCGGCGGTGGCCAGGGTGGTCAGCGCCAGGGGAATGCGGTAGCGGTGCATGCGTGTCTCCAGTGGATCGATCGTTGTACGAACTGGTTCGGACCTCATTCGGCGCCCTGTCAGGCAGGGCGTGAGGACAGATCGATGCTAGGCAGCAGGGCCTTCACCGGCCATTCACAAAACATGATCGGCCGATAACGGACGGCCCGCGCGGGGGGAGGCATCCGTGCCGCCGGGCTTTACCGCGCAGCAACGCGCCGCCGTCAACCCCGTGCGGGCCTGCCGGCGTTGTAGACCCTGCCGGCACGGTGCCGGCAGGAGACCTGCAGTGAGAACGATCCGATCCCGTATCCGTCTGGCCGTCGTGCTGGTGGCCGTGGCCGCCCTGTCGGGCTGCTGCGCGCTGCCGTTCTGGGGACCGGGGGGTGGGCATGGCGGGGGCCACGGGGGCGGCCATGGCGGGCCGGGCTGGTCCGGCGGGCCGGGCCGCGGTCACGGGCGCTGAATCACGGGTGCGGGTGGCGCGGGCGTCACCGCGCCACCCTCTGCGTCACCCCACCCGCCACAACTCCAGCCACACGCTGCGCGCCTGCCGCCGTCCGCTGGCCAGCACCAGCAGGCGGTTGAGGTGCGCCCAGGCCGGGGCGCCGGTGGTCAGGCGCACGGCGGTGCGGAAGTAGTAGGCGTCGGCGGGCACGTCCTCGCCGCGGGCCAGGCGGTCCATGACCTCGGGCGGGCCGCAGCGCAGGCCCTGGCTGCGCACCTCGATGCGGGCGCCGTCCTCGGCCTCGATCACGTAGTGGGCGTCGATCTCCAGCACGCCGTCGGCGCGGGCGATCTGCCAGTCGACGCCGCCGTCGACGATGCGTCCGTTCAGTTCCGGGCCCAGCACGCGGCCGCCCTGCAGCGGCACGTAGCGGCGTTCGCCCAGTGGGGCCGCGCCCAGGCTGTGCACGGCGCCGACCTCGCAGTGGATGCGGGTGAAGGGGTGCAGGCCGGGCGGCGGGGAGAACGAAGCGTCGAGGCGGGGTGGGGCGGTCATGGCGTCGGGGGGCGGCTGGGCGTTCGGCGAGCAGGGGCGCGGGCCGTGGTGGGGCGGGGGTGGCAGGAGGGACTGAGGCCGGTGTGGGGCCGGGG
Organism: Pseudaquabacterium rugosum; assembly: GCF_038066575.1. Taxonomy (NCBI): domain Bacteria; kingdom Pseudomonadati; phylum Pseudomonadota; class Betaproteobacteria; order Burkholderiales; family Sphaerotilaceae; genus Pseudaquabacterium; species Pseudaquabacterium rugosum. The sequence continues at coordinate 157,227 of NZ_JBBUTF010000011.1, read as the reverse complement.
CCGGGGCGGCGTCGGGGTGTGGCGGCGTCAGCGGCGGTCTCGGGGTTGCACCGCTGTCGGTGGCGGGGGCTGCGCGGGCATCATCGCCAGCGGCCGCGGCAGTGCCGGCGGCCGGTCGGCGGCAGCCGGGTCCGGTGGGCGGGCCGGGTCGATGGCGCGGGCCGATGCAGCAGGAGCGGCCGGGCCATGTGGACGGACCCTGAGATCGAGAGTCTGGGTGGCGTGATCGCGGCGATCGGCCGGCCCGATTTCGCGGCGCGCGCGCTGGCCGCGCTGCAGCCGGCGGTGCAGGCCGCGTCGTGGTCGGTCTATGCGCTGCGGCGGGGTGGCCCGCCGCAGCTGCACCTGTCGGCGACCGGGCAGGGCCCGGACCTGACCCGCGCCTGCTTCGACGCCTATGCGCGCGGGCTCTACCTGCGCGACAGCAGCTTCGATCCGGTGCGCGCGGCCGCCGCGGACGGCCCGCGGGTGATGGCCATGCATGCCGATGCCGCGCCCAACCGCGACCACCGTGAGGCGATCTACCGCGCCCATCAGGTGCTGGAGCGGATGTCGGTGGCGGCGCTCGACGCGCGCGGCACGCTGCTGGCCGTCAACGTCTACCACCACGAGGACCAGGGGCCGTTCAGCGAAGCCGAGCGTCAGCGCTTCCAGGCCCTGGCGCCGCTGCTCTATCACGCGGTGCGGCGCCAGGTGGACTGGCAGCGGGAGACGCCCGCCGCGTCGGCCCAGGCACGGCGGCAGGCGCTGCAGGCGGCCGCGCCGGGCCTGACCGTGCGCGAGCTCGACGTCTGCGAGCGTCTGCTGCGGGGCTGGAGCCACGACGGCGTGGCGGCCGACCTCGGCCTGTCGCTGGCCACGGTCAAGACCTACCGCGCGCGGGCCTTCGCCCGCCTGGGTCTGCACTTCCGCAGCGAGCTGTTCGCGCGCTTCGGCCATGCGCGCTCCGATGGGGCCGATGGGCCGGCCGACATGCCGATCGCGGTGGCGCCGCGCGTGGATCGGGCCGCGCACTGAGGGCGCGGCACGCGGCGGCAGGCGGTGGGGCGGGCGCATCGGATGCGTCGTCTGCGGCGGCGGGTGCGGTGGATGCGTCGGCGGTCGGGCCCCGGGGCCTCAGGGCGCGCAGCGGAAGCTGGCCGCCTGTTCGGGATCGCCCTGGCCGTCGTATTGCGCATGCTGCGGCCAGGCGCACAGCGGCCGGCTGCGGCCCGGGTACACGCTGCTGCCGTGGGCGGTGATGCGCTGCGGTGCCTGCCCGCGCTCGACCCAGGCCTCCAGCGCGCCCAGGCCGTCGAAGCGGTCGGTGGCCGCGCCGCCCTGGCAGTGGCCCATGCCGGGCACCAGGAACAGACGCGCGAAGTCAGCGGCCTGTGCCGGACCGTGGCGGGCCTGCAGCCGCTGCAGGTAATCGACGGACTCGTGTGGCGAGAAGATGGCGTCGGCCATGCCGTGCATCAGCAGCAGCTTGCCCTGGCGCGCGCGGAAGCCGTCGAGCGCCACGTCGTCGGCCGTGTTGAAGACCCAGGCATAGGCGGCCATGCGCGCCGGATCGCGGTCGAAGTCGAAGCCGAAGATGCTCAGGCCGCGGTCGGGCGGGGTGACGAAGTAGCCCTGCAGGGCGTCCTGCATCAGCACCACATGCCGGGCGTTGGGTTCAGCCGTCGTGCTGGTGCCCAGCTTCCAGGCCCGCCAGTCGTTGGCCGGATGGCCGAGGCCCGGATCCCAGGGCCAGGAGGTGTAGAGCGCGCGGCCGGCGCCGTCGTGCGGGCCGGCGAACATGCGCTGCAGGGCCTGCACCTGCGGTGCGGCCAGACAACGGCCGGCCTGCGCGGCCGTGCCGTCCGCACCGTCCGCGCACTGCAGCGTGCGCACGTCGAAGCGGCAGGCCGCCGGATGCGAGACCAGGCCGTCGGCCAGCCCGTCGTCGGCATCGCAGCGCGCCAGGATGCGCTCGCGCAGCAGGCCGAGGTCCGCGTCGCTCAGTGCCCGGGCCAGGATCGGCCGGCCGTCGGCCGCGCGCGGGGCGATCGCGGCCAGGGCCTGCACGTCCCAGGCGGCGGCGATCGTCGCGCCCTGGGCCACGCGCATGGCCGGGGCCATCGCCAGCACACCGTCGAAGTGCTGCGGAAAGCGCTGGCTGAACATCATGCCCTGGCGTCCGCCGCCCGAGCAGCCGATGAAATAGGCGCGCTGCGGCCCCCGGCCGTAGATCGCCTGCAGCAGGGTCTTGGCGGTGGTGGCCACGCGGTCGTGGGCGACGTAGGCGTTGTCCAGCCGGGCCTGCGGATCGAAGCCGAAATCGCCGGTGGGGGTCTGGTGGCCGGCATCGGTGGTCACCACCGCGTAGCCGCGGTTGAGGGCCGGCTGGTCGGCCGTGGCCTGCGGCCCGATGGCCGGGCGCACCACGCCGTCGTTGCCGCCGCCGCCCTGGTAGAGCAGGCGGCCGTTCCAGGCCGCGGGCAGGCGCAGCTCGAAGCCGATGTGGTAGGGCTTGCCGTCCTGGCCGGTGCGCTCGGCCAGGCGGCCGCTGAGCCGGCAGTGCGCGACCAGCCAGGGCCCGTTGGGCGTGCCCGGGGCCCGCACCGTGTCGCCGCGGATGGCCTCGGTCTGCAGGCTCAGGCCGGGCAGGGCCAGCCGGCCGGCCGCCGCGCACAGCTCGGCGGGCGAGGGGGGCGACGCGGTCGAGACCCGCGACGGCGGCGCTGCCGCGGTGGCCGTCGCGTTCGCCGGGCTGTCCGCCGCCACGGCGGGGCCCGCCAGCGTCGACAGTGCGCTGAAGGACGTCAGCGTGGTCAGGGACGCCAGCGCCGCGGGCCGCGCGATGCGGTGCGTCCAGCTCGGCCGTGGCGCCGATGCGCACCGACGGTCGGTGGCATCAGGCCGCGGGGCGCGTGTCTCGGGCACGGGCAGGGGCCGGGGCAGTGGCAGGGTCTGGGGCATCGTCGGTCTCCGGTCGGGGGTGTGGCGGGCCCCCCGTCGGTTGCGGACTCTAGCGACCGACATCGGCGGCCGGTGCACGCGGTCATCCTCCGGGATGACAGCCGCGGCGGCGCGTGCTGGCCACACTGCGGACCAGGCCCGATGCGCGGCTGCCGTGCGCGGCGGACCGCGCCCAGAACATGCCCGGAGACTTGCCCATGACCCGTCCGTCCCTGCCCCGTCGCCGTCACCTGCTGGGCGCCGTGCCCGCGCTGGCCCTGTCCGCCTGGGGCCTGCCGGCCGCCGCCCAGAGCTGGCCCGACAAGCCCCTCAAGCTGGCCGTCGGCTTTCCGCCCGGCACCGGCCCGGATGTCGTCGCCCGCCTGGTCGGCGCCAAGCTGGCCGAGCTGCTCAGGCAGCAGGTGGTGGTCGACAACCGGGCCGGTGCCGGTGGCCAGATCGCCACCCAGTCGGTGGCCAAGAGCCCGCCCGACGGCCACGGCCTGCTACTGGGCGAGGTCGGCTCGATCGCCATCGCACCACCGGCCTTCGGCAAGCTGCCTTACGACCCGGCCAAGGAGCTGGTCGGCATCAGCGAGCTGGTGCGCTCGGACTTCGTGCTGGTGGTGCCGACCCACGCCCCGCACGCCAGCCTGGGCGACTTCCTCAAGGCCGCCAAGGCCCGCAGCGGCGACCGCGTGAACCTGGCCACCTTCGGCGCCGGCACGCCCGGCCACTTCGGCGCCGAGATGCTGGGCGAGGCGGCCGGCTTCGCCGTCGAGCCCATCCACTACCGGGCCACCGGTGACGCGGTGACGGCCATCGTGGCCGGCGACGTGGCCGGCGCCTTCGTCTCCACCGCGCTGGCCGCCGCCCAGATCAAGGGCGGCAAGATGCGCGCGCTGGCCACCACCGCCGGCAGCCGCTCACCGCTGATGCCCGAGGTGCCGACCTTCGCCGAAGCCGGCCTGCCGAAGATCGATTTCTCCGCCTGGTTCGTCGTCTTCGCGCCGCAGGGCACGCCGGCGGCCGTGCTGGACCTGCTCAACCGCCAGCTGGTGGCCGCGGTGCAGGATCCGGCCACCCGGGCCAAGCTGCAGGAGGCGGGCTTCCGCGTGCTGGGCACCTCGCGCGCCGACACCGAGAAGATGCTCAAGGCCGAGGCCCAGCGCTGGGCGGCGGTGGTCAGGGCCACGGGGTTCCGTGGGGATTGAGGGGCGACTTCAGGCGTTGTTCGGGCCGCCGCCGTAGATCAGTGACTCATCCACGGCGAGATGGGCGTGGTGCAGCAGCAGTGCACCGCCTATCGCGCAGGCATTCGCACCCAGTGCCGAGATCTCCATGCGCGGCAGCGTCGGTGGGGCGACGAGATGGCGGCTGATCGCGTCGTCCACTGTGTGCTTGGCCAAGGCGTAGAGCGCTGCCACTGGGCCACCCAACACCACCCGGCCCGGGTCCAGCACGCTGATCAGCGAGGCCAGACCGCGCCCCATCCACCAGGCCCACTCATCCAGTGTCCGGGCGGCCGCGGGCTGTCCGGCGTGCACCGCGCCCACGAAGTCCTCGAGGCGGCCGTTTTCGGGGCCCCCGTGCCGGATCCAGCGAGCCAGGACCGCATTGCGGGCGACATAGCTCTCGAATGAGCCCTGCAAGGCAGTGTTGGGGTCGAACCCCTGCTCGCCCAGGTGAATGTGGCCAATCTCTCCCGCCCGGCCACGATCACCGCGCAGCAGATCGCCGCGGCTGGTCATGCCGCCCCCCACGCCCGCATCGAGGTAGACGAACAGTGCATTCGCGGAGGGTGACGGATCCCGTCCGTAGAGCTCCGCCGCGGCGAAGGCGTTGGCGTCGTTCTCCGCGGTCATGGGGGCCTGCCAGTTCAGCGCTGCGGCCAATCTGGGAAGAACGTCCACGTTCGACCAGCCCAGTATGGGTGCGCGCAGCACGACCCCCTGATCGTCGACCAGGCCGGGCACGGTCACGCACAGACCGTGGACGGTTTGATCCTGCGGCAGGGACCGCACGGCGTCACGGATCAGCGTCGACAGTGGCGCCAGCACCGACTCGACGGCACCCGGCGAGGGCTGACACGCCACCGTGCGACTGTGGATGACCTGGCCCAGGAGATTGATCGACACGACTGACAGGTGGCCGACGCCGATGTCAGCACCGATGAAAGCCTGGGTGCGTGCATTGAGCTGCACCAACTGTCCCGGGCGCCCGGCGCGGCCTCCCCCCGCCGGATCCACCACGGAGCCTTCGCTGAGCAGGCCCTGCCCAATCAGGCCAGTCACCAGGTTCCCGACGGTCGAACGCATCAGTCCCAGCTCACGTGCCAGATCTGCACGGGTGGTGCTGCCGTGGCGGTACAGCGCATCCAGGATGCGTACCTCGTTGATGTGCCGCACGGCACGGGGCATGGACATGGTATGGGCCGGTCTCTGGCGTCGGTCGCGGCAGGTCGTGGAACAGCCGCTGGCCGGCGCAGTCTAGCCGTGTGCGGAACCCGCACCCGTGGGTGGCTCGGGAGGGGCGAGGATCAAGGCGGCGGCGCCGACCAACCCTGCATCCTGGCCGCACGAGGCCGCGACCACCGGTACGTCCCGGAACGGGGGCATTGCGCGCTTGTCGATCTCTCGTGCGATGCCCGCCTGGAGCAGATCGAAGGCTTGGGCGACGCCGCCACCCAGCACCACCCGCTGAGGGCTGAACAGGTGCAGCAGGTTGACGATTCCCAGTCCCAGTGCCGAGGCCTCTTCGTCGATCAGACGTCCTGCGGCAGCATCGCCGTCGCGGGCTGCCCGGACCAGGACGGCGGCATCGGCTCCGCCCGCGAGTGCGTGGGCGAGTTCCGCCAGCCGTCCCGAGGGCTCTGCCGCGGCGGCTTCACGGGCTCGCCTTCCGAGCGCGGAGCCCGATGCCACGGCTTCCCAGCAGCCGGAGTTCCCGCAGGGGCAGAGGGGGCCGTCCGGCACGACCGTCATGTGCCCGATATGGGCGGCCAGTCGGCGCCGTCCTCGCAACAGGCGGCCATCGGACACCACGCCGCCACCGATGCCCGTGCTGACGGTGACGTAGACGAAGTCGCTCAGGCCTCGGCCGGCGCCGTATCGCCATTCTCCCAGCGCCGCGCCGACGCCGTCGTTCTCCAGTCGTACCGGCAGCTCGAGTGCTTCCTGGAGCCAGGCGGTCAGTGGTACATCGGTCCAGCCGGGCAGCGTGGGAATGCCCAGCACCATGCCCTCGGCGCTGTCCAGGGGGCCAGGAGCACAGACGCCGATGCCTGCCAGCCCATGACGGGGCTGACCCGCTGTGACGTCGTCGACCAGTCGACGCATCTGTTCGACGACGGCTCTGGGACCTCCGGACACGTCGGTCCGGGTGGCTGCGCGGGCCAGAAGGCGACCATCCGGTGCCACCAGCGCTGCGCGGACCTGCGTGCCTCCGAGGTCGAGCCCAACGGCTGGCCGCGCGGCGGGCGAGGCGAGGGGCAGGCTCATTGCGTCGCCAACCATGCCATCCGTTGGGCGAGATCGGGATCGCCGAAGGCCAGCGAGCCCAGCACCACCGCTTCCGCCCCAGCGGCACGCAGCAGCGGCACCGTCTCGTGGCGGATGCCGCCGTCGGCCACCAGCACCACGCGGTGGTCAAGCTCTTGCCCGGTGATCATCGCGCGCGTCTCGCGCAGGCGGTCCAGTGCCCGTTCGTGCAGTCCCTTGCCCTTGACGCCGATGGCCGTGCCCAACAGCGTGGCGAAGTGGATATCCGGCAGGAAGGCCTCGAAAGTCGACGTTGGTGTCTCCACGCCCAGCACGAGTCCGGCCAGCAGGCCGCGCTCGCGGATGCGGCGCACCGCGGCGCCGGCAGAGAGGCATTCGGCATGCACGGTGATGACATCCGCTCCGGCGTCGGCGAACTGCTCGACCTGGGCCAGCAGGATCTCGTCCTTCACCATCAGGTGCACGTGCAGCGGAAGCGCACTGGCGGCACGCACCTGCGCCACCAGGTCGGGGAACAGCAGGAAGGCCGGGCCGAAGTGGCCGTCGGCCACGTCCAGGTGCAGCAGGTGGGCGTGCGGGGTGATGCGCTGCAGCTCGTCGGCGAGGTGCAGCAGTCTGGCCGACCAGACCGAGAACTCGGCGATCGGACGGTCGGTGGGCAGGCGGTCGAACCAGTCGGGGGTCGGGCGGGGCATGGTGGGGTCGGGTGTGTGGGTGCGGAAGATGAGGAGATGAGGGGCTGGCGCAGGCCGTGCGGTGGCTCAACCCAGCGCGCGGGTGAAGCCGCTGATCGCGGCGTGCAGCTCGGCCACGTAGGCCGCCTTGTCCAGCGCCTTGGGCGTGATGGCCTGCAGGCGCGCCTGCGGCAGCAGGCCGGCCAGGCGCTCGGCATGGGCCCAGGGGTGGATGGCGTCGTGGCCGTGGCCGACCACCAGCGCCGGCACGTCGAGGGCGCGCAGCTGCGCCTCGCTGACGCCAGGGCCGTCGGCCGAGATGCGCTGCAGCAGCGCCGCGGTCACGTCCAGCGGCGCGCGGTCGAAGAAGCCGCGCAGCGAGGCCAGGTTGTCCGGCGCCTCGTCGGCCAGGCGGCGGGCGGTGTCGCCGGCCTCGAACGCGGCGCGGGCGGCGGCCGGGTCGCCCGGGTGGGCGGCCAGCAGCGCGCCCACCTCGGCGTTGGGCGCCATGTTGGCCGGAGCGGCCTCGGCCACCCAGGCCGGGCGCACCAGCACCAGGGCACGCACCAGCTCGGGCCGCAGCACGGCCACGCGGCAGGCGATGGCCGCGCCCATCGAGATGCCACCCAGCACCAGCGGCGGCAAGCCCAGTGCGGTGATCCAGGCGATGAGGTCGTCGGCGAAGGTGGCGATGGACAACTGGTCCAGCGGTCCGGCGTCGGAGCGGCCATGGCCGCGGCATTCCAGCGTCAGCAGGCGCAGCGCCGGGTCGTCGGGGCAGGCCTCGGCGGTCTGCTGCGCGCTGCCGCACAGGCCGTGCTGCAGCAGCAGCGGCGTGGCGTCAGGGCGCGCTGCGTCGGCCACATGCGCGGTCAGCGTCACGCCGCCGGGGCGCGGCACGGGCCGGGGGATCAGGTGCGCGGGGTTCATGGCGGCACGGCGCTCACGGTTGCACGGTGATGCCGGCCTCGCCCGCCACCTGCCTGAGGTAACGCGCCACTTCGGGGGCTTCTGCAGCGCCCAGGCCATGGGTGATCAGCGCGCCGTCGAAGCCGGCGGCCTGCAGGCAGCGCAGGTAGTGCGGGTAGTCCAGCACGCCCTGACCGGCGGTGGCGAAGCGGCCGTCGGCGTGGCGGTCCTTGGCGTGGGCCATCACGATGCGGTCGGCCAGCAGGTCGATGGCTGCGCTGACGGTGCGGCGCTGCGCATCCAGCGGCTCGGCCTCGAACAGGTTGGCGGCGTCCAGCACGATGCGCAGGCGCGGGCTGCCCAGCTGCTCGATCAGCGCGCGCGCCTTGGCGGCCGAGCTGACGACGTTGGCCAGCTCGGGCTCGATGCCCAGCCACAGGTCGTGCCGCTCGGTGATGGCCAGGGCCACCTCCATCGCGGCCAGCAGGTCGCGCCAGGCCTCGGGCGTGTCGTTGTCGGGGTGGCCGCGCCACTGGTCGGCCGCGTCGCGCGTGCCGGTGCACAGCGTGATGCCGGGCGCGCCCATCGCGGCGCAGGCCGCGGCCAGCGTGGCCAGCCGGGCGTGGCCGGCCTCGCGCACCGCCACGTCGGGGTGGACCATGTTGTAGGTGCCGGAGACGGCGCTCATCGACACCCCCTGGGCCCGCGCCGCCGCGGCCACGGCGGCCGCCGCCTCGGGCGCGATGGCGTCGGGCATGGACGGCAGGCCCGAGCAGGCCAGGTTGTACTGCGTGGCGCCGTAGCCGGCGGCGCGCACGGCCGCCAGCACGGAGCCGGCGTCGCGGCCGTCAAAGGTCTTGGCGAAGATGCCGAGCTGCATCACACACCGCCTTCCACGTCGGCCAGGGCCACGCGCTGGCCGCTCTCGGCGCTGCGGGCGATGGCCACCATGGCCCGCACCGACTGCAGGCCGTCGTGCACGGTGGCGCCGGTCATGGGCTGGCCGTGCAGGATGACGTCGGCGAAGGCCTCGGTCTGGCGGCGGTAGAAATGGCCGTCGGCGGCCAGCGGGCGTCGGGTGGTGGCGTCGGCCTCGTGGAAGATGTCCACCTCGCTGCTCTTGTAGTACCAGGGGTTGTAGGTCTTGGCCAGCACGCTGCCGTGCTGGCCGTAGATCTGGAAGCCCTCGTGCCAGTCCATGCGCACGGCCACGGTCAGGTCCAGGTGGCCCAGCGTGCCGTTGGCGAACTCGGTCTCGACGAACCAGCAGCGCGCGCCGAAGCGCTCGGACAGCCGCGTGCGCACGGCCGCGATCTCGCCGCACAGGAAGCGCGCGGTGTCCACCAGGTGGCAGCCGTGGGCCAGCATCAGGTAGCGGCGCATGTCGGCCTTGGGGTCCACCGCGGGCTTCCTGCGGGCGGCGCTGGTCACCATCAGCGGCTGCACCGCGTTGGTCATGGTGTAGCGGTGGGTGTTGTCGCAGTACCAGAGCTTGGCGGCCAGCAGCTCGCCGATGCCATCGTCGATGAAGGCCTTGGCGGCCTGGATGCCCTCGTCGAAGCGCTTCATGTGGCCGACCTGCAGCACCTTGCCGCTGGCCTCGACGGCGCGCTGCAGCGCCAGCACCTCCTCGACGGTGACGCCCAGCGGCTTCTCGCACAGCACGTGCTTGCCGGCCTCCAGCGCGCGCAGCGCGGCGGGCACGTGGAAGGCGTCGCTGGTGGCGATGATCACCGCCTCCAGCACCGGGTCGGCCAGCATGGCGTCGTAGTCGGCGTAGTCGCGCGTGGGCTTGTGCGTCCAGGCCATGCGCTCGCGCAGGTCATCGGCGACGTCGCAGATGGCGTACAGCTCGGCGTTGCGGGCTTTGGTGCAGCTCTCGAAATGCGCGGCCTGGGCGATGGGGCCGCAGCCCAGCACGCCGATGCGCAGCAGTCGGTCTTCTTTCTTCGGCATTGGGAGATAGATCCTTGTGTGGGGTAGGCGGATGGGCCGTCAGGAATTCGTCTGAACCTGCGCCTGGCTGGATGGGCCGTGGCCTCAGACCAGTCGCTGGCCGCTGTCGCGGTCGAACACCAGGGCCTTGCCCAGATCGATGGCGAAGCGCGCCGTGGTGCCAGGACTGATGGCGGCATCGGCTGGTAGCCGGGCCATGACCTCGTGCGGGCCCAGTCGAAGCGCGGCGTAGAGGTCAGGGCCGGTGGGCTCCAGAACCTCCACCTGCGCGTCCAGCGTGGCTTGGTGCGGGGCGATGGCGTCGGTGCGCTGGAACCACTCGGGCCGCAGGCCCAGCTGCAGGGCCTGGCCCTCGCGCAGCAGACCGGGAGGGGCGCCGTCCAGCGGCAGCGTCAGCACGGTGCCGTCGATGGCCAGCTGCGCGCGGCTGCCGTCCAGGCGCGCGGTGGCCGGCACCAGGTTCATCGCCGGCGAGCCCATGAAGGTGGCGACGAAGGTGTTGGCTGGGCGCTCATAGATTTCGGCCGGGGAGCCGAACTGCTGCACCACGCCGTCCTTCATCACCGCGATGCGGGTGGCCATGGTCATGGCCTCAACCTGATCGTGCGTGACGTAGACGGTGGTCTTGCGCACACGCTGGTGCAGGCGCTTGATCTCGGTGCGCATGTCCACGCGCAGTTTGGCGTCGAGGTTGGACAGCGGCTCGTCGAAGAGGAAGATCTTCGGGTCGCGTACCAGCGCACGGCCCATCGCCACGCGCTGGCGCTGGCCGCCCGAGAGCTGCTGCGGCTTGCGGTCCAGCAGGTGGCCGATCTGCAGCAACTCGGCCACCTGCTTCACCTTGGCGGCTTGCTCGGTGGCGCTGGCGCCGCGCATGCGCAGCGGGAAGGCGATGTTCTTCGCCACCGTCATCGCCGGGTACAGCGCGTAGGACTGGAACACCATCGCGATGTCGCGTTCCTTGGGTGCCAGGTGCTGCACCGACTGGCCGTCGATGCGGACGTGGCCCGAGCTCAACGGCTCCAGCCCGGCGATGATGTTGAGCAGCGTGGATTTGCCGCAGCCCGAGGGGCCGACGAGCACGAGGAATTCACCGTCAGCGATGGCGAGGTTGATGTCGCGCAGGATGTCGACGGGGCCGAACTGCTTGCAGACCTGGTCGATGGCCAGTGATGCCATGGTGCTTATCCCTTGACGGCCCCGGCCATCAGGCCGCGGACGAAGAACTTGCCGGCCAGCACGTAGACGAGCATCGTGGGCAGTGCCGCGATCAGCGCAGCAGCCATGTCCACGTTGTAGGCCTTGGTGCCGGTGGAGGTGTTGACGAGGTTGTTGAGCGCCACCATCAGCGGCCGGGTGTCCGGGCCGGAGAACGAGGCGCCGAAGAGGAAGTCGTTCCAGATCGAGGTGAACTGCCAGATCACCGCCACCACGGTGATGGGCCCGGAGATCGGCAGCACGATGTGGAAGAAGGTGGCCCAGAAGCCGGCGCCGTCCATGCGCGCGGCCTTCACCAGCTCCTCGGGCATGGCCACGTAGAAGTTGCGGAAGAACAGCGTTGTGAAGGCGATGCCATACAGCACGTGTACGGCCACCAGCCCCGCCATCGAGCCGGCCAGCCCGGCCAGGCCCAGTAGCCGCGCGATGGGGATCAGCACGATCTGGAAGGGGATGAAGCAGCCGAACAGGAACAGCGCGAACACCACGTTGTCGCCGCGGAAGCGCCATTGGGTCAGGGCGTAGCCGTTGATCGCGCCCAGCGCCACCGAGATCGCCACCGCGCTGATGCACAGCACGATGGAGTTGCCGAAGTAGCCCCGCAGACCTTCGCAGGTCACGGCGATGCAGGCGCTGGACCAGGCCTGGCCCCAGGCGGCCAGCGAGGGGTCGCGCGGCCAGCTGAGGATGGTGGCGTCCCCATACGGCGCTTGGCCGGTGATCTCGGGCGTGCCCTTCAGTGAGGTGAACACCATCGCCACCAGGGGCAGCAGGAAGCCGGCGGCCGCCAGCAGCAGCAGCGCGTAGATTCCGGCGCGGCCGACGCGCTTCACGGCGGTGGATGTAGCGGAAGGTGCTGCCAGCACGGGAGCGAACTCAGCGGGCACGGTCATGCTTGAGCTCCGTCGCGAGGTAGGGGACGATGACCGCTGCCAGCGTGCACAGCATCACCACCGCGCTGGCCGAGCCCAGTGCCATCTCGTTGCGCGAGAAGGTAAAGCCGTACATGAAGGTGGAGGGCAGCTCGGTGGCGTAGCCAGGGCCGCCACGGGTCAGCGCGATGACCAGGTCGTAGGACTTGATCGACAGATGGGCCTGCACCACCAGCGCCGTCAGAAGCGCCGGGCGCAGCGCCGGCACCACCACGTGGCGGTAGATCTGCACACCACCGGCGCCGTCGATGCGGGCCGCGGAGATGATCTCGGGGTTGATGCCGCGCAGCGCCGACAGGAACAGCGCCATCACGAAGCCGGTGGCCTGCCACAGGCCGGCGATGACCACGCAGTACAGGGCCATGCGTTCGTCCTTGATCCAGTCGAAGCGCAGGCTGGTGTAGCCCCAGGTGTGGAAGGCCTTCTCCAGCCCCAGGTCGGGCGACATCAGCCACTGCCAGGCGACGCCGGTGACGATGAAGGAGATCGACATCGGGTACAGGTAGATGGCACGCAGCGCGCCTTCGGCGCGCACCTTCTGGTCCAGCAGGATGGCCAGCAGCAGGCCGGCCACCAGCGTCAGGCCGATGTACAGCGCGCTGAAGACGGCGAAGTTCTCCACCGCCACCTGCCAGCGCGGGTTGGCCCACAGCCGCTGGTATTGCAGCAGGCCGACCCAGTTCTGCAGGTTGGGCAGCATCTTGCTGCCGGTGAAGGAGAGCACCGTGGTGAAGGCGATGAAGCCGTACACCCCGACGGTGACGAGGACCAGGCTGGGCGCCAGCGCCAGCTTGGACATGTGGTGGTCGAACCACCGGGATACCGCGTTCATGCGCGCTCCGTGATCCGTGAGGGGCAGGCCCGTCGGCAAGTGGCGGTGGTCTGCCGTTTGGTGAAAAGCCAGGCCGAGGCCTGTGCGTGGGCGCAGGCCTCGGTGCGGGAACGGTGCCGCGGCCGTCCGGGACACGGCACCCCCTGGTAGAGCGCCTCAGGCGGAACCCGGGCCGTAGCCTCGGAAGCCGGACTTACTTCGCGGCGGCCACGGCCTTGGCCAGCGACTCGGCTGCATCCTTGGACGACTGCTCGGAGTTGAAGTGCTTGGTGATGACGTCCAGATAGGCGCGCTGGATGGCCGCCGGCTGGGCATGACCGTGAGCCAGCGAGCCGTACATGGTCTTGGCGGTGGCGGCCGCCTTCAGATCCGTCATGGACTTCTTGCCGCACTCGTCGAACTTGTCCATCGGCACGTCGCTGCGCGCAGGGATGGAGCCCTTGGCCAGGTTGAACGTCTCCTGGAAGCCGGGGTTCATCACCGACGATGCCATGGTCAGCTGCGCTGGACGGCGATCACCGCCGACCTTGAACATGGCGAAGAAGTCGGTGTTGAACAGGTAGCTGTTCTGGGTGCCTGGGGCCACCGCGCAGAGGATGTCCTTGCCTGGTGTCATCTTGGCGGCGAGCACCTCCCCCTTGGCCCAGTCACCCATCAACTGCATTGCGGCTTCGCCCTTGAGCACCATGCCCGTGGCGAGATTCCAGTCGCGGCCCGCGAAGTTCTTGTCCGCGTAACCTCTGAGCTTGCGCATCTGGTCGAAGACCTTGACCATGGTGGCGGACTTCAGCGAGGCTGCGTCGGCCTCGATCACGGCTTTGCGGTAGAAGTCAGGCCCGCCCAGGCCCAGCACGATGCCTTCCCAGGCGGTGGCCTCCTGCCAGGGCTGGCCGCCGATGGCCAGCGGCAGGATGCCCTTGGCCTTGAGCTTGTCAGCAGTGGCGTTGAACTCGTCCCAGGTCCTGGGCGGCGTCAGGCCGTTGTCCTTGAAGATCTTGGCGTTCATCCACAGCCAGTGCGGACGATGGATGTTCACCGGCACGGCCACCCACTTCCCGTCGGCCTTGGCGAAGCGTTGCAATGCGGGCGGCACCACCTTGTCCCAGCCCTCCTTGGCGGCCTGTTCGTTCAGATCGCCCAGCAACCCTTCTCCTGACCAGTCGATGACGGCCATGCCCAGCAGCTGTGCAGCGGTCGGCGGGTTGCCGGCGACTGCACGGGCACGCAGGGCGGTCATCGCGGCTTCGCCGCCGCCCCCGGACACGGCCATGTCCACCCACTTCACGCCCTTGGCCTCCAGGTCCTTCTTCAGCACGCCGACGGCGGCGCCTTCACCGCCCGAAGTCCACCAATGCATCACCTCCACGGACTGTGCGGCAGCGGCGCTGCAAGCCACGGCGAGCACGGCTGCCGCCGCGGTCCTGATCACTTGACCATTCATCTGTCGTCTCCTGTTGCGGGATTGGGCGCCACGTCAGCGATCCGGTATGCGGATCAGCCATTTAGTTTGTTTGGCAAACAAATTTAATCGTGAAGGTTGCTTCCGTCGTATCCGGTCAAACCCGATGGGCGTCCCGGGCTGTGGGTGCACTGGCGCACCTCTGTGCCCGGGCACAGCCGGCGCGTGACGCCGGCACCGCGCACGCTCGGGTTCTCAGTTCAAGCGATGATCGCCGGCCGTCCCCGCGCCCTGCGCCTGCCGCCGCCGGAACGTCTCCGACGGCCGCTCGCCGAACAGCGCGCGGTAGTCGTTGGCGAAGCGGCCGAAGTGCCAGAAGCCGAAGCGGGTGGCGGCTTCGGTGACCGAGCCGGCGCGGCCGAGGGCGGCGCGGGCGCGGTTCAGGCGCTCGGCGCGCAGATAGGCCACTGGGTTCAGGCCGAGCGCGGATTCGAACGCGTACTGCAGGCTGCGGCGGCTGACACCGATGTCGGCCACCAGCTCGGCCACCGACAGCGGGCAGTCCTCGGCATGGGCGTCGATGCGGGCCTGGACGGCGCGCACCAGCCGCCAGGGGCGGTGCATGTCGCCGGCGCCCGGGCGCGGGGCGGTCTCGGCCAGCCGCGCCTGTGCCGGTGCCTGCGCGTGTACCTCCGCCTCCGCCTGCGCCTGCGCCTGCCGCGGCGCCGCTGCCGGCCGGCAGGCCGCCGTCTCGGGCGCCCCGGCGGGCTGCAGCGCCTCGGCCATCCCCTCGCCCATCGCCTCGGCCAGCGCGTGCACCACCGTGCGCTCGACGGCGTCGCGCGCCGTGCCGCGGGTCAGCAGCGCGCTGTCGTGGTGCAGCGCCGCCATCAGCATCAGCAGCCGCTCGCGCAGCGCCGTCATCGCCTGGGGCGGCAGATCGTGCACGGCCGGCCGTGGGCCGAGTCGCGCGGCCAGGCGCTCGACCGTCGCGCGCAGTGCCGGGCGCTGCAGCGCGGCGCCGTGCAGCTCGATGTTGATCACCAGGTGCTCGGCCGGCGACAGGAAGTCGAAGCCGTCGGCGCCCGAGAACAGGTGCAGGCCGTCGCGGTGGCTGCGCTGGCCGCACAGCACCGCATGACCGTCGTAATGCACCGGCACGCCCACCACCAGCCGGCCGGGCGCCACCGCGCCGCGCTGCAGCAGCGTGCGGTTCAGCCGCTCGGCCACCAGGCGCACGCCGCCGGCCTCCAGCGTGGCCACGCTGCCCTCGAAGCGGCCGGGCGAAAGCTGGCAGTAGCGCAGGTTCCAACCGTCCAGGCGAGCGGCCTGCTCGTCCAGGTCCTGGCAGGCGATGGGCTGCACGGGGGGCGCTGCGTGGGGTGCTGCCGTGGCCGCGCTGTGCACCAGACCTGCCGGCTGGCTCGGTGCGGCCGTCGCCTGCGGGCCGGGGGAGCAGGCGGACGGGCCGGGCGGGGCGGTCTGGACGGGCGGCAGGTGCGGTGCGGGCATGGCGGCGTCGGATCAGCGCGGGGCGCAGGGCGGGGCGGGTGGACGTGGTCCATGCAAGCGCTTTGCCAATTCAGGATAGTGGCCGCGCGTCCGCGTTCCTAGACTGGTTTCACCCAGCCTGATCCAGCACCCGAGCCCCCTTCGACGGGGCAGGAGGAACCCGCGATGTCCCCCTTCTCCCCTCACGCCCTGGGCGTGTCCGGTGCCGCCCGGCCCGCCGCCGGCCGCCTGGCCGGCAAGACCGCCCTGATCTCCGGTGGCGCCACCGGCGCCGGGGGCGCCGCCTCCCGCCTGTTCGCCGCCGAGGGCGCGCGCGTCGCGCTGGTCGACATCAACGAGACGGCCGCCCGCGAGGTCGTGGCCGCCATCGAGGCCGCCGGCGGGCAGGCCGCCTTCTTCCCCGCCGACGTCTCGCGGCGCACCGATGTCGACCGTGCGGTGGCCGAGGCCGGTGCACGTTTCGGTCCCCTCTCGGTGCTGTTCAACCATGCGGGCACCATCACCGTGAAGCCCTTCCTCGACACCACCGACGAGGACTACGACCGCCTGATGGACATCAACGTCAGGAGCATGTTCATGATGACCCGCGCCGTGCTGCCGCAGATGCTGGCCGCCGGTGGCGGCAGCATCGTCTGCACCGCGTCGATCTCGTCGGTGGCGGCCACGCCGCTGGAGGTGCTGTACTGCATGACCAAGGGCGCCTGCGCGATGCTGGCGCGGGCCATCGCGGTCGAGTACCGCGACCGCGGCATCCGCTGCAATGCCGTGTGCCCGGGCTTCATCGACACGCCGCACGGCCAGCGTGAGCTGGCGGCGCTCGGCGCCCATGGCGTCGATGCCTCGCTGCAGGCGCTCGCCGCGCAGCAGGGCCGGCTGTGCCGGCCCGACGAGGTGGCGCGCGCCGCCTTGTTCCTGGCCAGTGACGAGGCCAGCTTCGTCAACGGTGCCCATCTGTTCGTGGACAACGGCTTCACCGCCGCCTGAGCCACGCACCGGATTCCGTCCCCGCGGCTCGCGGCGGTCTGTCCGCCGGGGTCGCCTTCATCCTGAAGTCGAGTTGAAGAAAGGTCATCGCGCCATGAGTGCCCACGCCAAGCCGGATCTGGACCCGGACGTCCAGCTGCTGCACGAGATGGGCTATGCCCAGGAGCTGTCGCGC
This sequence comes from Pseudaquabacterium rugosum, assembly GCF_038066575.1. Lineage (NCBI taxonomy): Bacteria > Pseudomonadati > Pseudomonadota > Betaproteobacteria > Burkholderiales > Sphaerotilaceae > Pseudaquabacterium > Pseudaquabacterium rugosum. The sequence goes on along the minus strand of NZ_JBBUTF010000011.1, from coordinate 140,214 downwards.
CGCATGGGCGGCTTCTCCAACTTCGCGGTCTCGTTCTCGCTGATCTGCATCCTGTCGGGCGGCATCACCGCCTTCCAGATGGGCTTCTCGGCGGCCGGCGGCGCGTCCATCGGGCTCGGCTGGCCCTTGGGTGGCCTGTTCTCGCTGATCGTCGCGGCGTCGATGGCGCAGATCGCGTCGGCCTATCCGACGGCTGGCGGCCTGTACCACTGGGGCTCGATCCTGGGCGGCAAGACCTGGGGTTGGGTCACCGCCTGGTTCAACCTGCTGGGCCTGGTGTTCGTCGTCGCGGCGATCAACTTCGGCACCTGGGATCCGTTCTTCAAGACGCTGATCGCGCCGCTGTTCGGGGCGCGGCCCGAAGCGCTGGGCTGGGGCCACCAGACGCTCTTCCTGTGCGTCATCACCGGCCTGCAGGCCTGGCTCAACCACCGCCACGTGCGGCTGGCCAGCCGCATCACCGATCTGTCCGGTTACCTCATCTTCGTCGTCACGCTGCTGCTGGTGGGCTCGCTGCTGGCGTACTCGCCGGTGCCGCTGGACTTCGGCCGCCTGGTCACCTTCACCAACTTCACCGGCACCGAGGGCAGCGCCTGGCCGCAGCAGGGCCTGGGCCTGGCCTTCCTGTCGGGCCTGCTGCTGACGGCCTACACCATCACCGGCTTCGACGCGTCGGCCCACACGGCCGAGGAGACGCGCGATGCGGCCGCCACCGTGCCCAAGGGCATCGTCAACGCGGTGCTGTGGTCGGTGTTGTTCGGTTATGCGCTGGTCTGCAGCTTCGTGCTGGTGATGCCGGATCTCGGCGCGGCGATGAAGATGGGCACCGGCTTCTTCGAGGCCATCCTGGCGCCGATCCCCGCCCCCCTGCGCATCACCATCGAGCTGCTGATGTTCTTCATCAACTTCGTCTGCGGCCTGGCGGCCGTGACGAGCAGCAGCCGCATGATGTACGCGTTCGCCCGTGACGGCGGCCTGCCGGGCTCGCGCTGGCTCAAGCAGGTGCACCATGTGCACCGCACGCCGGGTGCGGCGATCTGGGTCACCGCCGTGCTGGCCATCGCCATCACGCTGTACGGCGACGCCTTCACCGTGCTGAGCGCGGGCAGCGCGGTGTTCCTGTTCATCTCCTACGCGATGCCGATCGCCGCCGGCGTGCTGGCCGAGGGCCGCAGCTGGGACAAGAAGGGGCCGTTCTCGCTGGGCCTCTGGTCCAAGCCCTGCGCGGTGGCCGGCTCGGCCGGTGCGCTGGTGCTGGCCTGGGTCGGCATGCAGCCGCCCAACGGCAAGGTGGCCTGGGTGACGGCCGGCCTGTTCGTGCTGCTGGGCGTGATCTGGTTCGGCTTCGGCGTGCGCAAGCACTTCGCCGGCCCGCCGATCGGCCAGCGCATCGCCGCCCGCCAGCGCCACATGTGCGAGATCGAGGCGGAGTTCTCGGAGCGGGACGCGGCCTGAGGGCCACGGGAGCCACCCAACCGAGGGCCTGCGGGCCCTCCACCCGAGCGCGTGCGGTGCGGCGGTTCAGCCCGGCGCCCGCCCCCCGAGCGCCTGCGTCAGCCGCGCGGCCGAGGCCCGCAGCTCGTCGACGAAGGACGGCTGCACGCGGATCTCGGGGGCCGTCAGCGTCAGCGCGCCGGCCAGCTCGGTGCCGGTGCGCCAGACCGGCGCCGAGATGCCGACCAGGCCGGGGATGCGGTCCCCGGTGACCATCACGTAGCCGTCCTGGCGCACCTGGTCGTAGAGGCGACCCGGCGCGCCGGAGCAGGCCATCAGCACGCGGCCGCCGGCGCCGCGGTCCAGCGGCAGCACGTCGCCGGCGCGCACGTGGTCGCGCAGCAGCTGCGGTGAATCGACCCGCAGCAGCACCAGCCGCTGCTCCCCCTGCCGCACGTGGAAGGCCACGCTCTCCTGCGTGCGCGCGACCAGCTCGCGCATCTCGGGCAGCACCACGTCCTCCAGCGAGAACGAGGCGGTGTAGAGCGCCCCCAGACGCGCCACCTCAGGGCCCAGCGCCCAGCGTCCGTCGGCCGTGCGGCGCAGCAGCCGGCCGTGGGCCAGCGAGGCCAGCAGGCGCAGCACGGTGCTGTTGTACAGACGGGTGCGCTCGGCCAGTTCGGTCACGGTCAGTGCGCTTTCGCCGGGCTGGAAGGCCGTCAGCAGGCTGATGGCGCGGTCCACGGCGGCGGCGCCGCCCGGGGCGGCCTGCTCGTCGGCGACGGAGGGGCGGGAAGACTTCTTCGGCATCCGGCGAGCGTAACCGCCCGTTTGACAAGGTCGGGTCCGCCTTTCGATAATGAGTCCATTGAACAGATTCATGGTCTGTCTGACAGACTTATGACGCTGACCCCGATCCACCGACCGGATGCCCCGCCTGTGACTGCTCCCCCCGATGTCCTGATCAGCGAGGTCGGCCCGCGCGACGGCCTGCAGAGCGTGCAGGCCACGATGTCGACCGCCGCCAAATGCGCCTGGATCGATGCGCTGCACGCCGCTGGCCTGCGCGAGATCGAGGTCGGCTCCTTCGTGTCGCCGCGCCTGTTGCCGCAGATGGCCGATGTGGCCGACGTGGTGCGCCATGCCGTCGGCCTGCCCGGCCTGACGGTGATGGCGCTGGTGCCCAATCTGAGGGGTGCCCAGGCCGCGCTGGCCACCCCGCTGCACAAGCTGACGCTGCCGGTGTCGGCCAGTGCCGCCCACTCGATGGCCAATGTGCGGCAGACGCCGGCGCAGATGGTCGAGCTGGTGCGCCAGGTCGTCGCGCTGCGCGATGCCAGCGCGCCCGCGGTGCGCGTCGAGGCCGGCATGTCCACCGCCTTCGGTTGCACGCTGCAGGGCCGCGTGCCCGAGGACGATGTGGTGCGCCTGGCCGTGGCGCTGGCCGAGGCCGGCGTCGACGAGGTCGGCCTGTCCGACACCACCGGCATGGCCGATCCGGCGCAGGTGCGCCGCCTGTTCCGCCGCGTGCGCGCCGAGATCGGCACGCGCACCGGCGCGGCCCATCTGCACAACACCCGCGGCCTGGGCCTGGCCAACTGTCTGGCGGCCTGGGACGAGGGCGTGCGCACCTTCGACAGCTCGCAGGGCGGCCTGGGCGGCTGCCCCTATGCGCCCGGCGCCTCGGGCAATGTCGTGACCGAGGACCTGGTGTTCATGTTCGAGGCCATGGGCGTGCGCACCGGCGTCGATCTGGAGCGCCTGCAGGCCGCGCGTGCCGTGCTGGCCGCCGGCCTGCCCGGCGAGCCGCTGTACGGCATGACGCCCGAGGCCGGCCTGCCGCCCGGCTTCACCTATGCCGATGGCCGCCGACCCTCGGCGGCCACCTCCACCCTCGCTTCCGCTGACGCTGACCGCTCATGACCGACGTTTCTTCCGGCACCAAGGCCAACGCCAACGCCAACGCCAACGCCCACGCCGCCCCCACCGACGCCGCGGCCGACCGCCCCCTGCCGCTGGCCGGCCTGCGCGTGGTCGAGTTCACCCACATGGTGATGGGCCCGACCTGCGGGATGATCCTGGCCGATCTGGGCGCCGAGGTCATCAAGGTCGAGCCGCTGGCCGGCGACAGCACGCGCCAGCTGCTGGGCTCGGGCGCCGGCTTCTTCGGCATCTTCAACCGCAACAAGAAGAGCCTGGCCATCGACGTCAAGGACCCGCGCGGCCGTGAGGCGGTGCTGCGCCTGCTGGCCACCGCCGATGTCTTCAGCGAGAACTTCAAGGCCGGCACGATGGACCGGCTGGGCTTCGGCGCCGCGGCGCTGTCGCGCCTGAACCCGGGGCTGATCTGCGTCTCGCACAAGGGCTTCCTGCCCGGCCCCTACGAGCACCGCACCGCGCTCGACGAGGTGGTGCAGATGATGGGCGGCCTGGCCTACATGACCGGGCCCGAGGGCCGGCCGCTGCGCGCGGGCACCAGCGTCAACGACATCATGGGCGGCATGTTCGGCGCCATCGGCGTGCTGGCCGCGCTGCGCGAGCGCGACCGCACCGGCCGTGGCCAGCAGGTGCAGAGCGCGCTGTTCGAGAACAACGTGTTCCTGGTCGCCCAGCACATGATGCAGTTCGCCGTCACCGGCCGGCCGGCCGCGCCCATGCCCAGCCGCATCAGCGCCTGGGCCGTCTACGACGTGTTCAGCGTCAAGGACGGCGAGCAGATCTTCCTGGCCGCCGTCACCGACACCCAGTGGGCGCTGATGTGCGAGGCCTTCGGCTTCGACGACCTGCAGCGCGATCCGCGCCTGGTCAGCAACAACGACCGCGTGCAGGCCCGATCCTGGATGCTGCCGCTGCTGCGCCAGCGCTTCGAGGCCTTCGGCGCGGCCGAGCTGGCGGCGCGTTTCGAGCGCATCGGACTGCCCTACGCCCCGATCGCCCGCCCGCACGAGCTGTTCGACGACCCGCACCTGCAGGCCACCGGCGGCCTGGCGCCCGTCACCCTGCCGGCCGATGCGAGCGGCGCCGGGCGCGCCGTCGAGACCCAGGTGCCGCTGCTGCCGCTGACGCTGGACGGCCAGCGCCCGGGCCTGCGCCACGCGCCCCCGTCGCTGGGCCAGGACACCGACGCGGTGCTGCGCGAGGCCGGCTACTCGGCCGACGAGATCGCGGCGCTGCGGGCCGCGGGCGTGATCGGCGGTGCGACCGCGGACCCGCAGGGGCGCTGAAGGCCGCGATGCACGGCGCTGGCGCCGCTACAACCACCCCAGCCCCCCGGCCAGCGCGCCCGCCCCCAGCAGCCACAGCATGTGGACGCGGCTGCGCAGCACCAGCAGCGCGACGGTGGCGGCGATGGCCCAGGGCGCGGCATGGTGCCAGGTGACGGTGGACAGCGCAGCGAGGGCGCCCGCGCCGGATGCCGCTGTCGCAGGCGCCACCGCGGCCACGCCCGCACTGCCCGACGCATCGGCCATCGCGCCGACTGGCGCCACCGTCTGCCCCCGCAGCAGCAGGGTGCTGGTGGCCAGCAGCACGCCGATGACCAACGGCGACATGCCCTGCCGGAAGGCGCGCACGGCCAGGTGCTGGCGGTGGCGTTGCGTCCAGCGCGTCAGCGTCAGTGTCAGCAGCGAGCTGGGCAGCAGGATGGCGGCCAGGCTCAGCAATGCGGCCATCAGGCCGTGCAGCAGCGCCAGGGCCGGGCCGGCACCGTGGGTCGTGGCGGTGGCCAGCCCGGCCTGCCAGCCCAGCAGCGCGATGAACAGCGCGTTGGGGCCGGGCGCGGCCTGGGCCAGCGTCACGGCCTGGGCGAAGTCGCCATCGCTCAGCCAGTGGTGCTCGCGGACGTGGAAATCGTGCAGCGCGGGCGCCAGCGTGATCGCGCCGCCGACGGCCAGCAGCGACAGGCTCAGGTGGCGCCAGACCAGGTCCATCCAGTCGGCGGGGCTCATCGGCGGTCTCCGGTGTCGGGGTGGCCGGTGCCCGGGCCGGCCCCCGGGCCGCTGGGCGGCTGCGCGGGGTACAGCCGCCAGGCGGTGGCGGTGCAGGCGATGGCGCCCAGGCCGGGCACCAGGGCCGTCAGCGGCCAGCCGGCCAGGGCCAGGCCGGCCCAGGTGGCGGCGGCGACCAGGCCGGCGCCGGTCCAGCCCAGCGGGTGCTCGCGCAGCGCCTGGAACAGCTTGAGCGCCGTGCCCGCGATCAGCCCGGCGGCCACCGCGCCCATGCCGTGCAGCGCGCCCTGCAGCGGCGCCTGCCCGTCCGGATGAGCGGCCGCCTGGCCGACCAGCACGGCCAGCGTCAGCAGCAGGGCGGCCGGCGCCACCAGCAGCCCGGCGAGTGCGGCCAGCGCGCCGCGCCAGCCGTGGGTGCGGTCGCCCAGCATCAGCGCCAGATTGCAGACGTTGGGCCCGGGCAGCACCTGGGCCACCGCCCAGTCCTGCACGAAGCCCTGCGGCGTGTACCAGCGGTGGCGCTCGACCAGCTCGCGCTGCACCACCGCCAGCACGCCGCCGAAGCCCTGCAGCGCCGTCCAGGTGAAGACCCGGAACAGCTGCAGCGGGCCGCTCGGGCGCTGGGGCGCGTCGGTCTGGGGCGGTGATGGCGACGGCGGCGGCGGCGGCGGAGGCATGGCGGCGGTGGTGGCGTCAGGCGGCATCGTGGGCTTCCGGGCGGGGCTGCGCAGTGTAGGCCGCACTTTGCATCAATTCAAACTTCGAAACAAAGCGGACGGGGTGCGCAGGGCCATTCCGCGGCCTCAGCGTGCCGCGCTGGCGGGCCGGGCCGCCCCCACCGGATCCAGCCCGGTGCTGCGCACGATCGGCGCCACCGCCGGCGAGGCCAGGAAGCGCACCAGCTGCCGCGCCGCATCGCTCTCGGTGCTGCCGCGCACCAGGCCGGAGGAGAAGAACAGGCTCTGCTGCACCTCTTCGGGCAGGGGCCCCAGGAAGTCGAGCTCCTTGAAGTAGATCAGCTCGCTGATCTGCTGGAAGCCGAGCTCGGCATCCCCGCGCGCCACCACCGCGCCGACCCGCTCGCTGAGGATCTTGCGGCCGGTGCGCTGCATCTGCTCGGCCACGCCGAGCTGCGGAAAGACCGTGCCGGTCAGCCAGGTGCCGCTGGCGCTGGCCGACCAGGCGACGGACTTCGCGTCCAGCAGCGTCTGCCGCAGGGCGGCCACGGTCGAGATGTCGGGCCGCGGCGAGCCCTTGCGCACCGCCGCGCCGATGGCCGAGCGGGCCAGGTCCTGGCGCGAGCCGGGCTGCACGTGGCCGGCCTGTTCGAGCGCGGCCAGGCCGGTCTCCGACAGGATCACCAGATCGAAGGCCTCGCCACGGGCCAGGCGCACCGGGATGGCGTCGGGCGCATTGCCGCTGGACGCACCGAAGGCGCTGACCACGGTGTGACCCGAGGCCGCCTCGAACAGCGGGATCAGCTGCTTGTAGGCCTCGGTGAAGGCGCCGCTGGTGATGACCCTCAGTTCAGCGGCCAGCACCGGCGTGGCGGCCAGCCAGCCGACGCAGGCCAGGCCGATGGCCAGCAGGCGGGTGCGGGTCCGTTTGCGGGTCCCGGGCGCGCGCGGCCTGGCCAGGACAGGCGCAGGCGATGTCGGGGATGCGGTGTGTGGCGTCATGGTCATGGTCTCCTCGGGTCTCACTGCAGGGTGATCTTGCGGTCGCGGATCACGCGGCCCCAGTAGGTGGTCTCGCGGGCGATTTCCTGCGCCAGCTCCTCGCGCGTCGAGGGGGCGGGTGGCATGCCGTGGTGGTTCAGCTCGGCCGCCACCTCGGGCGACTTCAGCACCTTGACCAGCTCGGTGTTCCAGCGGTCGAGCAGCGCCTTGGGCACCTTGGACGAGGCGACGAACGCATACCAGTTGGTCGCGTTGTAGCCGGGGTAGCCGGATTCGGCGATGGTGGGCACCTGGGGCAGCTGGGGCAGGCGCTTCGGGCCGGTGACGGCCAGCGGGATCAGCTTGCCGCCGTCGATGTGGGCCTGCGCGGTCGAATAGGTCGAGTAGTAGCTGGTGACGCGGCCGCCCAGCAGATCCTGCAGCGCCGGGGCGCCGCCCTTGTAGGGGATGTGGACGGTGTCGATGCGGGCCATGTCGTCCATCAGTTCGCCGGCCAGGTGGCTGGCGGAGCCGGGCCCGGTGGACGCGTAGTCGAGCTTGCCCGGGCTCTTGCGGGCGGCGGCGATGAACTCGCCGAAGCTGCGGATGCCGGCACCGGCATGCACCACCAGCACGTTGGGGAAGTTGACGCCCATCGTGATCGGCGCCAGATCGCGCTGCGGGTCGTAGGCGATCTTCATCAGGTGCGGCGCGATGGCCAGCGGCCCGACCGAGCCGAACAGCAGCACGCTGCCATCGGCCGGTCCCTGGGCCACGAACTGATGGGCCAGGTTGCCCCCGGCACCGGCCCGGTTGTCGATCACCACCGGCTGGCCGATCTGATCGGCCAGTTTCTTGCCGATCACGCGGGCGGCCAGATCGGCCGCGCCACCGGCGGCGAAGCCCACCACCAGCGTCACCGGCTTGCGCGGCAGCTCGGCGGTCTGGGCGTGGGCGGCGGGGCTCGCCAGGGCGGTGGTCAGCACGGCGTGGGTCAGCGTCAGGGCGAGCGTCGCCCCGGCGCCCCGGATCGGGCGTCGTGTGCAGGTCATGGGTGTCTCCTCACAAGGAAATGAAGGGCCGTCCCGAACGGCCTTGACCCCCTCGAGGGGCGGGCTGGGCACAGCCCGGCCCCGGGGGCTTCGGGATGTCGGGCAGCGGATGGCCCGTGGGATGCGTGCGGGCCGGGGATGACGGGGCCGGCCCCCCGGGGATGCGGTGCCGCCGATCAGTCGCCGCCCAGGCGCACCGGGTCGGGCAGGCGGCGTTCGACGTGGTGGCGCAGCAGGGCCGCGCCGCGGTAGAGCCCGTGGCCGAACTTGCCGTAGGGCAGGGTCAGGAACAGCGCCATCACGCCGCCCAGGTGCAGGCACAGCAGCAGCGGCAGCGCCGCCGTGCCGCGGGCCGCCCACAGCGCCAGCCCGCTGGCCGCGGCCAGCGCCAGCAGCGCGATGAAGGCCAGGTCCATCGGCCGTTGGGCGGCGTCGCCGTGCAGCGGGTGACGGCGCAGGCGCAGCCAGCCCAGGCCCAGCGATCCGGCCAGCAGCGCCACGCCGCCGACGCCCCCCAGCAGCTTCGGCGCCGACGGCCAGTCGTAGGGCGCGCTCAGGCCGAACGCGTAGTGCATCAGCGTGGCCACGCCGGTGGCCGCGAAGCACAGCAGGAAGCCGCCGGCCGTCAGGTGGTGGCAGCGGCGGCGCCACAGGCTGTGGCCGTCGTCGGCCTCGTGGCAGCCGTCGCCGTGGCCGCCGCCGAGGTGGCGCAGCGTCAGTGCGTCGCGGCCGGCGTCGGCCAGGGCGGCCTGACCGGGGGCGATGGCGCCGGTCACCGCGCTCACCTCGCGCCAGTAGCGGCGCAGGCCGATGCCGAGTGCCAGCACCACCCAGGCCGCCACCGGCGCGAACAGCCCGACCAGCAGCCCGTGCGGAAACACGGCATAGAAATCGCCCCCGGCCGGCGTGCGCCACAGCGCGCCCCCGCCGCCCAGCCGCGCCACGCCGAGCGCCAGGAAGGCCGCCAGCGCGATGGCCAGGGCCAGCGCCACCACCAGGCCGTTGCGCTCGTACAGCCGTGCGGCCGCGCGCGGCCAGGCCTGGCGGGCATAGGTGCGGCCGCGCACCCGGGCCATGGCCTGCGGCACGTTGACGGCGAAGTCGTGCGGCGGCGCGTACTGGCAGGCGTGCAGGCAGGCGCCGCAGTTGTGGCAGAGGTTGGCCAGGTAGTGCACGTCGGCCTCGGCGAAGGACAGGCGCCGCGTCATCGCCGGGAACACCGCGCAGAAGCCCTCGCAGTAGCGGCAGGCGTTGCAGATCTGCAGCACGCGGGCCACCTCGGCCTCGGGCGTGAGGGCGGACGCGGGCGCCGCGCCGAGCGCCAGCGCATGGGCCTCGCGCGTCAGCGCGTCCAGTTGCGGCGTGCTCATCGGGTGCTCCCGGTGGGGACCGGACGCGCCGTACGCGTCGCACGGGCAGGGCGCGCGGCCAGCGCGGTGGCCGCCGCCCGCGCACCGGCGATGCGGCCGAAGGCGGTGCCGATCGACATGCCCACGCCGGCCGTGTAGCCCTGGCCCAGCACATTGCCGGCCATCATCTCGCCGGCCACGCCCAGGTTGGGGCTGGGCTGACCGCCGAAATGCACGGCCGCCGTCGCGTCGGTGCGCAGGCCCAGGTAGGTGAAGGTGACGCCCGGGCGCAGCGGGTAGGCGGTGTAGGGCGGCGTGTCGAGTGGCCGCGCCCAATGGCTCTTGGGCGGGCTCAGATCGCGGGTGTGGCAGTCGTCGAGCACGGTGTGGTCGAAGTGGCCGCCCTGGCAGGCGGCGTTGTAGGTGTGCACGGTGCGGCCCAGCGCCTGAGGATCGAGGCCGATGGCGCGGGCCAGCGCCTCCAGCGTGTCGGCCCGCTCGCCGGGGAAGACCGGCGGCATGAAGCGGCCGGCGGCCTTGGCGTCGATCAGGCACCAGGCCGTCTGCTGCGGCTGGCCGGCCACCAGCCGGCCCCAGATCGCGTAGCGCTTGGGCCAGAAGTCCTCGCCCTCGTCGTGGAAGCGCTGCGCGTCGCGGTTGACGACGATGCCCAGCGACACCGCGTCGATGCGGGTGCAGATGCCGCCGTCGTACAGCGGCGCCCGCGCGTCGATGGCCACCATGTGGGCCTGGGTCGGATCGCCGATGGCGTCGGCATGGTGCGCGTCGATCAGGTGGCGCAGCAGCGTGCCCTGGTTGAAGCGGGTGCCGCGGATCAGGAAGTTGTCGGCCGGCCACTCGCCGCGGTCGTTGCGGCCCCAGGCCTCGCGCAGCCAGTCCCGGTTGGACTCGAAGCCGCCGGCGGCCAGCACGCAGGCCCGCGCCGTGATGCGCCGCTCGCCCGACCAGGCGGCGACGAAGCGGCCGTCGTCGAGCTCCAGCCGCTGCACCGGGTGCTCGTAGCGCACGTCCACGCCCAGGCGCTGCGCGCTGCGGTAGTAGGCATTGACCAGCGCCTTGCCGCCGCCCATGAAGAAGGCATTGGTGCGCGCCACGTGCAGCGCGCCCGACAGTGGCGGCTGGAAGCGCACGCCGTGGCGCCGCATCCAGTCGCGGCAGTGGGCCGAGGCGCGGATCGTCAGCCGCGCCAGCGCCTCGTCGGTGCGCCCGCCGGTGACCTTCAGCAGGTCCTGCCAGAACTCCTCCTCAGGATAGGCGTCGACCAGCACGTCCTGCGGGCCGTCGTGCATGCACCTCAGGTTGCGGGTATGGGACGAGTTGCCGCCGCGCAGCGCCCGCGGCGCTGCCTCCAGCAGCATCACGCGCGCGCCGGCCTCGGCCGCCATCAGCGCGGCGCACAGCGCGGCATTGCCGCCGCCGATGACCAGTACATCGGTGTCCATCGCCTGCTGCGACATCCGCTCGTCTCCGTCGGGGTGGTTGACGGGAGCGGATTCTGCTCAGCGGCGATGCATGCGTGAAATGAAGATCCGGGTGCGATTCATGCCCGTCAGGCATCAGTTGCCGGTATCAGCGTTCGGCATCAGTGCCCGGCCTCCGCCGTGCGCAGGTCCGTCTCGCGCAGCAGCGCGACGAAGGCGCGGGCGGCCGGCGACAGGGCGGCCGCGCGGCGCTGCAGCAGCCGCACCTGGCGCTGCACCACCGGCTGCGTCAGCGCACGGCGGCACACGCCCGGGCGATCGCCGTCGCGGAAGGTGGAGGCCGGCAGGATCGCGCAGCCCACGCCGGCGGCCACCAGGTTCAGCGCGGTCGCGTGGTGCTGCACCTCGTAGCGCGGGGTCAGCGTGATGCCCTTGCGCGCCAGCTGGGCCTCCATCTCGATGCGGGTGGCCATCAGGCTGCCGACGCCCACCAGGTCCTGGCCACGCATGTCCTGCCAGCGCAGGCGCGTGCGGCCGGCCAGCGGATGGTCGTCGCGGCAGATGAAGACCAGCGGATCGTCGAACAGCGCCGTCTCGGCGAGCTCCGCGTGGCGCTCGCCGGCCAGCGCGATGCCCAGCTCGGCCTGGCCGCCGAGCACCGCCTGGCGCACCTCGGTCGAGGCGCCGTCCAGCAGCCGGATGTGGTTGGCCGGGTGCCGCCGCGCGTAGTGCACGATCAGCCCCGGCAGCACGTGCGAGGTCATCGACGGGATGCAGGCCAGCGTGAACTGGCCGTGGCCGTGCTGGCCCATCTCGCGCAGGCGCTGCATCGCGCCGCCGATGTCCTGCACCAGCGCGCGCGCCTGCGGCAGGAAATCGCGGCCCACGCCGGTCAGGGCCACGCGGCGCGTGCTGCGCTCGATCAGCTGCAGGCCCAGCCAGGCCTCCAGCTTCTGCAGCCGGCGCGTCAGCGCGGTCTGGGTCAGGTGCAGATGCCCGGCCGCCTTGCCGAAGCCGCCCAGGTCGGCGATGGCGACGAAGGCCTGCAGGCCGTCGATGTCGATCTTCATGGCGGCAGTGTCGCCGCTGCGGTGGCGCTCAGTGCGTCCAGCTCACCGTGGCCTTCACGCTGCGCGGCTCACCGTAGTAGGCCTGGTCCCATTTCAGGCTGTTCAGGTACTTCACGTTGGCCACGTTGTCGACGGCCAGGCGGGCGTTCCACTGGCGGTCGATGGTCCAGGTGGCCGACAGGTCGACCAGGCCGTAGGCCTTCTGCTCGACGGTGCCGGTGGCGTCGGCCACGCGGCTCTGCCAGCGCACGGCGGTGCCCAGCTTCAGGCGCGGCTGCACGTCCCAGGTGCTGGTCAGGCGCAGGCTGCGGCGGGGCATGTAGCGGTTGACGTCCTGGTCGGCGCCGTCGCGCAGCTGCAGGTGGGTCCAGCCGGCGGACACGTGCCAGCCGGCCACGGGGCGGCCGCGCAGTTCCAGCTCGTAGCCGGTGCTGGTCGCGTCGATGCCGCGGTAGTAGCTGCTCCAGTCGTCGTGGTAGCCGGCGTGCACGGCCACGTTGCGCTGGCGGGTGCGGAAGACGGCGGCGCTGGCATCCAGCCGGCCCTGCAGCCACGCGGCCTTGACGCCGGCTTCCAGGTTGCTGCCTTCCAGCGCGTCCAGCGGGCGGCGGTTGACGTCGGCCTCGATCTGCGGATTGAAGACCTCTGCATAGGACGCGTAGGCCTTGTAGGTGGCGTCCAGATCCAGCACGGCGCCGATGAAGGGCTTGACCGCGGTGTGGCGCACGGCCTGGTCCACGCCGTAGCTCTGGCCGGTGTGGCGCACCTGGCTGGCGTTCAGGCCGAGCGAGACCTTGAGCCCGTCGCTGGCGTCCAGGCGCATTGCCGCATAGACGCTGTGGCGCTTGCGCTGCACCTGCGAGCCGTCCTGGCGGGCCGTGAACGAGGGCTCGGCCAGGCGGCCGTCCCAGCCCTCGGGCGAGGGCACGGCCACCGCGGTGTCGTCCGGATAGCGAGAGGTCTCGTCCACCGTCTGGCGGCCGAGGTTGATGCCGGCCATCAGCGTGTGGGTGCGGCCGGCCAGGCGCAGCGGGCCGCTGGCATAGGCGTCGATCACCGTGTCCACGTAGCGGCCGTCGAAGGCCGAGGGATAGCCGTAGAGCCCGCTGCTGGCGCCGCTGGCATCGGGCGTGCCGTAGACGTAGAGCAGCTCGCTGGGCGCGGCGCGGTGGCGGCGCGTCAGCGTGGCGCGGGTCTGCCAGCCGCCGCCCAGCGTGTGGCTGAGCTCGGCGAAGGCCTCGTTGCTGCGGTTGTTCCACCAGCTCCAGTCCGCGGCGGTGCTGGTGCCGGTCGAGTAGTCCACACGTCGGCCGTTGCTGTCGATCAGCGGCAGGGCGCCCCACATCGGGCTGTCGGACTCGCTGCGCTGGCCGTGCAGGCCGACGCTCAGCAGGGTGTCGCGGCCGATGTCCCACTCCAGCACGCCGTAGGCGACGTTGCGGTGGCTGTGATAACGGTCGAGGTAGCTGTCCTTGTCGTCATCGACCAGCACCAGGCGGCCGCGCACGCTGCCGTCCTCGACCAGCCGGCCGCCGACGTCCAGGTCCAGCCGGCGCTGGTTCCACGAGCCCAGCGTCAGCTGGGCCTCGGCCTTCAGATCGGTGCTGCTGGCGCGCTTGCGCACGAAGTTCACCGTGGCCGATGGATTGCCGGTGCCCGCCAGCAGGCCGGTGGCGCCCCGCAGCACCTCCACCCGCTCGTAAGGGGCGGTGTCCAGCCGGCCCCACTGGGCGCCGTTGGCGAAGGGCATGCCCAGGCCGTCCTGCTGGAACTGGGTGATGTCGAAGCCGCGGGCGGTGTAGTAGACGCGGTCGGTCTCGACCCGCTCGACCAGCACGCCGGGCGTCAGATCCAGCAGGCGGTTGACGTCCTGCATGCCGAAGTCGCGCATCAGCGCCCCGTCGATCACGCTGACCGATGACGGCGTGTCCTGCAGCGACAGCGGCATCCGTGTGGCGCCGCTGCTGTGGCGGGCATCGCCCTCGACCTCGGCCTTGCGGGCCTTGACCTTGAGGGCGGGCAGCAGGGTGGGCTGCACAGCGGCCGGGGTACTGGCGGTGGGTGCCGCGGCGGCCGCAGCCGGTGCGGCTTCTTGTGCCAGAGCGGCGCCGCAGGCCAGGGCCAGCGGGCTCAGCAGCAGCGGGCGGAGGGTGCGGAAGGGACGGAGCGCAGGGGGATTCATGCCAGCGTGACGGTGGAGGAGGGCGCGTGGCGCCCGGGCCGTGGCTGGCAGACTGCTGGCTGACGAAGCGCGCTATTTTGCCGGCTTCTCCGGATCCCCTGCGCCCGCGGATGCCGGTGCCTGCGGGGCCCGCCGGTACAGCGCGTTGGCCCGCGTCAGGTGATCGCGCATGGCCTGCTCGGCGCCGGCGGCGTCGTGGCCGGCGATGGCGTCGACGATGCGCTCGTGCTCGGCCAGCGTCAGGTCCTCGGCGCCCGGGGCGCGGACGATGGACTGGTAGTAGGCGCGGGCCCAGCCGAACAGCGCCTCGACGATGGCCGGCATGATCGGGTTGCCGCTGATGGCCGCGATCTCGCGGTGGAAGGCCATGTCGCGGTCGATGAACTGGTCGAGCTGCTGCAGCGCGCGGCGGTGCTCGGTCAGGCGCAGGCGCAGGCGGCTGACGTCGTCGAGCGTGGCGCGCTCGGCGGCCAGCCGGGCCAGGCCGGTCTCCAGGAAGATGCGGGCATCCTTCAGGTGTTCGAGCATGTCGGGCTGCACGTGCAGCAGGTGCTCGGTGCCGCCCGCGATCTGGCCGATCAGCAACTGGGCGGTGGGCACCACCACGCGGGCCCGCTCGCCGTGCGTGATCTCGAGGATGCCGCTGCGGGCCAGTTCCTGCAGCGCCTCGCGCACCGCGGGGCGGCCCACGCCGTAGAACTCCATCAGCTCGCGCTCGGAGGGCAGGTGCTGGCCCGGACCGATCTCGCCGTTGCGGATGCGTTCGACGAGACGGTCCATCACCTCGTGGTACAGCTTGCGACGCTGGATCGGTTCTCCGGTGCTCATGAGCTGAGGATACCGGATGGCGGCAGGGGCATCAGTGTCCCCCGCTCCGCACTTGCCCGAAGAAGTCCACGCCCCCCATCTGGCCGCCCTTGAGCACCAGTTCCAGACCATCGCGCCGTGGCTCGTCCGACCAGCCGCGGCACAGCGGTGCACCGGGCACCAGACCGGCGCTGACGCTGAGGGCGGCGATGCCCAGCGAGCCGGCCACCGCGCCCGAGCTGTCGCCACCGGCGATCGCGATGCGGCGCAGCGCCGGTGTGCGGTCGAGCAGGCCGCGCATCACGTCGGCCAGCCGCTGACCGACCCGCTCGGCGGCGGCCGCACGGCCCAGGCCGGCGGCGCGCGCGATCGCGTCGAAGCCGGTGACCGCCGGATCGTCCGGCCCGGTGGCCGAATGCACCAGCGGGCTGCGGCCGGCGGCCAGCGCCTGCGCCGCGGCCGTCACCAGACGCTCGACCTCGGCGGTGCCGGCGCCGTCGAGGGCGGCGGGCAAGTCCATGCGCAGCAGCGTGAAGCCGTCCTCGGCGGCCCGCGCGATCTGGGCGGCGGTCACCGGCGAGCAACTGCCGCTGACGGCCGCGATCGCCTCGACCGCCGGCGCGCGCGGCAGCGGTTGCGCCGCCGCCAGCAGGCCGCAGCGGCGCCAGTGCGCGGCCAGCGCATCCTGCAGGCCCGACGAGGCGGCACAGAACAGGCCCTGGCCCCGGCCACGCCAGACCAGGGCGCCCGCCGCCGCCAGCGTGGCCTCGTCGATCACGTCGATCAGCACCCGGGGCGCGGTGGCCGCATCGCGCAGCGCGTCGCGGCGGGCCGCGCCCTGGCCGGCCTGCAGCTGGGCCAGGTCGATCAGCGCCACCGGGGCCGCCGTCTGCCGCGCCAGGTGGCGGCCGAGGTCGGCCTCGTCCATCGGCGTGACCGGATGGCGGGCCATCGTCGGATGACGATCCAGCCGGTGGCCCTGGCCGTTGGCCACCGCGAACAGGTTGCCGAAGGCCTGATAACGCTTCAGACGCGGTGCACCGACGACCACCGGCACCCAGTCACCCCCGACCGCGGCCTGGCCCAGCTCGGCCGCGCGGCCGATGCTGCCCACGTGCGGCGCGGAGTCGAAGGTCGAGCAGACCTTGTACTGCAGGATCGGTGCGCCGAAGGCCTGCAGCCGGGCGTAGGCCTCGGGCAGATGGGTGTCCATCCAGGCCGGATCACGGCCGCGCGCGGTGGTGGCCAGGCCGATCGCGCGCTGGCCGGCGAAGCGCTGCACCCAATGCGGCTCGGGCGGTGCCAGGAACAGCACGCAGGGCACGCCGGCGCGGGCGAAGGCCTCCATCACGTCGGTGGAGCCGGTGAAGTCGTCGCCGCACCAGGCCAGCAGCGGGCCGTCGGGCCAGGCGTCGGCCGGGTGCTGGCCGGGGGCGGGGTCGCAGGAGATGCCCGCGGACGGGCTGGAGGTCGGATGGGCCATGCGGAAAGGGGGGCGGAGGGGCGGGCGGGGCTGCCGTCGAACCTCAGGTGATGCGCTGGATGCTGTCGGCGATCTCGTCGCGGTCGAAGATCTTCAGCCAGTCGTCGCGCATCAGGCGCGGCTTGCCGAAGGTGATGGCCTTGTTGCAGGCATCGCTGAACTGACCCGGGATCTGCTTGAAGATCACCGCGCTCAGGATGGTCATGTGGCCGAGCAGGAAATCGCGCGCGCAGTCCGCCGGCACGCCGCGGGCCACCACCTCGTCCATCGCCTCGCGCATCACGTCCAGCAGCGTGGCGCACACGGTCTCGCTCAGGCCGGGCTCCAGCAGGGCCATCTGCTCGACCGTCACGCGGTAGCTGCGCAGGATGGGCTGGTAGATCACGCGGGCGATCGCCTCACCCAGCGCGTAAGCCTCCTCGGGGCCCTGCATCAGCGCGTTGACGATGCTCTGCGGCGCGGAGATGCCGCCGAAGTAGTCGACGGCACCGGGCGTGTGGACCTCGGGGCTGAAGATGGTCGGGTGGCAGGGGTGGGTGACGAAGTAGGTCAGGTCCGGCCGGTCGGGCAGATGACCGGCGAAGGGCGCGGCCGCATCCAGCGTGATGACCATGGTGCCGGGCTTGAGCTGCGGCGAGATCTCGGCGGCCAGGCGGCCGATCAGCGTGTCGGGCACGGCCAGGATGACGACGTCGGCGCCGTCGAGCGCGGCCTCGGCGGTGACGGCGTCCAGGCCCAGCTCGTCCTTCAGGCGCTGGCGGCCGACGGCGCCGGGCTCGACATGGCGCACACGGAAGGGCGAGCCCATCAGGTTCTTCGACAGGCGGCAGCCCATCTTGCCGCCGGCGCCGAACAGGGCGATGGTGGGGGTCATGCGGGAGGTCCTTGGTGGAGGGTCAGGTGCGCAAGGGCAGGGATTGCGTCTTGCTGGTGTGATGAGTATCTGATCTGTCGATCATTCGCGTGGTTCGGGTTTTCCCATGGACCAGGCCCGGCGGAAACCCGGTTTCCAGTGGCAAGTCCATGTCGTGACTGGAAGATGCGAGCGATTCCCTTGTTCTTGGGAGGCCGTGTCCCGGCCATTCAAGGGTATCTACGGGTGCGGGTCAATGCACTCTATTGATCTACTCATCACACCACAACGGCGCCGATGTCGCGCCTTCAGGAGACCCCATGACCCGTCGTCCCGCTCTTGCCGTCCTCGTCGCCGCCGCCCTCAGCGGCTGGGCCGCCTGCGTCCCGGCCGCCGCCAAGGACCTGATCGCCGTCATCACGCCCTCGCACGACAACCCCTTCTTCAAGGCCGAGGCGCTGGCGGCCGAGGCGCGGGCCAAGGCCCTCGGCTACGACGCCATCGTGCTGGTGCACAACGACGACGCCAACAAGCAGAACGAGCTGTTCGACACCGCGATCGCGCGCAAGGCCAAGGCCATCATCCTGGACAACGCCGGCAGTGAGGCGTCGGTGTCGGCCGTGGCCAAGGCCAAGAAGGCCGGCATCCCGTCCTTCCTGATCGACCGCGAGATCAATGCCACCGGCATCGCCGTCACGCAGATCGTCAGCAACAACTACCAGGGCGCGCAGCTGGGCGCCGAGGAGTTCGTCAAGCTGATGAAGGAGAAGGGCAACTACGTGGAGCTGGTCGGCCGTGAGGCCGACATCAACGCCGGCGTGCGCAGCAAGGGCTACCACGACGTGATCGACAAGTACCCCGGCCTGAAGATGGTGGCGCGCCAGTCGGCCAACTGGAGCCAGCCGGAGGCCTTCAAGAAGATGGAGACCATCCTGCAGGCCAACCCCGACATCAAGGGCGTGATCGCCGGCAACGACACGATGGCCATGGGCGCCTGGGCCGCGCTGCAGGCGGCCAAGCGCACCGACGTCATCGTCGTCGGCTTCGACGGCAGCAACGACGTGCGCGACTCCATCCTCAAGGGCGGCATCAAGGCCACCGTGCTGCAGCCGGCCCACCGCCAGGCCGAGATCGCGGTCGAGCAGGCCGACAAGTTCCTGAAGACCGGCTCCACCGGCCAGCCCGAGAAGCAGCTGATGGACTGCGTGCTGATCAACGCGAAGAACGCCGCCAAGCTCGAAACCTTCGCGATGAAGAAGTGACACCGTGGACCGGACCGATCTGATCTCCGCCCGGGCCGGCCTGCTGGCCCTGGTCGCCGGCCTCGGCCTGCTGAGCTCGGGCTGCCGCATCGAGCGCGCGGTGCCGGTCGAGGCCGCCACGGCCCCGGGTGGCAGCTTCTCCAACCAGGCCTTCGATGCCCGCGCCCAGGTCGTCGATGTCTGGCAGGCCAAGGTGCTGCCGGCGCTGCAGCAGCGCGCGGGCGAATTCCCCGCCCTGCGCGCGGCCATGCAGCGTGACCTCGATGCCGCCGGTGCCGCCCACGGCCACCGGGCCCGTGGCGAGGGGGCGCCCTGGAACTTCGTCACCCGCCTGAAGGGCCGCATCGTGCAGGCCGACACCGAGCTGAGCGCGGCCACCGCCGAGGTGGATGTCGACGGCGATGGCCAGGCCGATGTCACCATCCAGATCGGTCCGGTGCTGCGCGGCACCGCGTTGCGCGACGCGCTGCCCTTCGTCAGCTTCACCGACTACGCCAACCAGGTGGAGTTCGCGCAGCTGGGCAATGCCTTCAACGACCAGGCCGCGGCCGTCGCGCTCAAGGACCTGCCACGTGAGCGGCTGGTCGGACGCACGGTTTCGCTGTTGGGTGTCTTCACCACCGCCGACGCCACCGAGGCGCCGACCATCCTGCCGGTGCAGATGACGCTGGAGGCCCCATGAGCACGGCGCATCCCACGACGACGCCCCACCGGCCGCGGCCCTGCAGTGCGGACGACGATGCCCATCATCCGGTGGTGCTGCGGCTGCAGGAGGTGCAGAAGGTCTATCCGGGCACGACCGCGCTGCGCCAGGTGCAGTTCGCGCTGCGCGCCGGTGCCGTCAACGTGCTGGTGGGCGAGAACGGCGCGGGCAAGTCCACGATGATGAAGATCATCGCCGGCGTCGAGCAGCCGACCACCGGTCAGGTGCTGCTCGATGGCGAGCCGGTCGTGCTGAGCAGCACCGACGTGGCCCGCGGCCATGGCATCGGCATCGTGTTCCAGGAACTCAACCTGTTCCCGAACCTGTCGATCGCCGAGAACCTGTTCATGGGCCGCGAGCTCACGCGCGGCGGCCTGCGCGTCGATGCCGACGCCCAGCGTGAGCGGGCGCGCGCGCTGCTGCGCGATCTGGCCCACGAGCTCGATCCCGACACCCTGGTCGGCGAGCTGCGCATCGGCCAGCAGCAGATCATCGAGATCGCCAAGGCGCTGGCGCAGGACGCGCGCATCCTGATCCTGGACGAGCCGACCTCGGCCCTGAGCGCGACCGAGGTCGAGGTGCTGTTCCGCGTCATCGCCGACCTGCGGGCCCGCGGCGTGGCCATCGTCTACATCTCCCACCGGCTGGAGGAGCTGGTGCGCATCGGCGACTACATCACCGTGCTGCGCGACGGCCGCATCACCGGCTCGGCCCGCATGGCCGAGGTCGACGTGCCGTGGATCGTGCGCCAGATGGTCGGCGCCTCCACGCGCGATTTCGCGCGCACCGAGGACCATCGTTTCGGCGATGTGGTGCTCGACGTCGCGGGCGTCCGCCTGCCGCGGGCCAATGCGCCGGGCTGGCTGGTGCAGGACGTCTCGCTGCAGCTGCGCGCCGGCGAGATCGTCGGCATCTACGGCCTGATGGGCGCCGGCCGCACCGAGCTGTTCGAGTGCCTGTTCGGCTGCCATCCGGACCGCGCCAGCGGCCGGGTGCGGCTGGGCGGCGTCGAGCTGATGGGCCGCGACGTCAGCGGCTGCATCGCCGCCGGCATGGCGCTGATCCCCGAGGACCGCAAGGCCGACGGCCTGGTCCACACGATGAGCATCGCCGAGAACCTGACGCTGTCCTTCCTCGGCCGGCTGGCGCGCCGCTTCCACCTGCGGCCGGCCGACGAGCGCCAGGCCGTGGCCGCCAGCGTGCGCGACCTGCGCATCAAGGCGGCCGACCCGGCGCTGCCCATCGGCTCGCTGTCGGGCGGCAACCAGCAGAAGGTGGTGATCGGCCGTGCGCTGATGACCGGCCCGCGCGTGCTGCTGATGGACGAGCCCAGCCGCGGCATCGACATCGGCGCCAAGGCCGACGTGTTCAAGGTGATGCGCGACCTGGCCAAGGACGGCATGGGCATCCTCTTCGTCACCTCGGATCTGGAGGAAGTGATGGCACTGTCCGACCGCATCGTCGTCATGAGCGAAGGCCGCGTCACCGCCACCTTCGCCGAAGGCGAGGCGACGCAGCAGGCCGTGGTCGCCGCCTCCGCGCCCGGCCAGGCGCTGCCGCAGGCGGCCTGAGACCGGCCCCCTCCAGGACCCTGCCACCGACACCCGGCCGCCTCCTGCGCCGCGTCCGCATCCAACCCCTCATGTCCTCAGGAACGACCATGTCCGCCACCCTGGCTCCCACGGCCCGTGCGCCGGCCGCCGCGCCGCGCGATGCGGCCCTGCTGCTGCTGCTCAAGGCGCGCACCTTCATCGCGCTGTTCATCGTCACCGCCTTCTTCGCCGCGGCGGCGCCCAACTTCCTGTCGGCCGACAACGCCGTCATCATCGGCAAGCACGTCGCTCTGAACGCCTTCCTGGCCATCGGCATGACCTGGGTCATCGTCAGCGGCGGCATCGACCTGTCGGTGGGCTCCATCGTCGGCCTGTCGGGCATGGTGGCCGGCGCCTTGATCCTGAACGGCCTGCCGCTGCCCGGCGGCACCCACGTGGTCTGGTTCAACGTGGTCGAGATCATCGCCATCGCGATGGCGGTGGGCGTGGCCGTCGGTGCCGTCAACGGCTGGCTGATCACGCGGCTGAACGTCGCCCCCTTCATCGCCACGTTGGGCACGCTGTACGTGGCGCGTGGCGCGGCCCTGCTGATGTCCGATGGCGCCACCTTCCCCAACCTCGAAGGCAAGGCGTCGCAAGGCACGACCGGCTTCCCCCTGCTGGGCGGCACCAGCCTGGCCGGCGTGCCGCTGGTGATCTGGCTGCTGGTGGCGTTGACCGCCGGGGCCATCTGGCTCGGCGCCCGCACACCGCTGGGCCGCCACATCTACGCGGTGGGCGGCAACGAGCGTGCGGCCCAGCTCTCGGGCGTCAAGGTGGCGCGCGTGAAGATGTTCGTCTACATGTTCTCGGGCGGCTGCGCGGCGCTGGTCGGCCTGATCATCGCCTCGCAGCTGGAGGCCTCGCACCCGATGACCGGCGAGACCTTCGAGCTCAACGCGATCGCCGCGGCCGTGCTCGGCGGCACCTCGATGGCCGGTGGCCGTGGGCGCATCGGCGGCACCATCGTCGGCGCCTTCGTCATCGGCATCCTGTCCGACGGTCTCGTCATGATGGGCGTCAGCGCCTTCTGGCAGACCGTCATCAAGGGCCTGGTCATCATCACCGCCGTGGTGGTCGACCAGGTCCAGCAGAAGCTGCAGCAGCGCATGGTGCTGCAGGCGCGGGCGGCAGCCTGATCCGGGCATGATGAGCGACATGAGCATCCCGACGTCCTCCGCACCGCGCCCCCTGCGCGGCGCCCTCATCGGCTGCGGCTTCTTCGCCCACAACCATCTGCATGCCTGGGCCCAGTTGCGCGAGACCCACGCGGTCGAGATCGTCGCGCTGTGCGACCGCGATGCCGATCGCCTGGCCACCGCGGCCTCGGCCTTCGACATTCCGGCCACCTTCGCCGATGCGGCCGAGCTGCTGCGCAGCGTGCGGCCGGATTTCGTCGACATCGCCACCACCGCGCCCAGCCACCGGGCGCTGGTCGAGCTGGCCGCGGCCCACGGCGTGGCGGTGATCTGCCAGAAGCCCTTCGCGCCGACGCCGGCCGACGCGCGGGCGATGGTGGCGGCCTGTGCGCAGGCCGGCGTGCCGCTGATGGTGCACGAGAACTTCCGCTGGCAGACGCCGCTGCGGGCGGTGCGCGAGGTGCTGGCCTCCGGCGTGATCGGCACGCCGGTGTGGGCACGGCTGAGCTTCCGTTCGGCCTTCGACGTCTACCGCGCCCAGCCCTATCTGGCGGAGGGCGAGCGCTTCATCCTGGAGGATCTGGGCATCCACATCCTGGACGTGGCGCGTGACCTGATGGGTGAGGTGACGCGGCTGTCGGCGAGCACGCAGCGCGTCAATCCGCGCATCCGCGGCGAGGACGTGGCCACCGTGCTGCTGCGCCATGCCAGCGGCGCCACCAGCGTGGTCGACTGCAGCTATGCGGCGCCGCGCGAGGCGGAGCTGTTTCCGCAGACGCTGGTCGAGATCGAGGCCAGCGGCGGCTCGCTGCGGCTGGATGCCGGCTACCGCCTGACGGTGCACCAGCGCCGCCTCGGCACCGGGCTGGCCGATGGCCGCACCGAGGTGCGTGACGTCAGCCCGCCGCTGCATGCCTGGGCCGAGCGGCCCTGGCACAACATCCAGGACAGCGTGCTCAACATCCAGGCTCACTGGCTGGACTGCCTGCGCACGGGCCGCGAGCCGGCCACCAGCGGCCGCGACAACCTGCACACGCTGGCGCTGGTGGAGGCGGCCTATGCCTCGGCGGCTGACGATCAATGTGCGGTGACGCCGCAGGTCTGACATGCGCGGGGGCGATGGCATGACGATCGATCCGGCGCAGCGGCGCGCGTGGTATGGGACCGACGAGTCGGTCGCGGCCGCGCACACGCTCCAGCTCGGCCCCTGGGCCCTGGCCTGTGAGGGCGGGGCGCTGCAGGCCGTGCACTGGCAGGGCGTGGAGCTGCTGCGGGGCCTGGCCTGGTTGCTGCGTGACGAGGACTGGGGCACGCCGACGCCGCGTTGCGGCGCGCTGCAGGTGCAGGCCCGTGACGCGCAGCGCCTGGTCTGGCAGCAGACGCTGGACTGGGGGCCGGAGGCCGGGCCGGGTCGTGTCTGCGGGCCGGATGGCGCGCCGGCCCCGGTCGGATCCTCTGTGCCGACGCACGCGCCGGTCGACGCGCTGGTGGACGCCATGGCCGACCCCGCGCAGGGCGCCCCCGGTCTGCACGCCGTGGTGCACGGCGAGGTTCTCATCGACGCGGCCGGTGGCGGCCGGCTGACGCTGCGGGTCGCGTCCTGCGCCCGGGGCGTGCTGCGCAGCGCGCGCAGCGGTCTCGTGCTGCTGCATCCGGCCACGCTGGCGGGCACGCCGCTGGCGGTCGAGCATGCGGACGGTTGCATCGAGGCCACCTGCTTTCCGCTGACGATCAGTCCGGGCCAGCCCGCGTTCGACATCCGCGCGCTGGACTGGTCGCCCGGGCCGGGCTGGCAGGCGCAGGTCCGCCTGACGGCCGACCTGCCGGGCCGGCCGGACGCGGCCTTCGAGATGGAGGACCAGCGCAACTGGTCCGACGCCTCGTACAAGACCTATGTCGGCTCGCTGCTCGACCCCTGGCCTTACGCGCTGCCTGCGGGGCATTCGCTGGTGCAGCAGGCGGTGCTGAGGGTCTGGCCGACGGGGTTGCCCGTGGGCGACGTGGCAGGCGCTGCGGCGGCCAAAGCGGAACCCGCTGCCCCGGCCCCGGCCCCAGCCCCAGCGGCTCCGGTCGCCGAGTCCTGCCCATCGGGTGCGATCGTGCCCCCGGCGTCACCCCCGTGCCTGCCGGCGCTCGGCATCGGCTTCCCGCACCTGGCCCGCGGTCCCGACGCCGACGAGGTGGCCGCCGTGATCGCGCTGCGGCCGCGGTGGCTGCAGGTCGAGGCCGATCTGGGTCGGCATGCCGATGGTGATGGCGACGCCGACACCGACACTGACACCGACGCAGACCCGGATGCAGATCCCGCCGCCGGCCGGCCCTGGCCGCTGGCCGCCCAGTTGCAGTCCGCCGCGACCCTGGCCCGGGCCTGCGGCGCCCGGGTGCAGATCGACGCGATCGCCGACGATGCGCAGTCGCCGGACGACGCGGCCGCCCGGCTGGCCCGGGCCTGCGCACAGGCCGGACTGGCACCTCAGGCCGTGCGTCTGCTGCCGCGCTCGCTGCTGCTGAGCTGGCAGCCGCGCGACACCTGGCCGGCGGTGCCTTCCCCGCCACGCTGGTCGGCCGCGCTGCGTGCCGCCTTTCCCGCGGCGGCCATCGGCGGCGGCGTCTACACCAACTTCACCGAGCTCAACCGCCTGGATCCACCGGCCGCCGGTCTGGATTTCATCGGCCACGGCAGCTGCCCGATCGTGCATGCGGCCGACGACCGCTCGGTGCTGCTGACGCTGCAGACCTGGTCGGCGATGGCCGCCACGGTGCGCGCCCGCTGGCCCGGTCTGCCCTGGCAGGTGGGGCCGCTGACGCTGGCCGCCGCGCGCAACCCCTACGGCCGCGCGCCGGCACCCAATCCGCAACATCGGCGGCTGCCGCTCGCGATCCGCGATCCGCGGCATGACGCGGACTTCGGCGCCGCCTGGCTGGCGGCCACCGTGGTCACGCTGGCCCCGCTGGGCGTCGATCGCTTGACGCTGCTGGCCAGCCACGGGCCCTCGGGGCCCTTCGGCCGCGGGCCGCACGACGGGATGCCGGTGCCGGCCTGGCGGCTGCTGCAGCGGCTGATGCCCTGGTCCGCGCAGCCGGTGCGGGTGGAGTCGTCGCAGCTGGACGGGCTGTGCGCGATGGCGTTGCTGGCGCCGTCGGGGCCGGTTGCCGAGGGGGCGTCCGCGAGCGCCCGCCTGCGCGTACGTCTGGATGATCCGCTGGCGCCGCAGGCCGAGGCCGAAGCCAGCGGTCTGGCCCCCTGGGGTGTCGAACTGACGGAGCTGCGGTCCGTCCGCTGATCGACGGGCCTGGCCGCGGCAGGCCCTCCGACCTGCCGCCTCAGCCTCAGCCTCAGGCCGCCACCGCGCCCCGCGCCGCCAGGCGCGCCTGCGCCACGATGCGCACCAGCGTGAAGAAGCCGGCGGCCGTCCAGGCGGCGCGGCCGATGAACAGGCCGTCGACGTCGGCCAGCGCGATCAGCGCCGGGCCGTTATCCGGGTTCACCGAGCCGCCGTAGATCACGCGGGCGGCGTCGGCCGCCGGTGCGCCCCAGTCGCGGCCGATCAGCGCGCGGATGCGGCCGTGGCGCTCGGCCACGTAGTCGGGGCTGGCGGCCTCGGCCGTGCCGATGGCCCAGCGCGGTTCGTAGGCATAGACCACCGCGCCAGCGCGGCTGGCGTCCTGGCCGGCCAGTGCGGTGCGGATCTGCCAGGCCAGCACCTCGTCGGCGCGGCCGCTGTCCTTTTCCTCGGCCGTCTCGCCCAGGCACAGGATGGGCACCAGGCCGTGGCCGAAGGCCGTGTCCAGCTTGCGCGCCACCTGTGCATAGGTCTCGCCGAAGTGCCACAGGCGCTCGGAGTGGGCCAGCTCGACGTAGCGGCAGCCGGCCTCGCGCAGCATGGGCGCCGAGACCTCGCCGGTCCAGGCGCCGGCCGCGTCCCAGTGCATGTTCTGCGCGCCGACGGCCACGGCCGAGCCGGCGAAGGCCTCGACCGCCGCCGGCAAGGCGACGAAGGGCGGCAGCACGAACAGATCCAGTGCCTGGGCGTCGAAGTCGGCGCCCGCCAGCGCCGTGCGCAGCTCGGCCGCATAACGACGGGCCTGCTCGGCGCCGTGGTTCATCTTCCAGCCGGTGCCGACCATGGGTTTACGCATCGGAGGACTCCTTCGACGACGATCCGAAACGGGCCAGCGACTGCGCCAGCGGCGGGTGTTCACGCGCGTAGACCTCCAGCGGGATGCCCTGCACGGCGGCCTCCCAGGCCTGGCGCACGGCCAGCACGCCGGCGCCGGGTCCGCCCGGATGGCTGACCACGCCGCCGCCGCACAGGTAGAGCAGGTCCTGCGTCTGCCCGGTGCGGGCCCAGGTGGCCGGCGCCTGGCCGCCCCACTGGCCGGAGCACACCACCGGCATCGCGCAGTCGCCCGGGTGGAACAGCGGTGTGGTCACGGCCTGGAACGAGCGCACGAAGGAGTCGTCGCTCTCCCAGTACTTGGCGCCGATGCCGTTGATCTGGAACTGGTCGACGCCCAGCAGACGCCAGAACTGCTGGTACACCGAGAAGTCCATGCCCAGGCCTGGATGGCGCGTCAGGATGTCCCAGCCGTTGCGGTGGGCGTGCAGCGCCAGGCGTGAGCGGCGTCGCAACCAGGCCATCGCGCCCAGGCCGATCGAGTGGATGTTGATCACCGCGGCATTGCCGCCGGCATCGGCCACCCGATCGGCCTGGCGCACCATCTCCTCGGGATCGGTGCAGGAGATGCCGAAGGCGTACATCACCTTCTTGCCGGTGCGCTGCTCGTGGTCGAGGATCACCGGCATCACCGCGCGCACCCGGTCGGCCAGGCTGGAGTAGCCTGGGTTCATCAGTTTCTCGTCGTCCTTGATGAAGTCGACGCCGGCCTCGACCAGCTCGCGCACCATGGCCGCCGTCTCGGCCGGGCGCAGGCCGAGCGCCGGCTTGACGATGGAGCCGATCACCGGCCGGCCGTGCACGCCGGTCAGCCGCCGCGTGCCGGCGGTGCCGAACTGCGGGCCGGGGTAGCGCTCGGCGAAGGCGGGCGGCAGGCGCAGGCCGGTCACGCGGATGCCCGAGAAGCCCTTGATCGAGTAGGTGCCGCCGATGGCGATCGTCATCAGCGCGGCCAGATCGGTGCCGATGGCCTCCAGCGGGAAGTCGATGTCGGCCTCGGCCACGTGCCAGGGGCCGGGGCCGTCCTCGGGGATCGAGGGCCGGTCCAGGTCGGGCAGGTCGCGCACGGCCACCACGCGGGCGCCGACACGGGCCTTCAGCTCGGGCGTCTCGCCCGGCAGGTGGACGAAGGTGCCGGTCGACTGGTCGTGCGCGATCTTGCGCGCCAGCGCGTGGGTGTCGCCCGCGCTCTCGATGCGATAGGTGAGGCGGACGACGTCGTCCGGTGGGGTGTCAGCGGTGTCCATGCGGCAGGCGGGATGCGCGCTGCCGCGCAGCGCCATCTCAGTGGAGTGATGGTGTCATGGTATGATGAGTGCGCCAGACGAGATTCGGGGTTAACCCGGGACAGGGCGGATGAGGGCGGATCAGGTCAGGAGGCCGGGCCGTGGCGGCAGCGGTGCCGCAGGTGCGCGGCCTGCGGACGGCGGCGCACCGCCGGTCGGCGGTGCGGTGCGATGGCGAGGCGCCGCGTCCGTGCGCGGCCTCGCGGCGTCTTCAGTAGACCAGCGGGATCTCGATGCCTTCCGGCGCCGCGTACTCGGCCATGCGGTGGCGCGAGAGGTCGAGGTGGGCGCGCACCAGGGCGCCGGCGCCCTCCGCGTCATGGCGGGCGATGGCCGCGATGATCTCGTCGTGCTGGGCCACGGCGGCCTCCAGATTGGCCTCCATGTCCGGCGTGCTCGGATGGCGATAGAAGGTCTTGCCCAGGCGCGCGTGGTCGATCAGCAGGCGCCTCAGGCTGGGCATCAGGTAGGGGTTGCGCGCGATGCGGCCGATCTCCAGGTGGAACTCGTCGTTCCACAGCACGCGGCCCTCGACATCGCGGTTCTCCATCGCGGTGCGGAAGCGCTGCTGGATCACCTTCAGCGAGTCGATGTCCTGCCGCGTGGCGTGCTCGGCCGCCAGCTGGGTGGTCGCGATGTAGATCAGCGGCGCGGCCAGGAAGAAGCCACGCAGTGACTGGAAGCCCATCGCCGAGACCCGCGCGGCGCGGTTGGCCTCCAGCTCGATGTAGCCCTCGGCGGCCATCTGGCGCAGCAGCTCGCGCACCGGCGGGCGGGACAGGCCGAACTCCTCGCTGAGGGCGACCTCGTCGACGACGGTGCCGGGCGCCATCTCCATGTTCAGGATGCGGCGGCGCAGGGCCTCGCCGAGGGCGGCCTTGCGGTCGGTGGGCTCTTCGGAGTCGGCGGGCGATTCGGTGCGCTTGCGGGCCATGGGGGTCGAGGGTTCCCGGTTCGGACGGCCGGCGGCCGATCGGTGTGGCTGCCCCGGCGGGTGGAAAAACCATTCTAGGGCGCGGTCCGCATGGAAGCGCGCGATGGGCCCCGGCGTGAAAACCCCTTGCCGAGCGCCCGGGGGTGTGGACTACACTATGTCTAACGATTGTAGACATAGCGCGCACGGCCTCCATCGAGTGTCGGCGCGCGGTCCTGCGCCCGACCGATGCCATCCGTCACCGACT
The DNA here is from genome assembly GCF_038066575.1 of Pseudaquabacterium rugosum. Taxonomy (NCBI): domain Bacteria; kingdom Pseudomonadati; phylum Pseudomonadota; class Betaproteobacteria; order Burkholderiales; family Sphaerotilaceae; genus Pseudaquabacterium; species Pseudaquabacterium rugosum. The sequence continues at coordinate 111,596 of NZ_JBBUTF010000011.1, read as the reverse complement.
TGCCTGCCGACGACGCCACCTGCGGGTGGTTCCATCTCAGCCCGATGCGCGCCCCGCGTCCGGCGCCGGCCGGCCGCCGCCATGCGCGCTGGGTGGTGGTGGGGGCCGGCTTCACCGGCCTGGCGGCCGCACGCCGTCTGGCCGGGCACTTCCCGGACGAGGAGATCGTGCTGGTCGAGGCGCAGCAGGTGGGCTTCGGCTCGTCCGGGCGCAATGCCGGCTTCGCGATCGACCTGCCGCACGACATCGGCGCCGACGACTACATCGGCGACATCACCATCGCGCGCAAGGTGCTCAAGCTCAATCTGCTGGGCCAGACCCTGCTGCGCGAGCAGGTGCGCCGCCACGGCATCGACTGCCAGTGGTCGGACGTGGGCAAGTACCAGGCGGCGGTCGAGCCGCGGGGCCTGGCCGTGCTGGAGGCCTACAGCCGCGGGCTGGAGAAGCTGGGCCAGCCCGGCCGCCTGATCACCGGGGAGGAGCTGCCGTCGCTGATCGGCACCTCGTTCTACCGCAAGGCGCTCTACACCGCCGGCACCGCCTTGCTGCAGCCCGCGGCCCTCGTCAAGGGCCTGGCCGGAAGCCTGCCGCGCAACGTCACGCTCTACGAGAACACGCCGATCACGGCGGTCGACTACGAGCGCCCGGTGCGCCTGCACCACCCGCGGGGCCAGATCACGGCCGACCAGCTGGTGCTGACCAACAACGCCTTCGGCATGGCCTTCGGCTTCCTCAAGGGCCGCATGCTGCCGGTGTTCACCTATGCCAGCCTGACGCGGCCGCTGACGGCCGACGAGCAGCAGCGCCTGGGCGGTCAGAGCTGCTGGGGCGTGATCCCGGCCGATCCCTTCGGCACGACCCTGCGCCGCACGCCCGACCAGCGCATCCTGGTGCGCAACAGCTTCCGCTTCCTGCCCGACGGCCGGGCCCGCCCCGAGGTGCTGGCGCAGGTGGTCAAGCGCCACCGGCGCTCGTTCGAGCGGCGCTTCCCGATGCTGGGCGAGGTGCCCTTCGAGCACACCTGGGGCGGCGCGCTGAGCATGGCGCAGAACCATCAGTCGCAGTTCGGCACGCTGGCGCCGCAGGTGCACGGCGCGCTGTGCTGCAACGGCCTGGGCGTGACCCGCGGCACCGCCACCGGCGCGCTGCTGGCCGACTGGCTGGCCGGCGAACGCGGCGAGCTGATCGACTTCCTGCTGGGCTCGCCCGGGCCCAACCGCACGCCGCCCCAGCCTTTCCTGTCGCTGGGCGTCAACCTCAACCTGATGTGGGGCCAGCATCGTGCCGGCCTCGAAGCCTGACCTTCCTTCTGCGGAGCATCGCACCATGAACTTCGACGGCATCCACACCCCCGCCATCACCCCGCTGGACGCCTCCGGCCAGATCGACCTCGTCGCCTATGGCGAGGTGCTGGAATCGCTGATCGCCGGTGGCGTGCACGGCATCGTCGTCGGTGGCTCGACCGGCGAGTACTACGCCCATGCCGCCGAGGAGCGCCTGCAGCTGGCCCGTCATGCCCGGCAGGTCATCGCCGGCCGCGTGCGCCTGACCATCGGCACCGGTGCCATCCGCACCGAGGATTCGGTGGCCTACGCCCGCCACGCCCGCGAGATCGGCGCCGATGCGCTGCTGGTGGGCTCGCCGCCCTACGCGCTGCCGTCGGCCGAGGAGAACGCCGCCCATACCCGCGCCGTGGCCGAGGCCGGCGGCCTGCCGGTCATGCTCTACAACTACCCCGGCCGCATGGGCGTGACGATGGACGAGGCCTATTTCGACGCCCTGGCCGGCTGCCCGCACATCACCGCGATCAAGGAAAGCTCGGGCGAGACCAACCGCCTGCATGCGCTGGCCTGCCGCCATCCGGAGATCCAGCTGTCCTGCGGCTGGGATGACCAGGCGCTGGAGTTCTTCGCCTGGGGCGCCCGCAGCTGGGTGTGTGCCGGCTCGAACTTCCTGCCGCGTGAGCACGTCGCGCTGTACGAGGCCTGCGTGCTGGAGAAGGACTTCGCCAAGGGCCGCCGCATCATGGCCGCGATGATGCCGCTGATGGACTTCCTGGAAGGCGGCCACTTCGTGCAGGCCATCAAGCAGGGTTGCGCGCTGGCCGGCCTGCGCCCGGGCGCCGTGCGCGCACCGCTGAAGGCGCTGCCGGCCGAGCGGGCGGAGGCGCTGGCGGCCGTCGTGCAGACGCTGCGCCGCGAGGTGGCCGCCATCTGCGCGCCGGCCCGCGCCGCCTGACCGATCCGCTGCGCTGCTCCAGCGCCATCCAGGCCCGCGCTGCCTTCCGGCGTCGCGGGCCGCGGCCGTTGTACTCTCGCCGTCGATGCCCCGTTCCAGCCGTCCCCACGAACCCGCAGCCCCGGCCGTGCCTCGCCTGCGCGTGGGGTTCCTGCTCGCGCCCCGTTTCACGTTGACGGCCTTCGCCGGCTTCGTCGATGCGCTGCGGCTGGCAGCCGACGATGGCGACCGCAGCCGTGCGCTGCGCGTGGCCTGGGACATCCTGGACGCGGCCGACGGGCCGGTGGAATCGAGCTGCGGCGCACGGGTCGCGCCCTCGCCGCAGGCGCTGGCCCCCGAGGCCTACGATCTGCTGGTGGTCGTCGGTGGCCTGCTGCACGGCGGCCAGAAGGTGCCTCAACGGCTGATGCAGTGGCTGCGCACGGCGGCCGAGTCCGGCGTGCGCCTGGTCGGCCTGTGCACCGGCTCCTTCATCCTGGCACGGGCCGGCCTGCTCGACGGCCATGTGGCCTGCGTCAGCTGGTTCCACCGCGAGGAGTTCGCGGCGGAGTTCCCGCAGGTGCGGCTGATCACCAACCAGATGTACGTGGTCGACCGTGACCGGCTGACCTGTGCCGGCGGCACCAGCGTCGTCCATCTGGCCGCCCACATCATCGAGCAGGCCTTCGACCGGGCCAGCGCGGTCAAGGCGCTGCGCATCATGATCGAGGAACAGCCGCTGCCCTCGCGCACGCTGCAGCCCGAGCAGGTGGTGTCGGTGCGCTCCCGCGATTCGGTCGTGCGCAAGGCCATGCTGCTGATCGAGCAGCAGCTGCACGGCACGGCGTCGATCGACACGCTGTGCGAGTCGCTGGGCATCGGTCGCCGGCAGCTGGAGCGCCGCTTCCAGCGGGATGTCGGCCTGAGCCCGGCCGAGTACCGCACACGGTTGCGGGCCGAGCGCGCGCGCTGGCTGCTGCAGAACACCGACCTGGGCATCACGGAGATCGCCTTCGAGTGTGGCTTCCAGGATGCGGCCAGCTTCTCGCGTTTCGTGCGCGGCACGCTGGAGCTCAGCCCGAGCGCGCTGCGGCGTGCCGCGCACGTGGCGGTCGAACAGGACGACGAGGCCTACGGTGGCGCCTGACCCAATGCGTTGGGTGAGGGGCATCAGCCACCCGTCGACGATGCACCGTCACGAGGCCTGAGGCCCGGCGCGCAGCCCCAGGATTGGGGCGTGTGCCCCAAGACGGGGCTGAGCGCCCGGCCGGATCAGCGGCCCGTGGGCCGGCCATGGCGCCCCGGACGTGGGCCGGGCGGCGCCGTGTCCGGGCCTCCGGCGCATCGACGGTGCAAAGCACGCTGGCACATCGATTGCAAGCGTTTCAGAGCCGGGACAAACCCCAGTAAAAATTTTTGCCCCGGTGTCTACTATTTGTAGACATCTGCACGAGCAAAGATAGACGAACATCGGACCTCCCATGAGCCAGCTTTCCACCGCCGCCGAGTACCGCCAGATCGCCCAGCAGCTGAGCCTGCCCGCACACGCTTTCGTCGGCGGCCTGCCCTACCAGGCCGCCGCCGGTGCCACCTTCGAGACCGTCGATCCGGCCACCGGCCGCGTGCTCTCGCGGCTGCCCGCCTGCGAGGCGGCGGACGTCGATGCCGCCGTCGCGGCCGCCCGCACGGCCTTCGACGACGGACGCTGGTCGCGCCTGCACCCGTCGGCGCGCAAGGCCGTGCTGCTGCGTCTGGCCGACCTGATCGCCGCCAACGCCCGCGAGCTGGCGGTGATGGAAAGCCTGGACAGCGGCAAGACCATCTTCGACTGCGAGACGGTCGACGTGCCCGAGACCGTCAACTGCCTGCGCTGGCATGCCGAGGCCGTCGACAAGATCTACGACCAGGTCTCGCCCGCCTCCGACGGCCACATGGCGATGATCGTGCGCGAGCCGGTCGGCGTCGTCGGCCTGGTGCTGCCGTGGAACTTCCCGCTGCTGATGCTGGCCTGGAAGATCGGCCCCTCGCTGGCCGCCGGTTGCACGCTGGTGGTCAAGCCCGCGGCCGAGACCTCGCTGACGGCCGTGCGCGTGGCCGAGCTGGCGCTGGAAGCCGGCGTGCCGGCCGGCGTGTTCAACGTGCTGACCGGCTCGGGCCCGGGCTGCGGCGAGCCGATCGGCCGCCACCGCGGCATCGACGCGGTGTCCTTCACCGGCTCGACCGTCACCGGCCGCCGTTTCCTCGGCTACTCGGCCGAGAGCAACCTGAAGAAGGTGGTGCTGGAGCTGGGCGGCAAGAACCCCTGCATCGTGATGGACGATGTCACCGACCTGGACGCGGTGGCCGCCCACATCGTCAACGGCACCTTCTGGAACATGGGCCAGAACTGCTCGGCCATCTCGCGCCTGATCGTGCACAGCGCCGTCCGCGAGCCGCTGCTGCAGCGCATCTACGCGCTGGCCGACGAGTGGAAGGTCGGTGATCCGCTGGATCCGGCCCACCGCATCGGCCCGCTGGTCTCGCCGGCCCACTACGCCAAGGTCAGCGCCTTCCTGGATCTGGGCGCCGAGGTGCTGTATGGCGGCAAGACCCGCGACGGCCGCTATGTCGAGCCGACCGTGCTGGCCCTGCCCGACAACCACGCTCGCGTCGCCCGCGAGGAGATCTTCGGCCCGGTGCTGGCTGTCATCACCTGCGACAGCCTGGCCCAGGCCGTGGCCATCGCCAACGACACCGACTACGGCCTGACCGCCTCGGTCTTCACCGCCCATGGCAGCCGTGCGCTGCGCGCGGCGCGCGCCATCCGCGCCGGCACGGTGACGATCAACAGCTTCGGCGAGGGCGATGCCACGACGCCGTTCGGCGGCTACAAGCAGTCGGGCTTCGGCGGCCGTGACAAGTCGGTCTACGCCCACGACCAGTACACCCAGATCAAGACCATCTGGATGGATCTGAGCGACGCGGGTGCCGACGGCGTCTGAGGCCGTCGCCGCACACTGTCGTCCGCCAGCGTCCACCGCTCGCCTGATCCGTTCGAGAGCCTCCGCATGACTTCCACCTTGACCTTCAACCAGGCCGCGGCATTGCGGTCACCGCCGTCCTCCGGCGCGTCACCGCAATCCGCCAGCCGGGCCGTGCCCGCGGTCGGCTCCGAACTGCTGCAGCTGCGCAACCTCTGCAAGATCTTCGGCCCCAAGCCGGAGCGCGCGATGGAGATGCTGCGCCAGGGCATGGGCCGTGACGAGATCTTCGCCAAGACCGGCAATCTGGTGGCCGTCGACGACGTCAGCCTGTCGGTGCGCAGCGGCGAGATCTTCGTCGTCATGGGCCTGTCGGGCTCGGGCAAGTCGACGCTGGTGCGTCTGCTCAACCGCCTGATCGAGCCGACCTCGGGCAGCGTGATCCTGGAAGGCCAGGACATCGCGCCGATGTCGGCCGCCCAGCTGCAGGCCGTGCGGCGCAAGAAGATGGCGATGGTCTTCCAGTCCTTCGCGCTGCTGCCCAACCGCAACGTGGTCGACAACGTCGCCTACGGCCTGGAAGTGGCCGGTGTGCCCAAGGCCGAGCGCCTGGCGCAGGCCGAGGCCGCGCTGACCCGCGTGGGCCTGGGCAACTACGCCCGCATGTACCCCAGCGAGCTGTCGGGCGGCATGCAGCAGCGCGTGGGCCTGGCCCGTGCGCTGGCGGTCAACCCGGCCGTGCTGCTGATGGACGAGGCCTTCTCGGCCCTCGACCCGCTGATCCGCTCGGAGATGCAGAACGAGCTGCTGCGCCTGCAGCAGCAGGAGCAGCGCACCATCGTCTTCATCTCCCACGACATCGAGGAGGCGATCAAGATCGGCGGGCGCATCGGCATCATGAAGGACGGCCGCCTGGTGCAGGTGGGCACGCCCTCCGAGCTGATCCAGTCGCCGGCCGACGACTTCGTGCGCGACTTCTTCCGCCATGTCGACGTCTCGCGCTTCCTCAAGGCCTCGAACATGCTGACCCGCGTGGGCGACGAGCGCCAGCAGAGCTCGCCGGACGCGCCGGCCGAGCGCCTGCTGGGCCGCCTGGTCGATCTCGGCCTGGAGTGCGCCTACGTGTGCGATGAATCCGGCCGTTATCAGGGCTGTGTCACGCAGAGCTCGCTGCACGAGGCCGGGGCCGGCACCGTGCGCGCGGCCTTCCTGCGCGACGCGCTGTCGGTGACGCTGGACACCGACCTGAACCAGCTCACCGACATGGCGCTGTCGCAGCGCCATGACGTGCCGGTGCTCGACGCCGCCGGCGGCCTGGCCGGTGTGGTCTCCTGCCGCACCATCCTGCAACACGTGATGCAACGGAGGGCTGCATGAACGCCTCGGTCATCGGCAAGTCGGTCGAACAGTTCGTCGATTTCCTGTTCTCGCGCTTCCGTGGCGCCTTCGATGCCTTCTCGGTGGCGCTCGGCTCGGTGGTCGAGCTGCTGGAGCAGGCGCTGGCCGCCTTGCCCTATCCGGTGATGCTGGCCATCTTCGTCGGTCTGGCGCTGTGGCGGCGCGGCGTGTTCTTCGCCGTCTTCGTCGGCGCGGCCATGAGCTGCATCCACTACATGGGCCTGTGGAACCAGACCGTGGCCACGCTGGCCCTGGTGCTGGCCGCCACGCTGCTGAGCCTGGTCGCGGGCGTGCCGCTGGGCATCTGGGGCGCCCGCAGCGACCGCGTGGGCGTGGCCCTGCGTTCGGTGCTGGACTTCATGCAGACCATGCCGGCCTTCGTGTACCTGATTCCGGCCGTCATCCTGTTCGGTCTGGGCCGCGTGCCGGCCGTCATCGCGACCATCGTGTTCGCGATGCCGCCGGTGGTGCGCCTGACCACGCTGGGCATCCGCCAGGTGCGCCCCGAGCTGATCGAGGCCGGCCGCTCCTTCGGCAGCACCGAGGCCCAGCTGCTGTGGAAGATCCAGCTGCCGAACGCGCTGCCGTCGATCATGGCCGGCGTCAACCAGACCATCATGATGGCGCTGTCCATGGTGGTGGTGGCCTCGATGATCGGTGCCGGCGGTCTGGGCGAATACGTGCTCAGTGGCATCCAGCGCCTGGACATCGGCATCGGCTTCGAGGGCGGCCTGGGCGTGGTGCTGCTGGCCATCGTGCTCGACCGGCTGACCGAGAGCTTCGGCGTGCGCAAGCCGCGCAAGTCCAAGGCGAAGTGAGGGGCCTGCGGCGGCCGGCCTTGCCTGGCCGCCGTGCAGCCTGACCTCGCACCTGCGGGTGCTCCGCGGCGCGGTGCGCTCCCTTCCCGGGAGCGCCCGCGCCGCGGCGCTTTCAGCGGCTCAGTTCGGCCGCCAGCCACTCGACGAACAGGTCGCGCAGCGGATGCGTCTGGCGCCGCAGTGGCAGCAGCACGTTGTAGCGGCCGTCGGCGGCCACCACGTCCTGGCTGACCGGCACCAGCGTGCCCTCGGCCAGGTGGCGTTGCAGCATCAGGCGCCAGCCCAGCGCCACGCCGTGGCCCGACAGCGTGGCCTGCACCACGTCGGTGTAGTGGCTGAAGGTCAGGCTGGGGCTGACGCGCAGGCCGGGGCGACCCGCCAGGCTCAGCCAGTCGGCCCAGGCATACCAGCTGCGCTCGGTCGCGGCCTGCTCGATCAGTTCGATGCCGGGATCGGCCGGATCGAAGCCCTCGTGCCGCAGGCGCTCGGCCAGCTCCGGCGCGGCCACGGCAATGACCTCGTCGCCGCGCGAGGCCACGACCACGCCGTCGTCGAAGGGCGGCACACCGTAGCGCACCAGCACATCGACCTCGGCCGCGGCCAGGTTCATCCGCGAATCCTGCGAGACGACGCGGATCTGCGCGGCCGGGTAGCGCTTGCGGAACTCACCGATGCGCGGCAGCAGCCAGAAGGTGGAGAAGGCCAGCGTGGCGCCGATGGTGACGGCCGCCGCCGGCTCGGTGCCCCGCACCTGGGCCACCGTCTCGGCGATGTTGGAGAAGCTCAGGGCCAGCGTGGAGGCCAGCATCTGGCCCGCCGGCGTGGGCAGGACCGCGCGGTGGCGCCGCTCGAACAAGGGCGTGTCCAGCTCCTGCTCCAGCTGTGCGATCTGGCGGCTGATGGCGGCCTGGGTCACGCCCAGCTCGACGGCGGCCCGGGTGAAGCTGCGGTGGCGCACCGCCACCTCCAGCACCAGCAGGGCATTGAGCGAGGGCAGCGGCTTGCGGATGGGCATGGCGAGGCGGCAGACGGACGGCTGAAGGCGCGCTGGACAGGTCTTCGCATGATTCCAGCTCATGCAAAGCATGACGAAAAATGCCGTTGAGCACGGTCAAGTGGCTCTCTATGATGACATCAAGTCATCACAAAGGAGCGCCCGCCCATGGTCTCGCCAGCCTCTGCCCCGATCGCCGATCTGCTTGCCGCCCGCCGCCCGGGCCACAGCCTGCCGGCCGGTCTCTACACCCGCCAGGACGTGTTCGACGCCGACCTGCAGGTCTTCTTCGGCCAGCACTGGATCCTGGCGGGTCTCGAATGCGAGCTGCGCGAGCCCGGCGACGTGCAGACGCTGGACATCGGCCGCGCCAGCGTGATCCTGCTGCGCGACGACGACCTGCAGATCCGCGCCTTCCACAACGTCTGCCGCCACCGCGGCGCGCGCCTCCTGAAGGCCGGCCCGGGCGTGGTCTCGCGCCTGGTCTGCCCCTACCACCAGTGGACCTACGACACCGACGGCTCGCTGCTGCACGCCGGCCACATGGGTGCGGATTTCGACCGCGGCTGCAAGAGCCTGAAGCCGGTCGCGCTGCGCCTGGTCGGCGGCCTGATCTACATCTGCCTGTCGGACAACCCGCCCAAGGACATCGACGTCCTGGCCCAGACCATGGAGCCGCGCCTGGCGCCCTACGGCCTGCGCGAGGCCAAGGTCGCGCACCAGACCGATGTCATCGAGCACGGCAACTGGAAGCTGACGATGGAGAACAACCGCGAGTGCTACCACTGCGCGGGCAGCCATCCGGAGCTGTGCGTGTCCTTCATCGCCTACGACTTCGGCTTCGATGCCGCCACGATGAGCCCCGACGAGCGCGCCCGCGCCGAGGCCCATGTGGCCGAGCGCGAGGCCCGCGAGGCCCGCTGGGAGGCCGAGGGCCATCCCTCGCGCACCGTGGCCCGCGTGGTCGACTGCGCGACCAACTTCCGCACCCAGCGCCTGGCCATCGCCGGCAAGGGCGAATCGCACACGCCGGATGCCTCGGCCGCCAGCGCGAAGCTGCTGGGCTCGATGACGCGCAAGGACCTGGGCGACACCCATCTGTGGCACCACAACGGCTGGAACCACTTCATGGGCGACCATGCGGTGTGCAGCATCGTCATCCCGCTGGGCCCGGACAGCACGCTGGTGCGCACCAAGTGGCTGGTGCACCAGGACGCCGTCGAGGGCGTGGACTACGACCTGCACAAGCTGACCAGCGTGTGGATCGCCACCACCGACCAGGATGCGGAGCTGGTGCGCGTCTCGCACGCCGGCGTGCAGGATCCGGCCTACGAGCCGGGCCCCTACTCGCGCCACACCGAGCAGGAGCTGGACAACTTCGCCGGCTGGTACGTGGACCGGATGCGCGTCCATGGCTACTGAGCATCCTCAGGGGCCGGGTGCAGCGGCGCCCGCCGTCGCGGCGCTGTCGGCGCGGCCGGCCGTGCCGCTGCACGGCGCGCCCGCCGCCTGGTGCACGCCCGACGACGACCTGACGCTGCGCTGCATCGACGTGCGGCGCGAGACGCACGACGTCAGCACCTTCGCCTTCGCCGCCGATGACGGGCGTTGGGTGGCCTTCCAGGCCGGCCAGTACCTGCCGATCGAGGTCGAGATCGACGGCGAGGTGCACGGCCGCTGCTACAGCCTGTCGTCGTCGGCGCTGCAGCCGCAGGTGCTGGCCGTCACCGTCAAGCGGGTGGCCGGCGGGCGGGTGTCGAACTGGCTGCACGATCACCTGCGCCCGGGCATGACGCTGCGCTCACGGCCGCCGGCCGGCGGCTTCGTGCTGCCGGCGCTCGACGGCGCGGCGGCGGACGCCGCCGGCCTGCCACCGATGTGGCTGGTCTCCGGCGGCTCGGGCATCACGCCGGTGATGGCCATGCTGCGCACGCTGGCCGATGCCCGCTGCCATCCGGACATCGTGTTCCTGCACGCCGGCCGCACGCCGGCCGACCTGGTCTTCCGCGACGAGCTGCAGTGGCGCGCCCGCACCACGCCGGGCCTGCGCCTGCTGTTCCTGCCCGAATCGGTGGCCGGCGAACCCGGCTACACCGGCGTCACCGGCCGGCTCGGCGAGGGCCTGCTGCAGGCCCTGGTGCCCGACCTGGCCCGCCGCCGCGTGCTGTGCTGCGGCCCCGCGCCCTTCATGGCGGCGGTGCGCACGCTGTCGGCCGCCCTCGGCGTGCCGGCCGCGCACTACAGCGAGGAGTCGTTCACCGGTGGCGATCTGGCCGTGGCTCCGAGCGCGGAGCCGGGCGCAGCGGCGGTGGCGACGGCGAGCACGACACCTGAGGTCGCCGGTCAGGACGGCGCCACGGCCGCACCGGCCTGGACCGTGACCTTCAGCAAGCAGGACCGCTGCGTGCCGGTGGCCGCCGGCCAGACGGTGCTGGCCGCCGCCCGCCAGGCCGGCATCAGCATCCCCTCGTCCTGCGGCAACGGCCTGTGCGGCACCTGCAAGTCGCGGCTGAGCGCGGGCAAGGTCGAGATGGCGCACACCGGCGGCATCCGCCAGCGCGAGATCGACGCCGGCTTCTTCCTGCCCTGCTGCGCGAAGCCGGTGACGGATCTGGTGGTCGAGCGCTGAGGCCCCATGTCCTGGTGTGTGCCGGGCCTGGGGGGGGCCGGTGGGCCGTGGGGGTGCGGCTCAGTCGGCATGTGCCGGTGCCGCGCCCTCCGTGAGCCCGGCCGCAGCGTGGTGCATCACCTGTCGCAACCAGGCCAGGCCTGGATCGCGCGCGCGGTAGCTGTGCCATTGCATGACCTGCGCCATCGGCGGGATCTCGATGGGGCAGGGCCGCAGCGTCAGCGGCCACAGCCGTGAAAGCTGGCGCGCCAGGCTGGCCTGCATGGTGGCCACATGCCCGGTCCCCACGACCAGCGACGGCAGCGTGGCGAAGCCGAAGGTCGTCGCGGCGATGCGGCGCTCCACGCCGGCCCGGCGCAGATGCGTGTCCTCGTAGGCCGAGGCGTCCTGGGCGGTGATCGGGCGCATCACCACATGCGAGGCCGCGGCGTAGCGGGCGGTGTCCCAGGGGCCGTCAGCCAGCGGGCCGTGGCGCCAGACCACACAGGCAAAGCGCTCGGTGAACAGCGCCTCGCCCGGATGCTCCGGGGACACCCGTCCGGCGGGCAGGATCAGCAGATCGGCATCGCCGTGCTCCAGATCCCGGTGGGGATGGGCGGCCTGCGGCAGGAAGTGCAGGATGGCCTTGCTGCGGGCTCGTGCGGTCTGAGCCATGACGGCCGGGCCCAGCACGAACTGGGTGAAATCCGACACGTGGATCCGGAAGCGGCGGTCCGTGGTGGCGGGGTCGAAGGTCGGCTGGGCCGTGACCGAGGTCTCGATGCGGACCAGGATGTCACGCACCATCGCCTTCAGGCTTTCGGCGCGTGGCGTGGGCTGCAGCTGCCGGCCGACGGGGGCGAGCAGTTCGTCGTCGAAGTACTCGCGCAGCCGCCCCAGCGCATCACTGATGGCCGACGGGCTGCGGTGGAGCACCCGTGCCGCGCGCGTCACGCTGCCCTCGGTCAACAGGGCGTCCAGTACCACCAGCAGGTTCAGGTCCAGATTCTTGAAGCGCATGGCCGGGCGATCAGGTCACAGCGGTGGCAGGGCCCGGGCGGCACGCATCATGGCATCGCGCAACCAGATCAGGCCGGGATCGGTCGCGCGCAACCGGTGCCACTGCATGCGCTGGTCGACCAGCGGCATCTCGAAATCCGGCACCAGTTCGACCACCGGCAGGTGCTGCATCGCGAGCTGCACCAGCAGCCGTTGCAGCGTGGCGATGCGCAGCGTGCCGGGCAGCAGCAAGGCCAGATGGGAGAAGGCGTAGGCGGTGATCTCGATCCGCCGCTGCACGCCCTGCGACAGGAAGAAGCCGGCGTCGATCGAGGCGCCTTGCGCCAGGCCCGGTGCCGGATGGGCGAGCGCGTGGGCGGCGGCCTGGTAGTCGGCCAGGCTCAGCGGCGCGCCGGCCAGCGGATGATCGGCGGCCACCATACAGGTGAAGCGGTCCTGGAACAGGGCCGTCGCCGGGTGGTCGAGCGAGGCCAGCCGCAGCGGGATCACCAGGACATCGGCCGTGCCACGTTCCAGCGCATCGGTGGCCGCACCGTTGACCGGCAGGAACTCGAAGCGCACGGCCGGTGCCTCCTCGGCAGCGATGCGCAGCAGATGCGGGATGTACACCGCCATCGAGTAGTCCGAGACGGCCAGCCGGAACGTGCGGTCGCTCAGCGTGGGATCGAATCGGGGCTGGACCTGCATCGTGTTGTCGATGCGCACCAGCAGGTCCCTCACTTCGGGCGCCAGCGCCTTGGCGCGGGCGGTCGGCTCCATGCGTCGGCCCACCGGCACCAGCAGTTCGTCGTCGAAGTACTCGCGCAGGCGGGCCAGGGCGTTGCTCATGGCGCCCTGACTGAGGTGCACGCGCTTGGCCGCCAGGGTGATGTTGTTCTCGATCAGCAGGGCGTCGAGGGCCACCAGCAGGTTCAGATCCAGCTTGTTGAAGCGCATGGCGTGACAGGACAGGAGAGGGATGCGGTGCGTCAGCCGGATTCCCGCACGACCAGCGTGTGGGGCAGCATGCGCGAGACGGGCTTCTCGCCCGCCAGCTGTCCGAGCAGCAGCTCGACGGCGGCCTGGCCCAGCTCGCGCATGGGCTGGGCGATCGTCGTCAGGCTGGGCTCGAAGACCTGGGCCAGGTGCAGATTGTCGAAGCCGACGACGGCCACGTCCTCGGGCACGCGCCGGCCGGCCCGCCGCAGTGCCTTGATCGCGCCGATGGCCAGCGTGTCGGCGACCGCGAAGATGGCCGTCGGCAGATCCTGCAGGGACAGCAGTCCGCCGACGGCCTCGATGCCGTCGGCGTACTCGGTGCCCCGGGCCACCCGGATGAGGGCCGGATCCACCGTGAGGCCGGCGCGACGCAGCGTCTCCTCGTAGCCGATGCGCCGCTGCCGGGCCCAGGTGTAGTCCTCGGCCGCGGTCAGCAGCGCGATGCGCCGGTGCCCGCGGTTGAGCAGGTACTGCACGGCATCGATGGCGCCCTGGCGGTGGTCGATGCTGACGTAGGGGATGTCGTCGTCGGGTCGGAATTCGGAGCAGGCCACCCACGGCAGGTTGTGCTTGCGGTCGGTGCCGCTGAGCGCCTTCGGATCGCGCAGATGGGCCAGGCTGATGACGCCGTCGACGAGCCGCTCGTAGACGGTGTCCAGCGGGGCCGTGTCACTGGCCTGCGACAGCAGGATGCTGTAGCCGCTGCGCCGCGTCACCGACTCGATGCCCTGCACGATCTCGGCGAAGAACGGGTTCAGGAAGTCAGGCGTCAGCACCAGGATCAGACGGCTCTCGCCACTGGTCAGCGAGCGGGCGAAGGGGTTGGCGCGGTAGCCCAGCTGGCTGACGGCGGCCTCGACGCGCTGCTGCGTCTCGGCGTTGACCGGCTTGCTGCGGTTGAGCACCCGCGAGACCGTGGCGGTGGACACGCCGGCGAGTGCCGCGACGGCGGAGATGGAGGAAGCGGATGGCCCGTTGGCAGATGCTGCGATGCCGCTGGTGCTCCTGGACTTCCTCGGGGTGCGGGATGTCATCGTGCGGGGAATGGGCGGGTTGATCGGGGCGGTCGGTGGACCGTCCGGGTCTGTAGGTAAGGCCTTGCCCATGCTAGCGCAGCGCCAATTTTCGTACGGATTCTCACCGTCATCCGCTCAATACGAGGTATTCACAAGATGCGATCTGGCAAAGGAGAAACCCTGGAGGGGGGTATCAGGTAAGCGATTACCGTCTCGGCACCGAGTCAAGAACAGCCGAGTACAGGAGACGACGTGAGCCCAGCGACCCCCATGAAACCGCGAGACCCGGGTCTCGGGTTGCCGCCATGAGCTTCGTCCAGCCGACACAGGGCCATGGCCGCCGCAGCGTGGCCATCGGCGTGGCCGCCGGCTTCCATGTGCTGCTGGCCTGGGGCCTGATGAACGGCCTGGGGCGCGGGGTGATCCAGGCCCTGAACGCCCCCATCGAGGCCAAGCTGATCGAGGAAGTGAAGGTCCTGCCGCCGCCACCCCCTCCGCTCCCGCCGGCCAAGGTGGCCGATCTGCCGCCGCCGCCGGCCACCGCACCGCCGCCCCCGCCGGCCTTCGTGCCGCCGCCGGAGGTCCAGGTGGCCGCCCCGGCCGTGCCGGCGCCGGCCATCACCGCCACCGTCGCCGAAGCTCCGCCCGCGGCCCCGCACGCACCGCCCGCACCGCCGCGCGTGGAGGCACCGGCCCCGCCGCCGCCCGCCCCACCCGCACCGCCGGCGCCGCCCGCCCGGGTGGACGCCTCGGTCGTCTGCGCGAACTACGGGCAGCTGATGGGCGATGCCGCCTTCCCACGCGACGCTGTGCGGGCCGGGCTGGAAGAGGGCTCCGCCCTGATCCAGTTCACGCTGTCGCCCGGCGGCGAGATCAAGGACGTCAAGGCGCTGCAGGCCTCACATCCGTCGTTTGCCCGCGGTGCGATGCGCATCGTCTCCGAATACCGCTGTGCGGGCCAGGGGCGTGACGTCGTCGTGCAGGTCCCGTTCGCCTTCCGCTCCAACTGAGGCGTGCCGGCCCCGATGTCCGGGGCTTGTCCGCCCGGGCCTGCACCGCAGGCCGTGTCCAACCCATGCGCGCTCCCTGAGGAGACACCGATGACCACCTTCCGACTGACTTCCTTCGTCCGACGCGCCCTGTCCGCGCTCGTCTTCAGCTGCGGTCTGGCCTTTGCCCAGGCCCCGGATGCCGGCGCCTCCGCCCCGGCGGCCACCACGACGGCCGCCACCGCGGCGACGGTCGACGTGCCCACGGCCGAGACCTCGACCGACAATCCCTACGGCCTGAAGGCGATGCTCGAGCACGGCGATGCCGTCTCCAAGACGGTGCTGGGCCTGCTGCTGGTGATGTCGCTGGGCACCTGGGTCATCATCGTGACCAAGTCGCTGGAGCAGCGCCGCCTGCTGCGCGAGGCCCGCCATGTGGCCGCCAACGCCCCGTTCTGGAGCTCGGGCAGCCTGCGCCAGGCCGCCGGCACGCTGCAGCAGGAAGGCGCCTTCCGCTACATCGCCGACACCGCCATCGAGGCCAGCCAGGCCCACGACGGCGTGCTGGCCCAGGTCGATCTGGGCTCCTGGATCAGCACCTCGCTGGAGGAGGCCTCGGAGGACGTCGAACACCGGCTGCAGAAGGGCCTGGCGTTCCTCGCCACCGTTGGCTCGACGGGGCCCTTCATCGGCCTGTTCGGCACCGTCTGGGGCATCCTGAACGCACTGACGGCCATCGGCGTGGCGGGCCAGGCCTCGATCGACAAGGTGGCCGGGCCGGTGGGCGAGGCACTGATCATGACGGCCATCGGCCTGGCGGTCGCGGTGCCGGCGGTGCTGGGCTACAACTGGCTGGTCGGCCGCAACACCACGGCGCTGCATCAGGTCAGCACCTTCGGCTCCAAGCTGCGGGCCACGCTGCTGGTCTCGGCCAAGCCCGCCTGAGCGAGGTGCGCCATGGGCATGAGCGTTGGTGCCGGCGGTCCGCCGGGCAAACGGGTCAACTCCGAGATCAACACCACACCGCTGGTCGATGTGATGCTCGTGCTGTTGATCATCTTCCTGATCACCATTCCGGTGGCGGTCACCTCGGTGCAGCTGCAGCTGCCCAAGCAGGTCAACCAGCTGCGCACGAGCAAGCCCGAGAACATCGTCGTCTCGGTAGACCGTGACGGGGCCATCTTCTGGAACGACCTCCAGCTGCCGAACGCCGAAGCGCTGTTCCAGCGCCTGAAGGAAGAGTCGGTGAAGACCCCTCAACCCGAGCTCCATGTACGCGGCGACGGTGGTGGCCGCTTCGAGTCGGTCGGACGGGTGATCTTCGCCGCGCAGCGGGCCGGCATCGCCAAGATGGCCTTCATCACCGAGCCGCCACCTCGCAACTGACTGGAGCGCACGATGGCCAAACGCAACCGCGCACGCCCGGCCCCGATGGGCGAGATGAACACGACCCCGCTGATCGACGTGATGCTGGTTCTGCTCGTCATGCTGATCATCACCATCCCGATCCAGCTGCATTCGGTCGATCTGAACCTGCCCACCGGCAAGGCACCGCCATCGCCCGTCGAGCCCGAGGTCGTGCGCCTGGAGGTCGGACAGGATGGCGCCGTGCTGTGGAACGGCGAAGCGGTGCCCGACCAGGCCGCGCTGGAGACGCACATCCGCAGCGCCGCCGCGCAGGCCGAGCAGCCCGAGATCCATCTGCGCCCCGACCGTCAGGCACCGTACGAGCGGGTCGCGGCCGTCATGGCGGCGGTCCAGCGCCTGGGCCTGAAGAAGCTGGGCATGGTCGGCAACGAGCAGTACCTGCCATGAGCCACCGTCGCATCCGGGCCCACCGCGGCATCGCTCGCGGATGGAGCGCCACCGCGCTGCTGACGCTGGTGCTGGCTGCCCACGCTCCGGCCCAGGCCCAGCCGCAGGATCCTGTGCGGGCCGAGGTGGCCGCCCCCTTGCAGGCCGCGCAGGAGCTGATCCGCGCCGGCCGGCCGGCCGAGGCTCTGGCGCGCATCCAGGCGGCCGCCGACGTGCCCTCGCGCAACCCGCAGGAAACCTACCTGACCGAACGTCTGAGGGGCATGGCCGCTGCCGCGGCCGGCGACGAGGCGCAGGCGCTGGCGGCCTACGACGCGGCGCTGGCCACCGGCCGCCTGCCCGAGGGCGAGCGTGCGGGCGTGCTGGAGGCCCTGGCCGCCACGGCCCATCGTCTGCAGCGACCGGCCCAGGTGATCGCCTATGCCCAGGCCCATGCGCAGGCCGGAGGCCGCAGCGCGAACGTGCTGCGCCTGCGGATCAATGCCCATGCAATGCAGGCGGATCATCTGGCGCTGATCGCCGTGCTGCAGCAGCAGCTGGCCGACGGTGAACGCGCGCTGCTGCCGTTGGACGAGCCGCTGCTGCGCATGCTGGCGGCCAGCCAGGCACGCGTGCCCGACGAGGCCGGCTATCTGGACACGCTGGCCCTCCTGCTGCGTCTGAGCCCGAAGCCGGCGTACTGGGCCGACGTGCTGTCGCGCATCGCCCGTACGCCCGGCATGCTCGATCGGCAGGCGTTGGACTACCTGCGGCTGGCCGAAGCCGTCGGTGGTCTGGAGCGGGCGGAAGACCGCACGGAGCTGGTGCAACTGGCCCTGCAGGCCGGTCAGCCGGCCGAGGCCTTGCGCATCGCTGACGCGGCACCCGTCGTCCTACGACCGACGTCAGGCCCCGAGGCCGAGCGCCTGCGCCGGCTGCGCGAACTGGCTGCCCGCCAGGTGCAGGAGGATCGCGCCACGCTGCGGGCGGCATCGGCACAGGGCCGGCCGGCCGAGGCGGCGCTGTCGACCGGGCTGGCCCTGGTCCACGCCGGCCAGACAGCCGATGGCCTGGCCCTGATGGAGCAGGCCGTGCGCCGGCCGGACGTGCGGCGACCCGACGAGGCCCGCCTGCACCTGGGTCAGGCACAGCTGGTGGCCGGTGACGCCGCCCGGGCCGCCGAGACCTTCGCCGGCATCGTCGGTACCGATGCGATCGCGGTGCTGGCGCGCTTCTGGCGCGTGCACGCCTTGGGCCACGCCAGTCGGAACGCACCCGTCTGAGCGCGCGTGCGGGACGCGGCGGCGAGACCGCCGGCCGCGTACCCGACACGCATTCACGAGCCCGATATCGGAGATTCACACGACGGACGCAGGTCCGGAGTTAACCCTCGAATTGAATGTTAGGCAATCGCTTACCTTCTGTTCCGTGGCTGCAGGCCGATGCCCCGGACGCCAGCTGCCCCACCCCGGAACACCGTGTGGCGAGAACCCAGGAGACACCCGTGAACACACCCTTTCGCATGACACCCCTCTGCAGCCAGCTGCTGCTGACCGGGGTCCTTTCCGTGGCGCTGCCGGTGGCGGCGCAGTCCGCCGATCCGGCAGCCGAGGCGCCCAAGAGCGCCGGCCAGGCCAAGCTGCAGGAAGTCGTCGTGACGGCCACCAAGGTCGCCACGCCGGCGTCCAAGACGCCGATCGCGCTGTCGGTGCTCGGCGGTGATGACCTGAAGGCGGCCGGCGTGGTCGACGCCCGGGCGCTGAGCGAGGTCAGCCCCAGCCTGCAGATCAGCCAGAACACCGGTGCGCTGCAGATCAACATCCGCGGCGTGCAGAGCCTGGACACGACCGAGAAGGGCGACCCGTCGAACGCATTCCACGTCGACGGCATGTACATCGGCCGTCCGCAGGCGCAGTTCGGTGCCCTGCTCGACGTGCAGCGTGTCGAGGTGCTGCGCGGCCCTCAGGGCACGCTGTACGGCCGCAACGCCACCGGCGGCGCGGTCAACGTCATCACGAACAAGCCGGGCAAGAAGCTGGGCGGCACGCTCAGTGTCGAGCTGGGCAACTTCCACACCCGCCGTGCCGAAGGGGCCGTCGACATCCCCGTCAACGAGGTGCTGAGCCTGCGCGCGGCCGCCTCGGCCAACAAGCGCGACTCCTACCTGAAGAGCGACACGGGCATCGGGCTGGAGGACCAGGACGAGATGGCCGGTCGTCTGCACGGCCTGCTGACCTTCTCGCCGCGCACGAGCCTGCTGGTGACGCTGGAGAGCAGCCGCGTGAATTCCAACGGCTTCACGCCGCTGCCCTTGTCCAACTTCTACACCGGCACGCCCGTGCACGGCAGCGCGGCCTACCCGAACGACTTCGTCGATCCGGTGTCGCTCAACCCGGACGGCAAGGACGCGCTGACCTTCCCCACGGGCGTGCCCTATCTGCGTGACACGCAGCGCCATCTCGAGAACAACGGTCTGCGCACCGAGTTCAAGCACGAGATGAACGGGGCGGACCTGACCTATCAGCTCGGCTACCTGAAATCCCGAGGAGCCTGGGACTTCCTGGGCATGTTCAACGGCGGCAGCTTCTACGGTCAGGAAGCCGCTTTCCTGGCTGAGCAGACCTCACATGAGCTGCGCCTGAACTCGAACCGCCCGGGGCCGTTCAGCTGGGTCGTCGGCGCCTATGTCTTCGACGAGACGATCGACCGTGACACGCAGTTCAACACCACCTTCGGCAACGGCTTCGTGTTCCGGCTGAAGTACCTGCCGCATGTCACGAACCGCTCGCGCGCCGTCTTCGGCCAGACCGGCTACGCGCTCAGCGACAAGCTCAAGCTGGTGACCGGCCTGCGGTACACGCGGGACTACAAGGCGGTGCAGGATCCCTTCGGCGGTGGTGGCCTGACCATTCCCGTCACGCCGATCGACCGCTCCAACAGCTACACCAAGATCACCGGCAAGGTCGGGCTGGACTACGACCTCGACAAGAACACCTTCGCCTACGTCAGCCTGTCGACCGGCTACAAGGCCGGTGGCTTCAACGGCGACGCCCAGGTGCCACCCTACGAGCCGGAATCGCTCACCTCGCTGGAAGGCGGCGTCAAGACCAAGGCGCTCGACGGCCGGCTGCAGATCAGTGCCTCGGCCTTCGCCTATGACTACCGTGACCTGCAGCTGACGTCCACCGTCTGCGCCGATCCGGCCAATCCGTCGAACTGCAACTCGCGCACCGTCAACGCGGCCAAGGCCAAGGTTCATGGTCTGGAAGTCGAGGGCAAGCTGGTGGCCAGTGCCGCCGGGGTGGTGGACTTCGGTGCCTCGCTGCTGCGCAGCCGATTCGGCCGCTACCTGCCGCTCGACCATCCGGGCAACGCGCCGACGGTTGTCGTCGACTGGTCCGGTCAGCGTCTGGACAGCTCGCCGGCCGTCACGATGCGTGTGGGCTATCGCCACACCTTCACGCTCGCCTCGGACGCGCTGATCGAGGTGGGGGCCAGTGCCCGCCACTCCGGCAGCTACCTGCTGAGTGCCTATGGCGCGGACTACGCGACACGCTACGAACAGAAGGCGATGACCAAGTTCGACGCCAACGTCACCTGGCGCAGCCCGGACGACCGGTACGCCGTGCAGGGCTACATCCGCAACATCACCGACAAGGTGGGCGTGGCGGCGGTGATGCCGGGCGCGGCCACCACGACCGATCCGCGGACCTACGGCGTCCGCCTGACGTCCAACTTCTGACGTCCTTCCGCGCCGTTCCCCGCAGCGGGCGGCGCTCCACTCCGGCTGCGGCCGCCCGTCCGGGCGGCCCGGCCCCCTGTCGCAACACCATGGCGCAAACTCTCCAAGGCCCGGCGATCTTCCTCGCGCAGTTCGCGGGTGATCAGGCCCCTTTCAACTCCTGGCCCGCCATCACCGCATGGGCGGCGCAGCTGGGCTACCGCGGCGTCCAGGTTCCGACCTGGGACGCCCGGCTGTTCGACCTCGACCGTGCCGCCGAGAGCCAGACCTGGTGCGACGAGTTCGCGGGCATCGCGCGTGAGAACGGCGTGGCCATCACCGAGCTCAGCAGTCATCTGCAGGGTCAGCTGGTGGCGGTGCATCCGGCCTATGACGAGGCCTTCGACGCCTTCGCCCCGGCGGCCCTGCGCGGTCGTCCGGCCGAGCGCCAGCGCTGGGCGGTCGACCAGCTGCGCAAGGTGGCCCGCGCCTCGCGGCACCTCGGTCTGAATGCCAGCATCAGTTTCTCGGGTGCGCTGGCCTGGCCCTATCTGTACCCGTGGCCCCAGCGCCCGGCCGGCCTGGTCGACGAGGCCTTCGACGAGCTGGCCCGCCGCTGGCGGCCGATCCTCGATGCGTACGACGAGGTGGGTGTGGACGTGGCCTTCGAGCTGCACCCGGGCGAGGACCTGCACGACGGCGTGACCTTCGACCGCCTGCTGGAGCGGGTCGACCACCATCCGCGACTGGCCATCGCCTACGACCCCAGCCACTTCGTGCTGCAGCAGCTCGACTACCTGCAGTTCATCGACCTCTATCACGATCGCATCAAGGTCTTCCACGTGAAGGACGCGGAGTTCCGGCCGGACGGCCGGCAGGGCGTCTACGGCGGCTTCCAGTCCTGGCAGGAGCGTGCCGGCCGCTTCCGCTCCCTTGGCGATGGCCAGGTGGACTTCAAGGCGGTGTTCTCGATGCTGGCGCAGCATGACTTCAAGGGTTGGGCCGTGCTGGAGTGGGAATGCTGCCTGAAGCACCCGCAACAGGGCGCGGCCGAGGGTGCGCCCTTCATCCGCGACCACATCATCCAGGTCACCGAGAAGGCCTTCGACGACTTCGCCGGCAGCCAGGCCGATCCCGCGCAGCTGCGCCGCATGCTGGGGTTGAACTGAGATGGTCGCCCCGAGCACGACGGCACGGAAGGCCGAGCGCATCCGCCTGGGCATGGTCGGTGGTGGCGAGGGTGCCTTCATCGGCGCCGTCCACCGCATTGCCGCACGTCTGGACGATCAGTACGTGCTGCTGGCCGGTGCCTTGTCGTCCACGCCGGAGAAGGCCCGTCGCTCGGGTCGTGCGCTGGGCCTGGACGAGGACCGGATCTACGACGACCATGAGGCGATGGCCCGCGCCGAGTCCCAGCGCGCCGACGGCATCGAGGCGGTGGTCATCGTCACCCCCAACCATGTGCATGCGCCGGTGGCCCGCGCCTTTCTGGAGGCCGGCATCCACGTCATCTGCGACAAGCCGGTGACGGTGCGCAGCGAGGATGCGCGGCAGCTCGCCGAGCTGGCGCGCCGTCGTGGCCTGATCTTCGCGGTCACGCACAACTACAGCGCCTACCCGATGGTGCGGATGGCCCGCGAGCTGGTGCGACAGGGCCGCCTGGGTGACATCCGGGTGGTGCAGGTCGAGTATGCCCAGGACTGGCTGACCGAGCCGGTCGAGCGCAGCGGGGAGCACAAGCAGGCGGCATGGCGGACCGATCCGGCAAAGGCCGGCGGGGGCGCCATCGGCGACATCGGCTCCCACGCCTGGCACCTGGCCGACTATGTCAGCGGCCTGGCGCTGGAACAGGTCTGCGCCGAGCTCAGCAGCTGCGTGCCGGGCCGTGGCATCGATGACAACGTGCAGGTGATGATGCGTTATGCCGGCGGCGCGCGAGGCAGCCTGTGGGCCAGCCAGGTCGCCCCCGGCCACCTCAACGACCTGCGCCTGCGCGTCTTCGGCAGCCAGGGCGGGCTGGAATGGCGCCAGGAACATCCCAACCAGCTGCGCTACACGCCGCTGGGTCAGCCGACCCAGCTGCTCGAGCGCGCCGGCGCGGGCTTCCTGCACGCCGGCCAGCGGCTGAACCGCCTGCCCGGCGGGCATCCGGAAGGCTATCTGGAGGCCTTCGCCAGCCTCTATGCCGATGTGGCCGCGCACCTGGTGCAGGCCCGCGCCGGCGGCCTTCCGGCCGACCCCGACAGCCACTTTCCGACCATCGACGACGGCCTGCGCGGCGTGCAGTTCATCGAGGCGGTACAGCACTCGGCCCGCCAGGGCGGCCAGTGGGTGCCGTTGCCTGCCACCGCCTGATCGTCACCGGACCACCGCGCAACCGCAGCGCACATCACACCTTCGAGGAGCAGACCACCATGGGCCACCAGATCAAGCGAGGCGTCAGCCTCTACAGCTTCCAGAACGACACCTTCCTGCGCAAGATGAGCCTGGAAGACTGCATCCGCACCTGCGCCGAGATCGGCGCCACTGGCATCGAGGTGGTGGGCGAGCAGTCCTTCACCGGCTGGCCCGAGGTGGGCATGCCCATGGCGGAGATCGCCCACTGGCACGCGTTGATGGAGAAGTACGGCACCCACCCGGTCTGCCACGACTTCATGCTGGACTACAAGCGCGTCAAGGGCCAGATGATGTCCTTTGCCGACCAGGTGGCCAGCGTCAAGCGCGACATCGACTTCGGCGCCGCGCTCGGCATGCCCTGCATCCGCGCGCTGGTCTCGATCTCGCCCGAGGTGCTGGTGGCCTGTGCGAGCTATGCCGAGGACAAGGGCATCAAGATCCTGATCGAGATCCACGCACCGCTGCACTTCGATCACCCCTGGATCGTCCGCCACGCCGAGGCCTACGAGAAGTCGGGCTCCAAGGCCCTGGGCTACCTGCCCGACATGGGCATGTTCCTGCACCGCTTCCCGCGCGTGTGGAAGCAGCGCTTCATCCGCAACGGCGTGCCGCAGCACATCGCCGACCACATCGAGAAGGCCTACGAGGACCGCGTGCTCAGCGAGTACGTGCTGCTGGACGTGCGCGAGATGGGCGGCACCGGCCCGTCCCTGGCCATGGCCGAGACGCTGCGCCACAACGCCGCCTTCGAGCCCAAGCGGATGCTGGAGTTCATGCACCGCATCCACAACATCCACGGCAAGTTCTACGAGATGACCGAGGACGACGTGGAGTACTCCATCCCCTACGACGAGATCGTCGCGGTGCTCAAGCAGGGCGGCTACCGGGGCCACATCTGCTCCGAGTACGAGGGCAACCGCTGGGTCGAGGACGCCGAGGAGGTGCAGTCGGTCGAGCAGGTCAAGCGCCAGCACCGCATGCTGTGCCGCCTGCTGGACGAGACCATGCCTGCCGCCCTGAAGGCCTGACCGAACAACCGAGGAGAACGCCATCATGATGGACCAACACATGCTCTGCGACGACGGCTTCGAGAACGTCGTGCGCAACGGCCAGACCACCGGCTTCGCCCTGCAGGCGCGCCTGCCCTACTACCGCGGCCTGGGCCTGTCGATGGTCGAGGACATCGCCATCACCGTGGACGGCCAAGCCGTTGCGCGCGAGGCCGTGCGCCTGTCGCTGCGCGGCCGCAGCTGGAGCCTGGACGAGATGGAGCGCTGCTTCGACGAGAAGTGGAACTTCGGCGAGAAGGCCCGCGTCGAGGTCGCGCAGCCGGGCGGGCTCACTGCCGGCGACCACCACGTGGACATCGCCATCCGCTACCGCGTGTCCTACCTGCCCTTCGTGCCCACCACGCGCACGGGCCGTCCCCTCACCCTGGCGGCCTGAGCTGCCCCCACGCCCGAAAGCCTGCCATGGCCCGCTTCTTCAAGAACGCCTTCAGCGACTACCTGATCACTGCCGAGGATTCCCTCGTCACCCCCGAGGGCCTGGTGCTGGACCTGCGCCTGCCCTGGTACCGCTCGCTGCCGCTGTCGGTGGTCATGCCGACGCAACTGCTGGTCGACGGTCAGCCGCTGTCGCTGGAGGGCGCCACCGTCGAGTACGAAGGCCGCCGCTACGCGCTCGCCGAGCTGCCCGAGCAGACGGGCACGGTCTGGTTCATCCAGGACTCGGTGCTGCTGCGCGTGCCCACGGCCCAGCCGCTGGCGGCAGGTCCGCACCACGTCGTGGTGACGCTGAACCTGTACCCGCCCTACATCCCGATGCTGACCCATGTGACCTGTGGCGACGCGGCCATCCAGGCTGCCTGAAGCCCCCGCTCTCTTACTCCGCACGGATCCCTCACCATGACCGCAACCCAGACCAGCGCCACGCCCAAGGGCTTCAAGCTTGGCTCCACGCTGTACAGCTTCACCAACGAGTGGCATGAGCGCCGCTACGGCTTCGAGGACCTGATCGCCGAGGTGGCCAAGCGCCAGCTTGGCCCGGGCCTGGAGCTCATCGGCTTCTCCAGCATCCGTGGCTTCCCGAACGTCAGCGACGACTTCGCCGCGCGCTTCAAGGACCTGATGGCGAAGTACCAGCTCACGCCTAGCTGCCTCAGCATCAACGCCGACATGGCCATCCGCCGCGGCACGATGATGAGCGTGGACGAGGCCGTGGCCTACCACGCACCGCAGATCGAGGCCGCCGCCAAGATGGGCTTCCCCACCGTGCGCTGCCAGTTCGCGGCGCCGGTGGAGGTGATCATCCGCCTGCTGCCGCTGCTGGAGAAGCACGGCATCCAGATCGGCCCCGAGGTGCATGCGCCGCTGAACCCCAGCTCCCCGCCGGTGATGGCCTGGCGCGAGGCCTATGCCAAGGCCAACTCGCCGCTGCTGGGCTTCATCCCCGACTTCGGCTGCTGCGCCAGCCGCCTGCCGGCCACCTACATCGCCAACCTGCGCCGCCAGGAACTGCCCGAAGACCTGATCCAGCTGGCGCTGGAAGTCTGGCAACTGCCCAAGGACGCCGGCTGGAAGCGCCAGGAGTTCTCGCGCCGCGTCGAGCCGCTGAATGCCGACCCTGCCGATGTCAGCGCGCTGGCCGTGATGTTCAACATCCTCAGCCCCGGTACCGCCGAGATGTGGAAGGAGATCATGCCGCAGGTGGTCCACGTGCACGGCAAGTTCTACGACTTCGACGAGCAGGGTAACGAGGCCTCGATCGATTACGGCAGCATCCTGCCGGTGTTCCACGACGGCGGCTTCACCGGCTTCATGTCCAGCGAATGGGAGGGCCACCTCTACATGCGCAATGTCGATGCCTTCGACATGGTGGCCAAGCACCAGGCGCAGGCACGGCGAATCATTGCCCAGCACACCGGAGCGACCGCGTGAGCCAGATTGGCGCGCCGCTGGCCGGGCGGAATCTGCGTTATGCCTACATGGACCACTGGCGCGTGGACACGCCCCAGGGTCCGCTGTCGCAGTACACGTCCGTCGAGCGCTTCGACGCCTTCCTGAAGCAGATCGCCGGCGTGGGCTTCGAGGCCATCGAGACCTTCGACTTCCACCTGCCGGTGCTGCGCGACCTGTTCGGCTCGCTGGAGGCGGCGCGGGCCCACATGCAAAGCCGCGGCATCGACCGCGTGCTGAGCCTGTTCCACGCCGTGATGTACGACGCCCGCCAGAGCACCCCGCACGTGCGCGCCACGCACGACCGCATGGCCGGCTACGCCGAACACATCATGAAGAGCAGCGCCGGCCTGGGCGTGCAGAACTTCATCGTCATGCCCGCGGGGCTGTACTTTGACGTGGAGCCGGTCACCGACGACAAGATCCGCGCCTGCGCCGAGCTGTGGAACCGCATCGGGAAAATGACGCTGGAAGGTTATGGCGTCAAGACCTGCTGCCACCACGAGTTCTTCTGCGGCATCCGCAGCGCCGATCAGCTGAAGAAGTTCTACGACTGGACCGATCCGCGCTACGTGTTCCTGTGCCTGGACACGGCCCAGCACGTGATCGCCGGTGTCGACCCGGTGAACCTGTTCATCCAGCAGCGCGAACGCGTGGCCGCCTTCCACCTGAAGGACACCCACCACGTGGACTTGAACGGCGACTACCGCCGCAAGCCCGATGCCGAGGTGATGGCTCCCACCACGGACCGCTGGTTCTACGAGATCGGCACCGAGGGCGGCCTGGTGGACTTTCCCGCGCTGTACACGGCGATGAAGGACACCGCCTGGGCGGGCTGGGTGGGCGTGGAACACGACAAGGCCGATGTGGGCGGCGGCAACTACCCCGAGAGCACGGCCATCGCGGCCTGGCACATCCGCAACGTGCTGAGGCCGATTCATGACTGATGTTCGACAAGCCCGTTGGGGCTACGCCACCAACCAGTGGAAGGCGGGCTTCACCGGCTTCGCCCGCATGGAGCAGCAGGAACGCGCGCTCAAGACCACGGCGGCCTGCGGCTTCGATGCCATCGAGCTGAGCGCCGGCACCGGCCGCTGGGACCCGATGGGCCGGCCCGAGAACATCGTGCAGAACTTCGGTTCGGTGGACCACTTCAAGCTCAAGCTGCGCGAGTGGGGCATCCAGCGCGTGGCCAGCCTGTTCCTCGACCCGCTGCAGATGAGCTTCGAGGAGCTGCACCACGGCCTGGACTGCAGCGACCGCGGCCACCACGCCCTGCTGCTGCAGCAGGCCGAGGTGTTCGCCCGCTTCCTGGCCGAGGTCGGGGGCGAGGTGCTGGTGCTGCGCGCGCTGCCGCCGCACGGCCGCCACGGCGGCCTGGACGCCGAGCGCCAGGCCGCTGCCGCCGACTGCTGGAACGCGGTGGGCGCGATGACCGCCCGCCACGGCGTGCGCACCGCGCTGCACCTGGACGCGCTGTCCCCACTGCGCGAGCTGGACGCCTTCGCCGCCTGGCTGGCCCGGCTGGACCCGCTCACCGTGGGCCTGGCGCTGGACACGGCCGAGCTGACCATCGCCGGCCACGACGTGGCGGCCTGGCTGCGCCGCTTCCACACGCGGGTCTGGCACGTCCACCTGAAGGACGCGCTGGCCACCGACACGCTGGGCGAGTACGTCGCCCCCAACGCCGAGCGCGCCCTGATGAAGGCCGGCGGCCAGCGCGGCATCGCCCGCTGGTTCGGCGAGATCGGCACCGGCCAGGTCGACTGGCCGGCGCTGATGAAGGCATTGAGCGAGACCGGCTACGCCGGCTGGCTGATCGTCGAGAGCGACCAGGGCCCCGGGCCCCAGGCCGCAGCCATGATGCAGAACGCCTGGACCGTTCGCCATGTGCTGCAGCCGCTGCTGGCCTGATCCAGGCCCGCAGTCCCCCAGCCAAGAAGGACCACCATGAAGCTTTCCGCGGTCATCGAAGACCTGTACATGTTCAACGAGGCCGGCGACCTGCCGGCGCGCATCCACGCGGCCGCCGCCGCCGGGCTGGACCGTGTGGAGTTCCACATGTGGAGCCCGACCGGCATGGACGCGGTGGAGGCCGCGCTGAAGGCCACCGGCGTGCGCCTGCTGAGCCTGACCGTCGGGCCGCGCGTGGGCTGTGTCGACCGCAGCAAGGAGGCGTATGTGCTGGACGCCATCGACCGCACGATGGCCATGTGCCAGCGCCTGGGCGCGAAGGACATGGTGATCGCCGGCGGCCCGGCCCTGGCCGGCGCCTCGGCCACCGAGCAGCACGACAACATGGTCTACCTGCTGAGACAAGCCGCGCCGCGCGTGCAGGCCGCCGGCATGCGCTTGCTGCTGGAGCCGCTGAACACGCGCATCGACCACGTCGGCTTCTTCATGGGCTCGGCCCTCGAAGGCCTGGACATCGTGGAAGCCGTGGACAGCCCGGCCGTGCGCCTGCTGTACGACGCCTACCACGCCGAGGTCATGGGCGAGGACTGGCGCGAGATCCTCAAGCGCGCCCACCTGATCGGCTACGTGCAGGTGGCGGACACCAACGGCCGCCACGAGCCCGGCACCGGCACCATCGACTGGGCGACCTGGCTGCCGGCCCTGCAACGCGCCGCCTACACCGGCGACATCGGCCTGGAGTACCGGCCCAGCAACGGCACGCTGGCTTCGCTGCAGCGCACCCGCGAGATCTTCGGCATGGCCGAGGCCCAGGCATGAAGCTCATCCCCTGCATCGAGATGCTCTACCAGGCCGAGCATCCGGACTTCATCCAGCGCTTCCGCGCCGCACGCGCCGACGGCTTCGACGCCGTGGACACCTGGTTGTGGCGCGACAAGCCGCTGGACGCCATCGTCGACGTGATGGCCGAAACCGGCGTGGCCGTGAACAGCTTCTGCGTCGACCCGCGCGCCAGCCTGGTGGATGTGGCCGACCACGCCACCGTGCTGTCCGGCGTGCGCGACGCGGTGCCGGTGGCGCAGCGCCTGGGCGGCGCCCGCATGATCGTGGCCTCGGGCTTCCGCATGGCCGGCGTGAACGAGGCGGAGCAACGCACCCGCATCGTCCAGGTGCTGCGCGAGGCCGCCCGCATCGCCGAGGACGGCGGCGCGCAGATCCTGCTGGAGCCGGTGCACATGGTCATCGGCGGCCAGTTGATGGCGGTGCACACCGTGCGCCAGGGCCTGGACATCGTCGAGGAAGTGAACAGCCCCGCGCTGCGCCTGTTGGCCGACGTCTACCACGGCGCCGTCAGTGGCGAGACCTTCGAGCAGGCCTTCGCCGACCGCATCGGCTTGGTCGGCCATGTGCAGGTGGCCGACCTGGAAGGCCGCCACGAGCCGGGCACCGGGACGCTGCCCTGGCCCACCCTGCTGCCGCTGCTGCGCGAGCGCGGCTACACCGGCGCTGTCGGACTGGAGTACCTGCCCAGCCGGCCGATCGCCGAATCACTGGCGCTGACCCGTCGCGCGCTGGGCCTCTGAGCCCGAACTGGATCCGCAGACATCATGACCCCTGATTCCTCTTTCGATGCCATCGTCGTGGGCTCCGGCGCCACCGGCGGCATCGCCGCCAAGGAGCTGACCGAGCGCGGCCTGAAGGTGCTGGTGCTGGAGGCCGGCGGCCCGCTGCCCGAGGAGCAGTTCGAGCGTGCCGCCAAGGCCCAGTTCGCCGCCATCGGCTCCTGGGCGCGCATCAAGGCCGGCATGACCGGCCAGCACAAGCAGGCGCTGACCTCGTTCTACTCACCCGAGAAGGCCTTCCTGTTCGTCAACGACAACGAGCACCCCTACGAGTCGCCGCAGGACTTCTACCTGTGGCTGCGTGGCAAGCAGGTGGGCGGCCGCTTCCTGTCCTGGGGCCGGGTGGCGCTGCGCATGTCGGACCATACCTTCAAGTTCAGGAGCCATGAAGGCGCCGGCTTCGACTGGCCGATCAGCTACGACGAGCTGGCGCCTTACTACGGACATGTGGAGCGCTTCCTCGGCATCGTCGGCAATGACGATGGCCTGGCCTACTGCCCGAGCGGCGAACGCGTGCAGCCCGCCGGCCTGTCCCGCGCCGAGCAGCAGTTCAAGCAGAAGGTCGAGGCGCGCTTCGGTGATGCCAAGGTGATGGCCTGGCGCTACGTGCGCAAGGAGGCCACGCCGGTCGACGGCCAGCGCAACCGGACCACCACCCCGCTGCAGGCCGCGGCGGCCACCGGCCATCTGACGCTGCGCGCCAACGCACCGGTCGAGCGGATCAACACCGATCCCCACAGCGGCAAGGCCACCGGCGTCACCTACATCGATCGTGTCACCGGCCAGCGCCACGAGGTCCGGGCCAATGTGGTGATGGTGTGCGCATCGACCATCGAGTCGATCCGCCTGCTGCTGAACTCCCGCGGCGAGAAGCACCCGCAGGGCCTGGGCAATGCCCACGGCCTGGTGGGCCGCTACTTCATGGACCAGATGCTGACGCTGGGCTTCGGCACCGTGCCGGGCTTCAAGGGCGGCGAGCTGGTCGACGGCAAGACGCCGGCCGAGAACCACGGTGGCATCTACATCCCGCGCTTCCGCCAGCTGAAGAACCCGGGGGCGCTCGGCTATGCCGGTGGCTTCAACCTGCAGGGCATCGTCGGCCGGCCGATGCTGCCGCCGCACATGGATTCGGTGTTCGGTCTGACCGGCCATGGCGAGATCCTGCCGTACGCCGACAACCGGGTCAGCCTGGCTTCCAGGCGCGACCGCCTGGGCGTGCCCATCCCCTCGGTGAGCATCCGCCTGCGCGACAACGACCGCAAGCTGCTGGCCGATCAGGTGCAGGTGCAGAAGGACGTGATGAAGGCCGCCGGCCTCAACGTCGACTTCCTCATCAGCCCGCAGGGCATCTCGTCCGACGGGCCCTTCATGCCCAACGCCAAGTGGTACGAGCGCCTGATGTTCCGCATGGCCTACAAGCGCAGCGTGGCCGTCGGCGGCGCGATCCACGAGTGTGGCGGCGCGCGCATGGGCAGCGATCCCAAGGACTCGGTGCTCAACCCGCACAACCAGGTGTGGGACGCCCCGAACGTGTTCGTCACCGACAGCAGCTGCTTCGTCACCAACGGCACCTGCGGCCCCACGCTGACGACGATGGCGCTGACCGCCCGCGCCTGCGACCACATCGGCCGTGAGTACGGCCATTCGCCCGAACTGCGGGCCTGAGGCCTGCGGACCCCGGCCCACAGAAGATCAGGAGACAACATGAACCCCACCCGCCGTGCCGGCCTGGCCCAGGGCCTGGTCGTCATCATGATCGGCATCCTGCCGATGATGGCCATCGTCACGCTGATGCCCATCGTGCCCGCGCTGGTGCAGGCCTTTCCGCAGGTCGGCGGCATCCAGACGCTGGCCCCGCTGGTGCTGTCCGCCCCGGGCCTGTGCGTGGCGCTGTTCTCGCCCTACGCGGGCAAGCTCACCGACCGCATCGGCCGGCGCCGCCTGCTGCTGATCTTCACCACGCTCTACGGCCTGGGCGGCGTGCTGCCCTTCTTCATCAGCACCTTCGAGGCGCTGATGGCCGGGCGGCTGCTGCTGGGCGTGGGCGAGGCCTTCATCCTGACCATCGGCAACACCCTGCTGGGCGACTACTTCGACAAGGAGCAGCGGGCCAGGTGGCTGATGTGGCAGAGCTTCGTCGGCCCGGCCCTCGGCGCCGTGCTGGTGGGTGCCAGCGGTCGCCTGTCGATGATCGCGTGGAACCTGCCGTTCCTGATCTATGCGGTGGCCCTCGGCATCGCGGCCTTCGCCGCCTTCGCGGTCTACGAGCCCGAGCGCCGCAGCCAGCCGCAGGACCATGAGCCCGGCACGGCCACGGTGATGGCCTTTCCGTCCGGGCTGATGGTGCGCCTTGCCCTGACCACCTTCGGCCTGTCGTCGGTCTACTTCGTCTACACGCTGCAGTTCTCGCTGGCGCTCGACCAGATGGGCATCCGCACCGGCAGCGAGCTGGGCTTCTACACCGCGCTGGCCAGCATCGGCGTGCCGGTGGGATCCCTGCTCTTCCGCAAGATCGCGGGTCAGAGCCACACGCTGCAGTTCTCCGTCCTGTTCGTGCTGCTGGGCATCGGCCTGACCGGCATCGGTCTGGCGCTCGGCCTGGAGGCGACGATGGCCTTCGCCTTCGTGCAGCAGCTGGCCGCCGGCATGACCATTCCCATCCTGATCGGCTGGAGCCTGCGCGAGTTGCCCGAGCGCTTCCGCGGCCGCGGCATGGGCTGGTGGTGCAGTGCCTTCTTCCTCGGCCAGTTCGTCTCCCCCTTCCTGGTGACCGGCGTGCGCCAGCTCACGGGTGGGCTGTTGCAGGCCTTCGTCGTGTTCGGCGTGGTGTGCATCGCCATCGCGCTGGCCAACGTGGTGCTCTCGCGCGGCCAATCCGGTGGCGGGCGCCATCGTTTCGTGGGCTGAGCGCCCACCGGCCGGCGCTACACCGATCCATCTCTTCATCTTCCCGGGCGGCTGCCGGCCGCCGGGAGGGAGTTCCCATGACCTCACGTCCTTACGACGACCTGCCCACCGTACGTTACGAAGGGCCCGACAGCCGCAATCCGCTGGCCTACCGCTGGTATGACGCGGACCGCGTGGTGCTCGGCAAGACGCTGGCCGAGCACCTGAGGCCGGCCGTCTGCTACTGGCACACCTTCTGCTGGGGTGGTCAGGATCCGTTCGCCCTCGGTGCCGATGTCTTCCGGCGGCCGTGGTCCGACGGCGATCCGCTGGCGGCCGCGCAGCTCAAGCTGGACAACGCGTTCGATGTGTTCCGCGTGCTGGGTCTGCCGTTCTGGTGCTTCCATGACCGCGACGTCGCCCCCGAGGGTGCGACCCTGCGTGCATCCAACGCGATGCTCGATGCCGTGCTGGAGCGCGCCGCACGCAAGATGCAGGACAGCGGCGTGCGCCTGCTGTGGGGCACGGCCAACCTGTTCAGCCATCCGCGCTACATGGCCGGTGCGGCGACCAACCCCGATCCCGAGGTGTACGCCTACGCGGCGGCGCAGGTCAAGCATGCGCTGGAATGGACGCAGCGCCTGGACGGCGCCAACTACGTGCTGTGGGGCGGTCGCGAAGGCTACGAGACCTTGCTGAACACCGACCTGCGCCGGGAGCTGGACCAGTACGGACGCTTCCTGGCCGCGGTGGTCGAGCACAAGCACAAGATCGGCTTCCGCGGCACGATCCTGATCGAGCCCAAGCCCCAGGAGCCGACCAAGCACCAGTACGACTACGACACCGCCACCGTCCACGGCTTCCTCCAGCGCTACGGTCTGGAAGGCGAGGTCAAGGTCAACCTGGAGGTCAACCACGCCACGCTGGCCGGCCACAGCTTCGAGCACGAGGTGGCCACCGCCGCGGCGCTCGGCCTGCTGGGCTCGATCGACGCCAACCGCGGCGACGAGCAGCTGGGCTGGGACACCGACCAGTTCCCGAACAACCACGTGCAACTGGTGCCGGCCATGCTGGAGATCATCCGCCACGGTGGTCTGGGGCAGGGCGGCATGAATTTCGACGCCAAGGTGCGGCGCCAGAGCATCGAGCTCACCGATGTGCTGATCGCGCATGTCGGCGGCGTCGACACGCTGGCGCGCGCCTTCCTGTGCGCGGCTGCGCTGCACGAGTCCGGCGATCTGGAGCACCCACGGGACGAACGTTATGCCGGCTGGGACGGGGCGCTGGGCCAGGCCATCCTGGGCGGCAGCGGGCTGGACGCGCTGGCCGACAGGGTGCATGCGCAGGATCTGTCGCCGCAGCCCCGTTCGGGCCGGCAGGAGCTGCTGGAGCAGCTCGTCAACCGGCACGTCTGATGGGGTCGGGCGTGTCGACTCCGCGCGCCGGCGTGGCGCCGGGCCTGGACGGGCGCCGGCGCACCTGGGCCTTCATCGTCGTGGCCATCGCCTTCGTGATGGATCTGCTGGACGTGACCATCGTCAACGTGGCCTTGCCCGCGATGGGGGTCGATCTGCAGGCCGATCCGGTGCAGGTGGCCTGGTTCGTCGCTTCCTACGCGCTGGCCTTCGCCGTGCTGCTGGTGATCGGTGGGCGCATGGGTGATCTGTTCGGCCACCGCACGATGTTCCTGTGGGGCGTGGGCAGCTTCACGCTGGCCTCGATGGCCTGCGGGCTGGCGACGTCCGCGGCGGGTCTGGTGATGGCGCGCTCGGTGCAGGGGGCCTGTGGCGCGCTGATGGTGCCGCAGGTGCTGTCGTTGATGCAGGCGATGTATGCACCGCATGAACGCATGCGGGCCTTCACCATCTTCGGCCTGCTGGGGGGTGTGTCATCGGCCCTGGGACCGGTGGTCGGTGGCCTGATGGTCGATGCCGACGTGGCCGGGCTGGGATGGCGCGCGGTCTTCCTGATCAACCTGCCGGTCGGATTGATGGCCATGCTCGGCGGCTGGCGCCTGCTGCCGCCGGACCCGTCGGTGGCCCGAGGAAGCCTGGATCTGGCCGGCACCGTCTGGTGCCTGGCCGCCGCTCTGGCCTGGGCCGTGCCGCTGATGCAGGGCCCTGAGCAGGGCTGGAGCCCGGGGCTGCTCGCTTGGCTGGGCAGCGCCCCACTGCTGACGATGCTGCTGTGGCGCCACTGCCGTCGTCTGGAGGCCCGGGGTGAGCGCCCGGTGATGCAGCCCGCGCTCCTGCGCGACCGCGGCTACCGGCTCGGCTTGTTGCTGTCCCTGGTGTGCACCGGCGTGCTGCCGGCCTACCTGTTCGTGCTCACCCTGGCCTGGCAGGTGGGCGCTGGGCTGACGGCCACCCAGATGTCGCTGCTGTGCATGCCCATCGCGCTCGGCGTCATGCTGAGCGTCACCACCCTCGGTCGCCTCGCCTTCGCCCGGCTGGGCGCGCGCTGCATCGTGCTGGGCCTGGCACTGCAGAGTGCCGGTCTGATGCTGATGGCCGCCGTGGGGACCGGCCTGTGGGGCGATCCGGTGCACTGGGTGCTGGCCTGGCCCGGGCTGCTGGCCCAGGGCCTGGCCGGGCTGGGCGTGGGTTTCATCGGCCCGCCGCTGACCACCGTGACGCTGCAGTCGGTGCCACGCGATCAGGCTGGCGGCGCCTCCGGCGTCGTCAACGCCGGCCGACAGTTCGCCGCCGTGGCCGCCATCGCCCTGGTCGCCGGCCTGATGCCGTCGTCCGCGCAGGCCAGCTTCGCACCGTCCAGCCTGCTCCAGGCCCTGCCGGGCCTGCTGTCGATGATGGTGCTGGGTGCCTTTCTGGCCTGGCGCCTGCCGGCCCTCCAGACTCACGGCGCTCCCGCGTCTGCCCATTGACCTTGACCTTGACCTTGACCTTGTGACCATGCCCTCATCATCCGAATCGGCGCCCGACACGTCCTCGACCCCGATCGCCACCGCTCGCCGTCTGCGCTGGGCGGTGGTGGGCAGTGGCGGCATCGCCCGCCGCACCGTGGGCGATCTGCGGCAGTGCGCCCAGGCCGAGGTCGTCGCCATCTGCTCGCGCTCGGCCGAGCGCGCCGCGGCCTTCGCGCAGGCCGAGGGCCTGCCGCTGGCCTTCGGCGACTACGACCGGCTGTGCGCCAGCCCGGAAGTGGACGCGGTCTACATCGGCACGCCCCACAGCACCCACTTCGCGCTCGCCCGTCAGGCGTTGCAGGCGGGCAAGCACGTGCTGTGCGAGAAGCCCCTGGTGATGCGTGCCGACGAGGCCCGCGCACT
This sequence comes from Pseudaquabacterium rugosum, assembly GCF_038066575.1. Classification (NCBI taxonomy): domain Bacteria; kingdom Pseudomonadati; phylum Pseudomonadota; class Betaproteobacteria; order Burkholderiales; family Sphaerotilaceae; genus Pseudaquabacterium; species Pseudaquabacterium rugosum. The sequence continues at coordinate 76,018 of NZ_JBBUTF010000011.1, read as the reverse complement.
GGGACGCATCGCCGCCGAGCGCGGCGTGTTCCTGATGGAGGCGATGTGGATGAAGTTCAGCCCGGCCGTGCGCAAGGCGGTCGATCTGGTGGCCGCCGGCACCATCGGTGAGCCGCGCTTCCTGCAGGCCGGGCTCGGCTACCCGGTGCCGCCCGACGGGCCCGCGCGCTTCTGGGATGCCGCGCTCGGCGGCGGCGCGCTCTATGACATGGCGGTCTACACGGTCACGCTGGCCCGCATGTTCCTGGGCGAACTGGTGGAGGTGTCGGCCACCGGCACCGTGCGCCCCGATGGCGTCGACCTGGAAGAGGCGATCACGCTGCGCCATGTCGACGGTCGCCTGGCGCAGCTGGCCACCTCGATCACCTTCATGGTGCCGCCGCGGGGCTGGCTGGGCGGACGCCAGGGCGCGATCGAGTTCACCGAGCCGCTGTTCTCGCCGGCCGCGCTGCGCGTCACCCTCGGGCGGCCCCCGGCGCCTCCTTCGGTGGAGGAGCTGGCCTTTCCGCGCGAGGGCGCGGGCTATGTGCCGATGTTCCGCGCCGTGCACGAGGCCATCCTGGCCGGGCAGACCGAGCATCCCTGGCATCCGGTGTCGGCGACCGCCGAGGTGCTGGAGATCCTGCAGCGCATCCAGGCGGCCTTGATCGCCGACCGCGACCAGCGCCGCTGATCCGGCGCCTCAACCCATCGTGTAGGCCCGCTCCACCCGCGCCACCCGGGTGTGGAACCGCGCATACCAGCGGCTGCGGCCCAGCTCCTGCGCGATGCGGTGCTCGGCCACCGCTTTCCAGGCCGCGATGGCCGCTTCGTCGGTCCAGTAGGAGACGGTGATGCCGAAGCCGTCGGCCCCGCGCGAGCTCTCGGCACCGAGGAAGCCCGGCTGGCCGGCGGCCAGCTCGACCATGCGGGCGGCCATCGCGCCGTAGCCCTCGGCGTCATCGGCCGTGCGCTGGTTGCTGAAGATCACCGCCCAGTACGGCGGCTCGGGCGTGGCGGCGAACGGGGTGGCGGTGGGGCCGGGGTGCGGACTCGACATGGGCGCTCCTGAGGATGGGGTCGACGGCGGGGTCACGGGCGTCATCATCGCCGCACGGGCGTCGTCGGCGGTCGGCGGTGCCTCGGGCCCGGCGGCCGGGCAGCCCGGGCCGTGCGGGTGGCGTCGGGGCTCCACGGCGGTCGCCGGGGCCTGGGTGCGCGCACCATGGCCCGGTCGCTGCCGGCCTGGCCCGTGTCGTGGCCACCGCCCTGGACGTGGGCCGTGGCAGACTGCGCCGGACCATGTCCGCACCGCGTCCCGCCCACCATGCCGATGTCCGGCCCACGCCCTGGGCTGGCGCGCGCGTGGTCACGCTCAGCAGTGCGCGCAGCTTCGGCCGCCACTGGCACGAGGGCTGGGGGCTGGGCCTGGTGGAGGTGGGCGCCCAGCGCTCGTACAGCGGCCGTGGCGAGGTCGAGGCGGTAGCTGGTGACGTGATCGCCACCAACCCTGGCGAGACCCATGACGGCCGGCCGCTCGATGGCCATCCGCGCCGCTGGCGCATGCTGCTGCTGGAGGCCGTGCCGGGCCTGCCGTGGTCCGGGGCGGACGAGGGTCTGCCCGATCTGCAGCGGGCGCCGCTGCTGCTGCCGGTGCAGCGCCGGCCCGCCTTGGCCGCACAGCTGCGCACGCTGCATGCGCGGCTGGCGGATTGGGCGGCCATGTCGGCCATTTCCCCCCTCTCCGCCACGTCCGCCACCGCTGCCACCGCGGCCACCGCGGCCACCACCGGCCCCTGCGCTCCGGCGCGGCGCGGGCCGCACGACCCCGCCAGCGGCCTGCGCTGGCCAGCTGGTGATCTGACCCCGCACCTGCCCCCCGATCTGACCGATCTGGCCTGCGACGAGGCGCTGGCCGCCGTGCTGCACGGTTTCGCCGTGGCCGGTCCGGCGGACGCGCGGCCGGAGCACGCGCCGGCCACACCGGCCAGCCGGGCCGATCCGCTGCTGCAGCGCGTGCGCGAGCGCCTGGCCCTGTGCGACGGCCCGCCGCCGGGCCTGGCCGAGCTGGCCGCCGACGCCGGCCTGGACCGCTACCGGCTGTTGCGGCGCTTCCAGGCCGCCTGGGGCCTGCCGCCGCATGCCTGGGCGCTGCAGCACCGGCTGGCCTTGGCCCATGCCCGTGTGTTGCGTGGCGAGGCCGTGGCCGAGGTGGCCGCCGCGCTCGGCTTCACCGACCAGAGCCATCTGCACCGGCATTTCGTGCGCAGCTACGGCTACACGCCCGGCGCCCTGCGGCGCTGCGCTGCAATGCCGTACAAGACGGCACGGCGCGCAGCCGCTTGAATCGGCGCATCCGGGCCGGCCTGTGCCGCCGCCCGGCCTGCCGTCGGGGCCGTGGCCCCGGCGCCCGCAAGGCCCGCCCTGGCCCCTGCCCACGCCCGCCGATGATCACCGCCCACTACCTGTTGACCGCCCTCGTCGTCGTGCTGATCCCGGGTGCCGGCGTGCTGTTCACGCTGTCGGTGGCGATCGGCCAGGGGCGGCGCGCCGGCATCGTCACCGCCTTTGGCTGCACGTTGGGCATCGTGCCCCATCTGCTGGCCACGCTCGCCGGGCTGGCCGCGCTGATGCACGCCAGCGCGCTGGCCTTCCAGACGCTGAAGCTGGCCGGCGTGGCCTGGCTGCTGTGGCTGGCCTGGCAGACCTGGCGCGACCGCCAGGCCTTCACGCTGCAGGCCGCCCAGCCCGCGGCCTCGGGCCTGAGCCTGGTGCTGCGGGCGCTGCTGGTCAACGCGCTCAATCCCAAGCTGACGCTGTTCTTCGTCGCCTTCCTGCCGCAGTTCATCCATCCCGAGCGCGGCGAGGGCCTGCCCGAGATGCTGATGCTGTCCGCTGTCTTCATGGCCCTCACGTTCGGCGTGTTCGTGCTCTATGCCTGGGTGGCCGACGCCTGCCGGCGCCATGTGCTGGGCTCGGTGCGGGTGCAGGCCTGGCTGCGGCGCGGCTTCGCCGCCAGCTTCGCGGCGCTGGGGCTCAGCCTGGCCGGGGCGTCCCGGCATTGAGGCGGGCACCGGACGGGGCCGTCAGCCCGGTACCGACAGAGGCCGAGGTACCGGTTCGACACCGACACCGACACCGACACCGACACCGACATCGACATCGACATCGACACCGATGTCGCCGGCGCCGCTCAGCGCGCGGCCGCCGCGGCCGCCGGCTCGCGCCGCAGCCGCTGCAGGTCGAAGCCCTCGGCGCGCAGCCGGGTCTCGATCGCGGCCCATTGCGCGGCGTCCAGCGTCGGTGTGCGCGACAGCACCCACAGGTACTCGCGCGTGGGCTCGCTGACGAGGGACCAGGTGCCGTCGGGTCCGAGCTGCAGCACGTCGTAGCGGCCCCAGCCGATGCCGGTCCAGCGCAGCGCGGCCGGCAGGAAGCTGACCTCCAGCGAGGCCGGCCGCAGCCAGCCGTCGGCACCGACCACCGCGCCGTCGCGTGGGCGGGCCACGCCTTCGGCCTCGTCCATGCCGCGCGCGGTGCGGCAGCGGTTGATCACCCGCAGGCGGCCGTCGTCGAGCCGGCTGTAGGTGGCGGTGGTGCTGTCCAGGCACTGCGCCTGGAAGCGGTTCGGATACAGCGCCACCTGGTGCCAGACGCCGAGGTAACGCGCCATCTCCAGTGCGGGCAGGGGTCGGGGCGGCGGTGTGCGGGCGGGCGAGGCCGCTGGTGCGTTGGCCGCGGTGGCCGTGGTGGCCGCGCTGGTCGTGGAAGGGGCCGTCGTGCTGCCGCAGGCGCCGAGCAGCAGCAGGCCGGTGGTCAGCAGCGCCGTGGCGGCGCGAGGGATGGCGGATGCGGGCTGGAAAGTCATGGTCGGGCCGGGTCGATGGGGGGAAGTGGCCGCGGTCGCGGTCAGTGGTCACACGCTGCGGCTGACGAACGGCGTGAGGTGATGGCGAAAGGTGATGGCGGACGGCTCACGGGCCGGCATGCCGCGCATGCGGCCCGTCGGATGGGGGGCAGCGGAGGCGTGGTCACCGCTGTCCGCCAGTGTCTGCGGGTGTCCGCCCATGCCCGCCCCACGTCCGCCCCGGGCCCTCAGTCCCAGGCCGGCGCCTGCGAGCGCAGGCCGGTCCAGAACAGGCCGATGCCCACCGTGCTGCCGCTCTGGCGCCGCACCAGCGGGCTGTCCTCGTTGGCGGCGCCGTGCACGGTGTCGAGCCGGGCGAAGCCCACCACGCGCCAGTCCGGCGACAGGCTGCGGCCGGCCGACAGGCTGGCGCGCCAGGCCAGCAGGCCGCCGCGGGCGTCGTAGGCCGGGCGGGTGGCGGTGGCCTCGGCCGCGTCCACACGGTAGAAGTGGGCGGCCAGCCGGCGGTCGGCCAGGATGGCGCTGGCCGCGGTCTTGTAGCGCCAGCCGCCGGCCGTGCTGCGTTCGAACACCAGCTCGGGCTCGAAAGCCAGGCCACGGTGGCGCGCGCCGTCGCTCAGGTCGAAGACGCCGCGCAGCGGCAGCTCCAGCCGCCAGGGGCTGCGGGCCGGATCCGCCCCCAGCCGCCACTTCAGCCGCGGGCCGGCCTCCAGCAGCGTGCCGAGCCGGCGCATGCCCTGGCGCGCCTCGATCTCGTCGCTGCCACCGCCGAAGGACGCGGCCACGCCCAGATCCAGCTCGAAGCGCTCGGTGCGCAGCGCGCGCAGGCCGGCCGTCTCGCGGTCGGCGCGCAGCACGCGGCCGCGGTACATCGCGTACGGCAGCACCAGGGCCCGGCCCAGGCGCTGGTCGCTGCCCGGATAGGCCTGCTGCGACACGGCCAGGCCGGCGATGCCCAGCTCCCACAGCGGCGGCGCCGGCTCGGCGGTCTGCGCGGTGGGCTGCGCGGCGGCGGTGCCCGGCGCCGTGATGACGGCGGCCAGGGCGGCGGTGATGGCGTTGACCGCGGTGGTCATCCTGAAGGCCGACCGGCGGTCGGGCCTGACGCCCGGACTGAACGTGTCCCTGACGGAAGACATGAGGGCCGTGTGGCCGCGCAGGTGGAGGGTCTGGGTCGGCAAGGTCATGGGCTGGGGCGGTCGTGGGGGGAGGGCGCCGGACCGCGGACGTCCGGGGTCCGCAACAGCGTCTGCAAGGTCGGCCACAGGCCGTCGGCGGTCGTGGCCGGCGGCTCAGGGCCGTCCATCTGCGCGACATTGAAGCGCATGAAGCCGTCGGCCGTCTGCCCGGCGCTGAAGACATTGCCCGGCGCCAGCACGATCCCGTGCATCAGCGCGGCACGCGAGAGGGCGCTGGCGTCCACGCCCGCGGGCAGCCGGCCCCACAGGAAGAGACCGCCCTGCGGCTGCACCCAGGGCGTGATGCCGATGGCCTGCAGCCGCGCGGCCACCGTGTGCCGGGCGCGCGCCAGACGCAGGCGCAGCGTGTCCAGGTGGCGGCGCCACTGGCCGTCCTGTAGCACCGCCAGCACCAGGGCCGCGCCCAGCGCATCGCCGCCGAAGGTGGTGGCCAGGCGCAGATCGGTCAGGCCCTCGATCCAGTCGGTGCGGGCGGCGATGTGGCCGCTGCGCACGGCCGCCGACATGACCTTCGAGAAGCTGCCGACCTGCACCACGCGCTGCAGCCCGTCGAGCGCCGCATAACGCGGTGCCGGATGGGTCTCGAAATCGGCGAACACCTCGTCCTCGACCACCGTCATGCCGGCCGCCTCGGCCAGGCGCAGCACGCGGTGGGCCGTCGGCGCCGCCAGGCGGGCGCCGGTCGGGTTGTGCAGGCCGGCATTGGTCAGGTACAGGCGCGGGCGGTGTGCGGCCACGGCGGCCTCGAAGCCGGCCAGATCCGGCCCGTCCGTCGTCCAGGGCACGCCGATGACCTGCACCCGGTGCGCACGCAGCACGGCCAGGAAATTGAAGTAGCAGGGGTCGTCGACCAGCACCGCATCACCGGGCTGCAGCAGGAAGCGGCAGACCAGATCGATGGCCTGGGTGCCCGAGCCGGTCAGCAGGATCTGCTGCGGTGAGGCCGTCACACCCTGCTCGGCCAGACGCCGGGCCAGCCACTGGCGCAAGGCCGGCAGGCCCTGCGGCGGTCCGTAGTCGGTCAGCGCCCGGTCCTCGGCGCGGCCCAGGCCCCGCAGCGCGCGCCGCAGCGCCGCCTGCGGCAGCCAGTCGGGCGGCAGCCAGCCGCAGCCCGGGCGCCAGCGCGCATCGTCGGCCTCCAGCGACTGGCGCGAGACCCACAGCGGATCGACCGCCCGCTCGCGCCGCGGCCCGATGTGGGCCAGCGCCAGCGGGGCCAGCGGCGCGGCGACGGTCCAGCCTGACCCCGGGCGTGAGCGGATCAGGCCCTCGGCCGCCAGCCGCTCGTAGGCCTCGACCACGGTCGAGGTCGACAGGCCGAGCGTGGCCGCCTGGGCACGGATCGACGGCAGCTTCTCGCCCGGCGTCAGCTGGCGCGCGGCGATGCGCGTGCGCACCTGGTCCATCACCTGGGCGATGCGGGTGGGGGCGGGGGACGTGGCGTCGGGAGCGGACATGGGCAAAGGGGTGCGGCGCAGGGCCGTGGCGGCCGACGGCCTCAGCGGTCGCGCTCCAGCCATTCTCGCGGCGAAGCCGCGTAATGCTGGCGGAAGGCGCGGCTGAGCGAGGAGGTGCTGGCGAAGCCGAGGTCGGCGGCCACCTGCTTCTGCGGGCGGCCGGCGCGCAGCTGCGTGGCCGCCAGCGTCAGGCGCCACTGCGTCAGGTAGGCGGCCGGGGTCAGGCCGGTGGTGGCGCGGAAGGTGGCGGCGAAGGCACTGCGCGACATGCCGGCCACCACGGCCATGCGCGCCAGCGGCCAGTCGTCCTGCGGCGCGCCGTGCAGGGCCACCAGCACGCGGGCCAGGCGCGCGTCGCTCAGGCCCATCATCAGCCCGTGGTCGATCCCGGCGGCCTGCGGGTGGTCGATCAGCCAGCGCAGCAGCTGGATCAGCACCACTTCGAACAGCCGGTCGGCCAGCAGGCGCGAGCCGCAGCGTGGCGCATCGGTCTCGGCGAACAGCAGATCGAGTGCCGGCTGCAGGCCGGGCACGGCGCCCAGCGGCACCTGCACCAGCGCCGGCAGCGCGGCCACGATGGGGTTGCGGTCACCGCCGTCGAAGTGCAGCGTGGCGCAGGTGAAGTCCGAGCCCTCGCGCGGCGGATTGACGAAGGCGTGGTGCAGCGCGCGCGGGTAGAGCAGCAGCGTGGGCTCGTCCACCACCAGACGGCGTGGCGCGCCGGCCCGCGCCCGATGCTCGATCTGCAGGCGGCCGCGGCGCAGCACGTGCAGGAAGGCCCGGTCGGGCAGGGCCTCGAAGTGCGAGCGGCCGCACAGCGGCCCGGTGTGGAACAGCGAGGCACGGACGCGGAACTGCGCCAGCAGCGCCGACAGCCGGTCCGGCGCATCGGTGGCGGATGCGGTGGATGCGGCGGCTGAGCCGGACCCGGCCGCATCATCTCTGGACGATGGGTCAACTTTCGTGGACGTCATGGCACCCATCATCCAGCAATTCCGGTCACGATGCCAGCCATCGGCCGCCGTACCGGCACGGCCTGTCTGGAGAACCGGATGATGTCCCTGAAGCCTGCCCCGTTTGCCCGCACCGTCGATCGCCGCTCGGCTGGTGCCGCGTCCCGTGCCCTGAGCCGCGGCCGGGCCGCCGCTGCCGCCGCGTTGGCGGCCCCCGTGATCGCCCTCGGCCTGGGCCTGGCCGCGCCCGCCAGCCAGGCCCAGCAGCAGCCGGCGCCGCCGGTGCCCGGCTATGCCTACGGTGCGGCCACGCTGCCGGCCGCGCCCTACACGGTGGCCGATCTGCAGGCGCTGCAGAAGGCACTGCTGTTCACCGAGGCCGATGTGCAGGCCCTGCGCCAGAGCCGGGCCATCCTGGCCGACCAGACCGACGCCATCCTCGACGTCTGGTACGGCTTCGTCGCCTCGACCCCTGAACTGCTGCGTTTCTTCGGTGATGCCCGCAGCGGCCAGCCGGACGGCGCCTACCTGCAGGCGGTGCGCCAGCGCTTCGCGCTGTGGATCCTGGACACGGCCGATGCCCGCTATGACCAGCGTTGGCTGGACTGGCAGCACGAGATCGGCCTGCGCCACCACCGCCTGAAGAAGAACCAGACCGACGGCGCCCGCAGCGTCGCGCAGGTCGATTTCCGCTACATCCCGGCGCTGACGATCCCCGTCACCACCACGCTCAAGCCCTTCCTGGCCCGCCACGGCGCCTCGCCCGCCGATGTCGAGCGCATGCATGCGGCCTGGGTCAAGTCGGTGCTGATGCAGACCATCCTGTGGAGCCACCCGTACGTGCAGGACGGGGCCTTCTGAGCCTCCAGGAGCCGCCCCCTCGACGGCCGCGAACGCCATGATCCCGATGACCGACCTCACTGACTTCAGCGACCTCACCGACACCCCCGAGAAGACCCACCCGGCCACGCCGCCGCGCACCGCGCTCGCCATCCGCCACCTCGCCTTCGAGGACCTCGGCCTGATCGCGCCCTGGCTCGAAGCCCGGGGTTGGCGCGTCCAGGTGCGGGACGCGGGCATCGATGCACTGGACCCGGCCGAGTGGGCGGCGGCCGATCTCCTCATCGTGCTGGGCGGGCCGATCGGCGCCCATGACGATGCGCTCCATCCCTTCCTGGCCGAGGAGGTGGCGCTGATCCGCCAGCGCCTGGCCAGTGGCCTGCCCGTGCTCGGCATCTGCCTGGGCGCCCAGTTGATGGCCCGCGCGCTGGGCGCGGCCGTGGCGCCGATGGCCGGCCCCGAGATCGGCTACGCCCCGCTGCAGCTCAGCCCCGAGGGGCAGGCCAGCCCGCTGGCGGCGCTGGCCGGCCAGCCGGTGCTGCACTGGCACGGCGACCGCTTCGACCTGCCGCCCGGACTGCGCAGCCTGGCCGCCACGCCGGCCTGCGACCACCAGGCCTTCATGGCCGGTGCGCACGCGATGGCCTGGCAGTTCCACCTGGAGGTCGATGCCGCGCGCATCGAGGCCTGGCTGATCGGCCACACCGGCGCGCTGCGCGCCGCCGGCATCGACATCCCGGCCTTGCGACAGGAGGCGGCGCGGCAGGCCGCGGGCCTGTCGCGCGCGCTGGCGGCGGTGCTGGACGACTGGTTCGGGCGGATCGGGCTGTGACGGGCCGGGCGGCGACAGGCCCCGTCATCGGGCGCGTGCGCGCCGTGCTGTGCGGCCGTGTGCAGCCGCTCGGCCACCGTCTGAGCGCGATCGACAAACGACCGGTCGACGGCCCGGTGGCTGTCGGCCCGCTGGGCCTGGACGGCGATGCGCAGGCCGACCGGCGCGTGCACGGCGGGCCCGACAAGGCCCTGCACGTCTACCCCTGGGCCCATCACGCGCACTGGCGGGCCGAGCTGCCGGGCCTGGCCCTGTGGGACGCCCCCGGCGCCTTCGGCGAGAACCTCAGTGTCGAGGGTCTGGACGAGCACGACTGCTGCATCGGCGATGTCTGGCGCATCGGCTCGGCCGTGCTGGACGTGCGCCAGGGCCGCCAGCCCTGCCACACGCTCAACCTGCGCTTCGGCGTGCCCGACATGGCCGTGCGCGTGCAGGACAGCCTGCGCGCCGGCTGGTACCTGGGCGTGCGCGAGCCGGGCCACCTGGCCGCCGGCGATGCCATCGAGCGGCTGGCGCGCCCCCATCCGGGCCACACGATCGCCGCGCTGCTGGCGCTGATCCGCGACCGCTGCACCGATCCCGCCGTGCTCGGCCCGGTGCTGGCGCTGCCCCTGCCCGAGCGCTGGCAGCGGCTGTTCGCGCAGCGGATGCACCGCGGGCAGGTGGAGGACTGGGGGGCGCGGATGGCGGGGGCGGGTTGAGCGCCGGGCCGTCGGCGGGTCTGTTCCCGGGTTGGCGCGGTCCACTGTATCGGTCATCGGACACATACAGTTCAGTCCATCCGTACTGGATTGATGCTGGCGCGGCGGGCCGACTTCGGCGACAAACGTGGCATGAGCCTGCAGCCGTCCGCCCCGTCGTCTTCGCCCGTTCCGTGCCCGGTGGCCCCGGGTCGTGCCGACCGTGCCGGGCCGGCCGACGGGCAGGTCCTCTCGTCCGCCCGGGAGCGCACCCGCGGCCTGCGCGACGGCCTGCTCGGCGTGCTGATCTTCAGCGCCTCGCTGCCGGCCACGCGGCTGGCGGTGGTCGATCTGCCGCCGCTGTTCCTGACCGGGGCGCGGGCGGTGCTGGCGGCGCTGCTGGCCGCGCTGGTGCTGGCCGGGGTGCGGGCGCCGCGGCCGGCGCGGGGTGATCTGCTGCCGCTGGCGGTGGTGGCGGCCGGTTGCGTGCTGGCCTTTCCGCTGTTGACGGCGCTGGCGCTGCGCGAGCTCAGCGCGGCGCGGGCCATGGTCTTCACCGGCCTGCTGCCGCTGGCCACCGCGGCCTGCGCCGTCTGGCGCGGCGGTGCGCGGCCGCGGCCGGTGTTCTGGCTGTGCGCGCTGGCGGGGGCGGCCTGTGTCGGGGCCTATGCACTCGCGCTGGATGCCTCGGCCAGCGGGGCGGGCGATGCGCTGATGGCCGCCGCCGTGCTGGCCTGCGGCGCCGGCTATGCCGAAGGCGCGCGCCTGACGCCCCGACTCGGCGGCTGGCAGGTGATCTGCTGGGCCCTGGTGCTGGCCGTGCCGGCGATGGCGCTGCTGACCTGGGCGACCTGGCCGGCGGATCTGTCGACCGTGCGGCCCTCGGCCTGGGCCGGTCTGGCCTATGTGTCGGTCTTCAGCATGCTGGTGGGCTTCGTGTTCTGGTACCGCGGGCTGGCACGCGGCGGGGTGGCCGCCGTCTCGCAGCTGCAGCTGCTGCAGCCCTTTCTCGGCCTGGGCCTGGCCGCCGTGCTGCTGGGCGAGCCGGTGCGCCCGGCCATGGTGGCCACGGCGTTGGCCGTCATCGCCTGTGTGGCGGCGGCGCGGCGCTGGGCGCGTTGAGCGGGACGCACCGGGGTGGCGCGGCCAGTGGCCGACGTCCGGACGGGCCGCCTCAGCCCGGCGGCCGCCGTGGCGCCTGTGGCAGCGGGTAGGCGTCCGCGACCCAGGCCGGTCCTTTCATCACCCGCACGATGAAGCAACCCAGGCCGACCGTCAGCACCACCGTCCAGTGCAGGCCGATCAGGCCCAGGATCAGGAAGTCCTGGCGCAGCTGGGTGGCGTCGAGGGCCGTGAGGGCGCGCCCGTCGCTGCCGAAGGGATCGGGCTCTGTCAGGTGCAGCATCCCGCCGAGCGCCATCGGCACGAGCGTGCCCCACAGCAGCACGGCCGGCAGGCGGCGCCAGATCACGTGTTCCAGGCCGGGTGGGCTGCGGCGATGCCCGGGCAGACGGCCGAAGGGATCGAAGGCCGCCATGACGGCCTACTTGATGAGCGGCCGCACGGTGGTGAAGCCGCCGTCGACAGCCAGCGCCTGGCCGGTCAGGCGGGCGCTGTCGTCGGCCAGCAGCCAGTCCATCGCGGCGGCCACGTCGTCGGCCTGCTGCACGCCGCCCAGCGGGTACTGGCGGCCGGCGCCCTCGCGCATGGCCGGCAACTTGAGCATGCTGGCGGTCATCGGCGTGTCGGTCATGCCCGGGGCCACGGCGTTGATGCGCAGGCCCTGGGCCGCATAGGTCGCTGCGGCCGACCGCACCAGGGCCTCGATGCCGCCCTTGGCGGCGGCGATCGCCTCGTGGTTGGCGACGCCGATGCGCGCCACCACCGAGCTGACGAAGACGGCCGCGCCCGGTGCACCCTCGCGCGCGGCGATCCAGGCCTGCAGCACCCACAGGCTGCTGTCCAGGTTGATGCGCAGCACCTCGCGCGCGGCCTCGGCCCGGGTGCGGTGCAGCGGGGCGATCAGCGTGCTGCCCACCGCGTGGGCCAGCCGGGCGGGGTTGTCGCCGAGCTGCTGGCGGCAGGCCTCGAGTGCAGCGGCCGCGCCTTCGGGCGTGGTGGTGTCGGCAGCGATGCGGGCCTCGCAGTCGAGATCGGCCAGCAGCGCGGCGTCACGGCCGACGGCGGCCACGCGCAGGCCGCGCGCGCGCAGCCGGGCCACCAGCGCGCGGCCGATGCCGCCGCGGGCGCCGGTGACCAGGGCGATGTCGTTCAGGGGCATGGGGATCTCCGGTGGATGGGCGTCAGCCTGGCGGCAGGAGCAGCTCTCCCGCCTGTTTCAGGCCGCGGGTGGCACGGCTCCACCATTGCGACCAGCTCTGGCACGGCGTGTCGACGGCCGGAAACAGCAGCGGCTCGGGCTGCAGCGCGGCCAGGCCCTGCAGCCAGGGCGTGACATGGGGATCGGCCACGGACCGCACCTCGGCGGCGCCGTGCAGCGCGCGGGCGAGGCCGGCGCGGTCGGTGAACCAGATCTCGTCCGTCACGCCCCGCATCGCCGCATGCACCCAGCGCCAGCGGCGCTCGCTCCACGGCCAGGCCAGCGTGTGCTCGCGCGGCCAGACGCCGATGATGAGGGGCGTCTCGTCCTGCGGGAGCGGTGCGGAGGCGGCGGTGTCGGGCGTGTCGGCCGTGACCACGGCCGCCGTGGTGCCTGGCATGCCGATCGCCGCATCGCTGGCGGAGGCCGAGCCGGCGCGTGTGCCGCGGCCCAGGCCGTCCGCATCCGGCGCCCGCAGCGCCCAGGGATGGACCAGCCAGACCCGGCGCCCGCGCAGGCGGGCAGCGGCCTCTGCCGGCACGTCGGCCAGCGCCAGGTCGGCAGGTGGTTGCGTCAGCAGCGGTGGCGGGCCGAGCGCAGCCGCGGCCGTGGTCGCGGACATCGCGCCAGCCATCATCGCCGCCGCCTCAGGCCCCCGACGCCAGCCCCGTCTCGCGCCGTCACCGCCCACCGGCGGCCCGTGCCGCGCGATCTGCTCCAGCGCCTCGTACGAGCGGTCGATCACGCTGCCCGGGCTGTGCCAGGCGGCCGGCGCGTGGCGCGCCACGTTGTCGGCATTGAACAGATAGGGCTTGTGGCTGCCGGTGCCGGCCACCCACTGCCAGCTCAGGTGGTTGCTGGCCAGGTCACCGTCCAGCAGATGGCCGAGCATCCAGTCGGCCCCGGCGCGCCAGTTCAGATGGCGCAGGTGGACGACGTAGCTGGCCAGCCACAGGCGGGCATGGTTGTGCAGCGTGCCGGTGGCGTACAGCGTGTGCACGGCCTGGTCGATGGCCGGCACGCCGGTGCGCCCGCACCGGATGTCGTCGGGCAGGGCGCGTGGGTCGTCCGTCTCGGCCTGCGGGCGCGGACCCGGATGCAGCGACTGCAGGATGCCGCTGCCGCGCTGCGCCCACACATGGCGGAACCACACGCGCCAGCCCAGCTCGCGCACCAGGGTGTGGCCGATGTCCAGCGGGCCCTGGCGCAGCGCGGCGGCCAGCACCTCGGGCAGGGTCAGCAGGCCGTGCGTCAGCCAGGGCGACAGGCCGGTGACGGCACCTTCCAGGTGGTTGCGGCTGCGTGCGTAGGCGGCCGGCCGCACGCGGGCGAGGGCGGCCAGCGCGGCGTCGCGGGTCGGCGCCACGGTCGTCTGCATGACGTCCATCCTCAGGCGACCGCACCGCTGCGCACGGCGGCGGCGCGTGCGCGCACGGCCTCGCGCTCGGCCGTGTCCAGCCGCGCCAGGTTCTTCACCTGCAGCGCCATGCGCGGGTTGCGCGCCAGGCGCGTCTCGTGCGTCATCAGGAAGTCCCAGTACAGCGTGGTGTAGGGGCAGGCCCGCTCGCCGGTGCGCTGCGCCGGATCGAAGCGGCAGCCCTGGCAGTGGTTGCTCATGCGGCGGATGTACTGGCCGGTGGCCGCATAGGGCTTGCTGGCCATCAGTCCGCCGTCGGCGTACTGGCTCATGCCCAGCGTGTTGGGCAGCTCCACCCATTCCACCGCGTCCACGTAGACCGACAGGTACCAGGCATGCACCTGCTGCGGCCGCACGCCGTACAGCAGCGCGTACAGGCCGGTCACCATCAGGCGCTGGATGTGGTGGGCATGGCCGTGGGTCAGCGTCTGCGTGATCGTCTCGCGCAGGCAGGCCATCGGGGTGTCGCCGGTCCAGAAGAAGGCGGGCAGATCGTGCGGGGCCTCCAGCGCGTTCAGCTCCGCATAACCGGGCATCTGCGTCCAGTAGATGCCCCGCACGTACTCGCGCCAGCCCAGAATCTGGCGCACGAAGCCCTCGACGCTGGACAGCGGCGCGTGGCCGGCGCGCCAGGCGGCCACGGCCGCGTCCACCACCTCGCGCGCGCCCAGCAGCTTCAGGTTCATCGCGGCCGACAGGTGGGCGTGCCACAGCCAGGGCTCGCCGCTCCACATCGCGTCCTGGTGGCGGCCGAAGTCGGGCAGGCGCTCGCGGATGAAGGTCTGGAGCGCCTGCAGCGCCTGCTCACGGCTCACCGGCCAGGCGAAGTCGTCGAGCCTGCCCGGGTGGTCGGCGTAGCGCGCGCGCACCAGTGCGATCACCTCGCGCGTGATCGCGTCCGGCGTGAAGCGGCTGCGTGGCGGCACCACGCCGGGGCCGTCGGCGCCGAAGGCCGCGCGGTTGTCGGCATCGAAGTTCCACTGGCCGCCCACGGGTTGGCGGGGCTGGCCGGGGGCGCCATCCTCCATCAGCACGTCATGGCGCTGGCGCATCTCGCGGTAGAAGTACTCCATGCGCAGCGCCTTGCGGCCGCGCGCATGGGCGGCGAAGTCGCGCACGGTGGCGTAGAAGTGGCGGTCGTCGCGCAACTCCAGCGGCAGGCCGGCGGCGCGGGCCGCTTCGCGCAGCGCCTGCAGCACGCGCCAGTCGCCGGGCGCGGTCATCACCAGGGCCTGCGGTTGCAGGCGCCTCAGGTCGGCCGTCAGCTGGGCGGCCAGGCTGCCGTGGTTGCCGGCCTCGTCCAGCCGGCTGTAGTGCAGCGGCCGGCCGGCGGCGCGCAGCGCTTCGGCGAAGTGGCGCATCGCCGACAGGAACAGCGCGATGCGCGCCTGGGCCGACCAGACGTGGGTCGATTCCTCGGCCACTTCGGCCATCCACACCGCGTCGCAGGCCGGATCGAAGCCGTCGAAGGCCGAGGCGTCGAGGTCGAGCTGGTCGCCGAGCACCAGCACCAGATGGCGCAGCGGGGGCCGGCGCGGCGGTCGGTCGTCTCGGTCCGGGGCTGATGCGGGCGCGGCGAGCCCGACGGGCGCATCCGGCGCGACCTGTGCAGCCTGTGCGGCCTGCGCGGTGGGTGCGCCGGGCGCGACAGGCTCAGACATGCCCACCCCGGCGCTGGCGGCAGGCATCCGAGCAGAACTTCACCTCATCCCAGCAGCGGGCCCAGCGCTTGCGCCAGGACATGGGCCGGCCGCAGGCCGCGCAGGGCTTGGCCGGCAGAGCGGTCTTGTTGCCGCGGAACGGGGCGGAAGGGCGGGACATGGACGCCGGGCCGGACCCTTGTCGGGCCTGACCCCAGGTGGAAACGCCCGCATCCTAGTCGTCAGCGCGTCAGGGTCGCGTCAAGACCGGCCATCGGCCGTCCTGACCGCGGAGATTGCGGGTCAAGACGGCGTCATCGACCGGCCGCCCTGCCTCAGCCCACCATGCGGCTCGGGTCCACCCAACGGTCGAACTCCTCGGCACTGACGTGGCCGAGCGCCAGCGCGGCCTCACGCAGGCTGCTGCCGTCGTGGTGGGCCTTCTTGGCGATCTGGGCGGCCTTGTCGTAGCCGATGTGCGGGTTGAGGGCCGTCACCAGCATCAGCGAGCGCTGCACCAGCTCGGCGATGCGCGCGCGGTCGGGCTCGATGCCCACGACGCAGTGGTCGTTGAAGCTGTTCATGCCGTCGGCCAGCAGGCGCACGCTCTGCAGCAGGTTGTGGATGACCATCGGCCGGAACACGTTGAGCTCGAAGTTGCCCGAGGCGCCGCCGATGTTGACCGCCACGTCGTTGCCCATCACCTGCGCGGCCAGCATGGTCAGGGCCTCGCTCTGCGTCGGGTTGACCTTGCCGGGCATGATGGACGAGCCGGGCTCGTTCTCCGGGATGCGGATCTCGCCCAGGCCGCTGCGCGGGCCGCTGGCCAGCCAGCGCACGTCGTTGGCGATCTTCATCAGGCTGGCGGCCAGGGTCTTGAGCGCGCCGTGGGCATGGACCAGCGCGTCGCAGCTGGCCAGCGCCTCGAACTTGTTCGGCGCGGTGACGAAGGGCAGGCCGGTGCGCTGCGCCAGCTCGGCGGCCACGGCCTCGGCATAGCCGCGCGGGGCGTTCAGGCCGGTGCCCACGGCGGTGCCGCCCAGCGCCAGCTCGCACAGATGGGGCAGCGCCGCGCGCAGGTGGCGCTCGCCGTGGGCCAGCTGGGCGGCCCAGCCGGAGATCTCCTGGCCGAGCGTCAGCGGCGTGGCGTCCTGCAGATGGGTGCGGCCGATCTTGACCAGATCGGCATGGGCCACCGCCTTGGCCTCCAGCGTGGCCCGCAGCCGGGCCAGGGCCGGCAGCAGGTGGCGGGTGATGGCCTCGGTGGCGGCCACGTGCATCGCCGTGGGGAAGACGTCGTTGCTGGACTGGCTGCGGTTGACGTCGTCGTTCGGGTGCACGGCGCGGCCTTCACCGCGCACGCCGCCCAGCAGCTCGCTGGCGCGGTTGGCCAGCACCTCGTTGACGTTCATGTTGGTCTGCGTGCCCGAGCCGGTCTGCCAGACCACCAGCGGGAACTCCTCCGCATGGCCGCCGGCCAGCACCTCGTCGGCCGCGGCGACGATGGCCTGCGCCCGCCGGGCCGGCAGCAGATCCAGGCCCTGGTTGACCACCGCCGCGGCGCGCTTGACCTGCACCAGGGCATGGATCAGGGCCAGCGGCTGACGCTCGGTGGAGATGGCGAAGTTCTGCAGCGAGCGCTGCGTCTGTGCGCCCCACAGGCGCTCGGCGGGGACCTCGATCGGGCCGAAGGTGTCGTGTTCCAGGCGGGTCGTCATGCGGCTTCAGGGGTGGTCGGTGGAGGGGGCGCCGGGGGCGGCTTCGTCGATCGGCAGCGTGGTGTGCAGGTCCAGGCGGGCCAGGCGGCTGCGCCAGTGCCGCAGCTCGGCATGGCGGTGCGGCTGCGATCCGGCATGCGCATCCAGCTCGGCCAGCGCGCGGCCGGCGTGGTCGGCGCAGGTCTCGCGCCAGTGCTGGGGCAGCAGCGGATCGGCGGCCGTGTCCATCAGCAGGCACAGCTCGCGGCGCGCCGTGCTCCAGCCGGGCAGCTGGCCACTGCACACCAGGCGATGGCCCAGGCACAGGTACTGGGCGATCAGTTGCGGATCATCCGGCGTCAGGGCGCAGCGGATGCGCACCGACAGCCACAGCCAGCGGGGCCGGCACGCGTGGGGAGAAGACATGAAACGCCTCGCTCACGATGAAGCTAATGCGAATCATTATCACTCATGATCTGATGACCGACGCCGGACGCGGCATCGTCCGGATCAAGCCCCCGAAGATCACCACCATTGCACCGACCGCCGCACTGACGCCCAGCCAGCCGCCGGCCTCCCAGCAGGCGCCGCCCAGCCAGCCGAACACGCTGGAGCCGATGTAGTAGGCCAGCAGGTACAGCGCGGTGGCGTGGCGGCGGTCGGTGCCGGCCTGGCGGCTGACGGTGGCGCTGGCCACCGCGTGCAGCGCGAAGAAGCCGGCCGTCAGCAGGCACAGGCCGACGACGAAGCCGGGCAGCCAGGCCGGCAGGGACACCAGCAGCCCGAGCGCGGTCAGCCCCAGGCCCGCCGTCAGCACCCGGCGCGGGCCGTGCCGGTCGGCCAGGCCGCCGGCCACCGATGACGCCGCCACGCCGCACAGATAGCAGCCGAAGATCAGCCCCGCCTGCGCCGGGCTGAGCGCGAAGGGCGCGCCCAGCAAGCGGAAGCCGGCGTAGTTGTAGGTGGTGACGAAGAGGCCCGCGGCCAGCGCGCCGCAGGCATACAGCCGCCGCAGCGCGGGCTCGCGCAGCAGACGGATGGCCGTGCGCAGGTGCAGCCGCAGATCCGGCGGCAGGGGCAGCGGGGCCGACGCGGGTCGCGGCAGGCGCCAGGCGATCAGGCCCACGCCCAGCAGGCCGATCAGGCTCACGCCCAGGATGGCCGCGCGCCAGCCCGCCGCCTCGACGACGAAGGCCACGCCGACCCGCCCGGCCATGCCGCCGAGCGCCGTGCCCGCCACGTACAGCCCCATCGAGCGACCCAGCCGCGCGGCCGGCACCAGCTCGGCCACATAGGCCATGGCCACCGCCGGCACCGCGCCCAGGCACAGGCCGGCCGCCGTGCGCGCCGCCAGCAGCGCCCCCCAGTGATCGACCCAGGCGACGGCCGCGTTGCACAGCGCTGCCAGCGCCAGCGCGGCCACCATCAGCCGCCGCCGGTCGACATGGGCGGCCACCACCACGCTGGCGGCGATTGCCACCGCCACGGCGCCGGTGGCCAGCGACAGCGCCAGCGCGCTGCGCGCGGCGCCGACGCCGAACTCGGCATCGAACAGCGGCAGCAGCGGCTGCACGCAGTACAGCAGCCAGAAGGTGACGAAGCCGAGCACGAACAGCGCGGCGTTGGCGCGGCGCAGGCGGGCGGCATCGTCGGCTGCGGCGGTGGCCGGCGGGGTGGACGGGGGCGGCGTGGCGGAGGTGGCGGTCGGTGACAGGGGCACGGTGGGGTGGGCGGTGCCCCGCGGCGCGCGGGTGGGCCGGCGTGTCGCGGGCCGCGGCAGTGACATCGGTGCGACCGATTCTTCCGGGCCGCGGGCCAGTCGTCCAATATATTGATCTGGCGTACGCCATACGATTGGCATATGTCGATCGAGCTGCGTCACCTGCGCTATTTCCTCGCCGTCGCGCGCGAGGGCAACGTCACCCGGGCCGCCGGCCGGCTGGGCATCAGCCAGCCGCCGCTGAGCCAGCAGCTCAAGGATCTGGAGCGGCAGGTGGGCACCGAGCTGCTGCTGCGCACGCCGCAGGGCGTGCGGCTGACGGCCGCCGGTGAGGTCTTCCGTGACGAGGCCGAGCGCATCGTCGGCGCCACCGAGGCGGCGTGTGCCGCCGCGCTGCGGGCGGCCCGCGGCGAGACGGGCGTGCTGCGCCTGGGCTACACCGCGTCGGCGGCCTTCAACCCGGTGGTGGCGGCCACCATCCGGCAGTTCCGCCGCCAGCAGCCGGCGGTGCAGTTGCAGCTGGAAGAGCTCAACACCGCGCGTCTGGTCGACCGGCTGCAGCAGGGCCTGCTGGACGCGGCCTTCGCACGGCCGGATGCCCAGGGCTTTCCGGGCCTGGACCTGCTGCGCCTGCCCGACGAACCCATGCGCATCACGCTGCCGGTGCAGCACCGGCTCGCGCAGCGCACCCCATCGGGCGGCGCACCGGGTGATGCCCCAGGTGGTGCCCCGGGCGAGGTGGCCGCCATCCCGCTGTCCGCGCTGGCGGGCGAGGACTTCGTCTTCTTCCCCCGGCCCGTGGGCCTGAGCCTGTACGACGCGGTGGTGCAGGCCTGCCGTGACGCGGGCTTCGAGCCGCGCATCGTGCAGGAGGCACCGCAGCTGGCCACGGTGGTCAATTTCGTGGCGGCCGAGCTGGGCGTGTCCATCGTGCCGGCCTCGATGGCCCAGATCGCGGTGGCGGGCGTGCGCCACGTGGCCATCGCCGGGCCCGCGCCGCGCGCCACGCTGGCGCTGGCCGGCCGCAGCGGCGATGCCTCTCCGCTGCTCGCTCACCTGCGTGCGGCGTGTGTGCAGTGGCTGGCGCAGCAGGCCGACGGCGGGGCTGCCGTGTCATGATGCTTGCAAATTCGAAAAACGAGTAAGCTGAATCGGAAATCAACGTTTTCCGCATCAATCGGGGCGCCGAACATGCGGCCAGCCGCGGGCGCGCTGCGCTGCGCGGTGCCCGTCCCCGCGTGTGTCTGCGTCTGTCTGCTTCTGCCGTGAACTTCCAGCAACTCCGATCCGTCCGTGAGGCCGTGCGCCAGGGTTTCAACCTGACGCAGACCGCCCAGGTGCTGCACACCAGCCAGCCCGGCGTCAGCCGCCAGATCCGCGAGCTGGAGGAGGAGCTGGGCATCGAGCTGTTCGTGCGGGCCGGCAAACGCCTGACCGGCCTGACCGGCCCGGGCCAGACCGTGCTGCCCATCGTCGAGCGCCTGCTGCAGGAAGGCGAGAACCTGCAGCGTGCGGGCGCCGACTTCGCGGCCGCCGGCCAGGGCACGCTGACGATCGCCGCCACCCACTCGCAGGCCCGCTATGCGCTGCCGGCCGTGGTGCGCGACTTCCGCCAGCAGCACCCGGGCGTGCAGTTCCAGCTGCACCAGGGCACGCCCCAGCAGGTGGCGCAGCTGCTGCTGACCGGCCAGGCCGACATCGGCATCGCCACCGAGGCGCTGGCCGAGTTCCCGGCGCTGCTGGCCCTGCCCTGCTACCGCTGGACCCACAGCGTGGTGGTGCCGCCCGGCCATCCGCTGGACGAGGACCGCGCGGCCGGCCGTGCGCTGTCGTTGCAGCGCCTGGCGGAGTTTCCGCTGATCACCTACGAGACCGGCTACACCGGCCGCGCCCACATCGACGAGGCCTTCCGCCACGCGGCACTGACGCCGCAGATCGTGCTGCAGGCCATGGACGCCGACGTGATCAAGACCTATGTCGAGCTGGGCATGGGCGTGGGCATCGTCGCGGCCATCGCCTTCGACGAGGAGCGCGACACCCACCTGCGCGCCATCGACGCCCGCCACCTGTTCGCGGCCAACATGACGCGGCTGGCCTTGCGCCGCGGCACCTGGCTGCGCCACTACGTCTACGACTTCGTCCAGACCTTCGCGCCGCCGCTGACGCGCGAGGTGGTGCAGCGCGCGCTGCAGGACGAGCCGGGCACCAGCGACGGGCTCTGAGCCGGGACGCCCGTGCCGCGGCGGGCCCGGGGCTTCCTCGGGCGCCGGCCCCGGCGGCCTGGCCCCGACAGGGGCTCAGGCCCGCATCGTCAGGCCCGTTCGACGGCGCCGAAGCGCGTGGCCTGCCGCGCCCGCAGCCAGGCCCGGCGGCCCGGGGCCAGCTGCAGCTGGTCGCGCAGGGCGTGCCAGCGCTCGCGCGGCAGCTCGACGTCGACGTGGCTGCCGTCGTCGCGGCGGAACTCCAGCCGCGTCAGCGGGCCGAGCGTCAGCACCTGGGCCAGCTCGGCCGGCCAGACGATGCCGTCGCGGGCCATCGTGGCCGCCTCGGCCTCGGCCCCTGCAGGTGCTGGGGCTGGGGCGGGTGGCGGCACGCCCAGCACGTCCAGTTCATGGGGCCTCACATAGTGCACATCCTCAGGCGATGAGCTGTCGCCCGGCGCATGGCCGCTGCGGCCGTGGAACAGGTTGACGTCACCCAGGAACTGCAGCACGAAGGGCGTGGCCGGCCGGTCGTAGACCTCGTCGGGGCTGCCCACCTGCTCGATGCGGCCGCGGTTCATCACCACGATGCGGTCGGAGACCTCCATCGCCTCCTCCTGGTCATGGGTGACGAAGACGGTGGTGACGTGCATGTCGTCGTGCAGGCGGCGCAGCCAGCGCCGCAGCTCCTTGCGCACCTGGGCGTCGAGCGCACCGAAGGGTTCGTCGAGCAGCAGCACGCGCGGCTCGACGGCCAGCGCGCGGGCCAGCGCGATGCGCTGGCGCTGGCCGCCCGAGAGCTGGTGCGGATAGCGGTCGGCGATCCAGTCCAGCTGCACCAGCTTGAGCAGCGCCGTCACCTTGGCGCGGATCTGTGCCTCGGGCGGACGTTCGCCGCGCGGGCGCACCCGCAGGCCGAAGGCCACGTTCTCGAAGATGCTCATCTGCGGGAACAGGGCGTAGTGCTGGAACACGAAGCCGACCTGACGCGCCCGCACATCATCCTGCGTGGTGTCCCGGCCATCGAACAGCACCTGGCCGGCATCGGCCTGCTCCAGCCCGGCGATGATGCGCAGCAGGCTGGTCTTGCCCGAACCCGAGGGGCCGAGCAGCGCGACCAGCTCGCCGCTGGGGATGTCCAGATCCAGCGCATCGCAGACGACGGTGCTGCCGAAGCGCTTGGACAGGTGGCGGATGGCGATCGACATGAGGGGTTCTCCAGGTCTATGGGGCGGCCAAGGTGGCCGCCAACGGGACAGAGGGGTCGGATCAGGCGTGGCGCGCGCCGTGGACGCGGCGCTCGACGATGTACTTCAGGGCCAGCGTCACCAGGGCCAGGCCGGCCAGCAGGCTGGCGACGGCGAAGGCCGCGGCGAACTGGTACTCGTTGTAGAGAATCTCGATGTGCAGCGGCAAGGTGTTGGTCTGGCCGCGGATGTGGCCACTGACCACGCTGACCGCACCGAACTCACCGAAGGCCCGCGCATTGCACAGGATCACGCCGTACAGCAGCGCCCAGCGGATGTTGGGCAGCGTCACGCGACGGAAGGTCTGCCAGCCGCTGGCGCCCAGCATGCGGGCCGCCTCCTCCTGGTCGGTGCCCTGGGCCTGCATCAGCGGGATCAGTTCGCGGGCGATGAAGGGCAGGGTCACGAAGGTGGTGGCCAGCACGATGCCGGGCACCGCGAAGATCACCTTCAGGTCGTGGTCGCGCAGCGCCTCGCCGAACCAGCCCTGCAGGCCGAAGACCAGCACGTAGATCAGGCCGGCGATCACCGGGCTGACCGAGAACGGCAGGTCGATCAGCGTCAGCAGCAGGCTCTTGCCGCGGAAGTCGAACTTGGCGATCAGCCAGGCCGCGGCCACGCCGAACACCAGATTCAAGGGCACGGCGATGAGCGCGGCCGTCAAGGTCAGCACGATGGCGGCCTGGGCGTCGGGCTCGGTCACGGCGGCCAGCCAGACCTCGACGCCCTTGGAGAAGGCCTGCTGGAAGACGAGGGCCAGCGGCAGGAACAGGAACAGCGCGAGAAAGCCGAGCGCCAGGCCGATCAGCAGCCGCCGCACCCAGACGGGTTCGGTGGTGACGGGGGCGGCACGCAGGGCGGGCCAGGGGGTGGGGGCCGGTGGCGATGCCGGCCTCGGTGCTGGCTGGGGTGCTGGATGGGGGGCGGCAGGCAGGGAGATGGCGGTCATGATGAGGGGTCTTCCGCGGCAATCCGGACACGGTCAGCGGCCTTGGCGGCGGCGCGTCCAGGCCTGCAGCGCATTGATGGCCAGCAGCAGGATGAAGGCCGCGACCAGCATGGCCACGGCGATCGCGGTGGCGCCGGCGTAGTCGTACTGCTCCAGCTTGGTGATGATCAGCAGCGGCGTGATCTCCGAGACCATCGGCATGTTGCCGGCGATGAAGATCACGCTGCCGTACTCGCCGAGTGCGCGGGCGAAGGCCAGCGCGAAACCCGTCAGCAGCGCCGGCGTGATCAGCGGCAGGATCACGCGGCGGAAGGTCTGCCAGCGGTCGGCACCGAGCGTGGCGGCCGCCTCCTCCAGCTCACGCGAGACGTCCTCGAGCACCGGCTGCAGCGTGCGCACCACGAAGGGCAGGCCGATGAACACCAGCGCCACGAACACCCCCAGCGGCGTGAACGCCACCTTGAACGGCAGCCACTGGCCCAGCCAGCCGTTCTGCGCGTAGAGCGCCGTCAGCGCGATGCCGGCCACCGCGGTGGGCAGCGCGAACGGCAGATCCACCAGGGCATCGACCAGACGCTTGAACGGGAAGTCATAGCGCACCAGCACCCAGGCCACCGCCAGCCCGAACACGGCATTGAGCAGCGCCGCCGCCAGCGAGGCGCCAAAGGTCAGCCGGTAGCTGGCCAGCACCCGGGGCGAGGCCACCGCCTCCCAGAAGGCCGGCCAGCTCATCGAGGCCGTCTTCAGGAAGGCGGCCGACAAGGGCACCAGCACGATCAGGCCCAGGTACAGCACGGTGATGCCCAGCGTCAGATCGAAACCCGGCAGCACGCTGTGGCGCTTGAGCAGCGCAGGACGCAGCGTCAGCATCATCGCCTCACTTGCGGGTGTAGATCTGGTCGAAGGTGCCGCCGTCGGCGAAGTGCGTCTTCTGCGCCTTCGCCCAGCCGCCGAAGGCCTGGTCGATGGTGAACAGCTCCACCTTCGGGAACTGGCGGGCGTACTTCGCCGCGGCGGACGCGTCGATCGGGCGGTAGTAGTTCTGGCCGGCCAGATCCTGGCCCGTGGGCGAGTACAGAAAGTCCAGATAGGCCTGGGCCACCGCACGCGTTCCGCGCTTGTCGACCACCTTGTCGACCACGGTCACCGGCGGCTCGGCCAGGATGGAGACGCTGGGCGCGACGATGTCGAACTTGTCCGGGCCCAGTTCCTTGAGCGCCAGCAGCGCCTCGTTCTCCCAGGCCAGCAGCACGTCGCCGACGCCGCGTTCGACGAAGGTGGTGGTGGCGCCGCGTGCGCCGCTGTCGAGCACCGGCACGTTGGCCAGCAGCCGGGCCACGTACTGCTGCGCCTGGGCCTGCGAGCCGTACTTCTTCTGCGCCCAGCCCCAGGCCGCCAGGTAGTTCCAGCGGGCACCGCCCGAGGTCTTGGGGTTGGGCGTGATCACGCCGATGCCCGGCTTGACCAGGTCGTCCCAGTCCTGGATGCCCTTCGGATTGCCCTTGCGCACCAGGAAGACGATGGTGCTGGTGTAGGGGCTGCTGTTGTGCTTGAGGCGCTTCTGCCAGTCGGCCGGGATCAGCCGGGCCTTGTCCGACAGCTCGTCGATGTCGTAGGCCAGGGCCAGCGTCACCACATCGGCCTCCAGGCCGTCGATGACCGAACGGGCCTGCTTGCCCGAGCCGCCGTGGCTCTGGCGGATGGTGACGGTGTCCCCTGTGCGGGCCTTCCACTGCGCAGCGAAGGCCTTGTTGACGTCGGCGTAGAACTCGCGCGTCGGGTCGTAGCTGACGTTCAGCAGCGTGATGTCCTTGGCGAGTGCGGGCAGCGGGGCCAGCGTGGCCGACAGGGTGGTGGCGGCCAGGGCAGCGGCCAGCAGCAGACGACGGGGGAGGGCGGGGCGGTTCATCTCGGACATCCGGTTCATCGGGGGGATGACAGGATGCTAGGAACGGCGCCTCAGTCGACCAACGAAGACGAACGCGTCAGCTCATGCGGAAAACGAGGAAGGGGTGGTGGGCGTCACGCCGTGACTTCTTCCCTGCGGGGTGAGGGGCCTGTCCGTGCCGATGCTGCTGACCGCCGGGCCAAGCCCATGCCATGACCCGGCGGTCAGTCGGCGATCAGTCGGCCTGTGCGGCCTCCCCCTCCCCCTTGCTCTCCCCTTCCGCCTGCCGCTCAGGCTCGGTGGTGCGCAGGATCTCGTCGAGCACCGCGGTGGCGTAATTCCCGGCCGGCAGACTGAAGCTCAGCACCAGCTGGTCGGGCTGCGGCCATTCCCAGTGCAGCTCGGCCGGACGCGCGACCAGCGCGCGGCGGTCCTGGTCGAGGCCGGCGTGTTCCATGCCGTCGCACAGCGTGGCGTGGCGCTCGGCCACGCCGTTCTCCAGCGCCTGGGCCTGGTCGCTGGTGCTCACGCGGCCGCGGCCCCACAGCGGGCCGGTGGGCAGGCCGGCCTCGTCCAGCACGTCGCCGGGAACGGTCTGGCCCCACAGCCCTTGCCCGATGCGCAGCGCCAGCACCTCGTTGAAGACGAAGGAGCGCACCGCCGACAGGTAGATGCCCTTGTTCTTCGGGTTGCGCACGCGCTTCTCGCGCGCCAGCATGGCCCGGCCCTGCTCGACGTTGCCGCCGTCATGGCCGAAGCGCTGGGCGCCGAAGTAGTTGGGTACGCCGTGCGTGGCCACGGCCTGCAGGTTGGCCTCGATCGCGGCGCGGTCGCCGGTCACGTCGCGCAGCACGATGCGGAAGCGGTTGCCCTGCAGATCGCCGGGGCGCAGCTTCTTCACGTGGCGGCTCTGCGCCAGCACCTTGAACTCAGGGTGCTGCAGGGCCATCAGGTCGGGCGTTTCGCCCTGGCCCTTGGGGATCGGCAGGTAGATGCTGAACCACTGGCGCGTGATCGCATGGCGGTCCTTCAGGCCGGCGTAGCCGACATCGCGCACCGTGACGCCCGCGGCCTCGGCCAGCTGCTGGGCCACGTAGGCGGTGTTGGCGCCGTTCTTCTCGACGTCCAGCCAGACGTGCTCACCTTCACCGGAGGGGAGCTGCAGCGGCAGCTCGGTCACGAGGAAGTCCTCGTTGCAGGCCTTCAGCGTGGCGCTGGCGCCGCTGACCGGATAGGCCGGGGGCCACGAAGGCAGGGTGGTGTAGGAGGGGGTGTCGGTCATGGCGGCGGGCGGTCGCCGCGGGCTGCGGGGGGCGGCTGCGGCGGATCGGGCAAGGGCGGATCGGGCCGCGATTCTCGCCGGATCCGCTGTGCTACCGGTGGCCGCTGCCGCAGCGGCGGACACCCCCCACCGGCCATGACACCTGCCGCGTCATTTCTTGCCCTGGTCGTAGTGCCACTTGATGGCGAAGAACATCCCGATGCCGAAGACCAGCAGTTTGAAGGTGACGAGGAAGACGGGGATCCATTCCATGGCGGGGTTCCTGGAGGCGCAGCCTACTGCCTGTTCGGAGCGGGCCGATGGCCTTGCAGGCACTTTCGGTGCGGTGGGGGGGGATGCGGCACTGTGCCCGGACGTGGCTCGACCGTCCAGATCCAGTTCTGCGAAAAGGAACCGGAGCAGATGTGTTTCCACGACCTGCGATCATGTTCGTGATGACATGGAGGACATCGAGCCAGCCCGGTACGGATGCGTTTGGATAGCCGAGATCGAGGCCATAAAGGCCGTGGACCGATCATCGACGCCACAGCATCTGGCGAGAGGAGCTTGCGTTGGACGCTTGCAGCTCAGTCCATCCTCGATTGCCGTACGGTGCGAAGTCTGTACCCCACCGGCAGCAACTGCAGCCCCGACCGGCACTCGATGGTTCCCCAGACGCCCTTGGGCAGCAGCAGGGCAAACAGCACGGCCACCAGTCCCAGGCCGATCAGGTAGGTGACACCGGCCGCCCCGAATGCGGTCTCCACGGCGAAGAAGAGAATCGCGCCGATGATCGGGCCCTCATAGGTGCCAATGCCGCCGACCAGCACCATGAACAGCATGTAGGCGGTCCACTGCACACTGAAGTAGGTCTTGGGCTGGAAGGTGACCGCAGTGGCCAGCCACAGCGCCCCTGCCAATGCGCAACCGAAGGCGGACAACACGAAGATCAGGCGCTTGGTTGGCAGCACCTGGATGCCAACCGAGGCCGCTGCTTCCTGGCTGTCGCGGATCGCTTGCAGTGCGCTGCCGACCTTGCTTCGCAAGAGCCCGAACACACACCACGCCAGACCTGCCATTGCAGCCAGTGCGAACCAGTAGGTGGCGAGTCGCCGGGTTTCCGTGGGCACCTGCTGCATCGAGATCAACGACGTGCCAGTTTCTCCCTGCACCAGGCCATCCAGGTTGACCAGCAGGTGACAGAGGGCCGCCACCACCCACATGCCAATGGCGAATTCGCCACCCTTGAGTCTCAGCATGAACGAGGACAGAGGGATGGCCGCTGCTGCCACGACGACGGCCGCGACGAAAAGTGCAAGGTATGGCGGCATGCCCGCGTCGGCAATGCGCACGGCAGCATAGGCGCCCAGGCCGAAGAAGGCCTGGTGCCCCACCGACACCAAGCCGGCGTATCCGGCCAGTGCGTTCCACATCAAGGCCAGGATGCCGTAGATGTAGAGCGTGGTGAGCCTGTCGATGGCGCCAGCGTCCAGAACCAGAGGCGCCAGGGCGAGCAGCACCTGCCCGGCCACCACGGCACTGACGGAAAACTTGGACAGCCAGGTCCAGCGCTCGACAGCAAAGGCCACAGGTGCCGGCTCTGCGCTCGTGGACGAGACGGTCGATGAGTAAGAAGTGGTCTTCATGGGATCACCGCGAGAGCTTGAGGAATGAGGACAGCGAGCGGCCGTCGAGCAGCACACGCGCCAACATGACACCCAGGAAGAGCAGATGACCGGCGATCAGGAAGCCTTGGCTGTGAACACTGGCGCCAAGGCTCTGGGCGACACCCAGCGCAATGCCGCCCGCCAGCGTGCCCCAGAGGGAACCCAGGCCGCCGATCATCACCGCCTCAAAGGCGAAGATCAGCTGCGGCGCGCCGGCGTAGGGGTCTACCGCGGCCCGCATGGCGAGGAAGGTCCCGGCCACGGCCACGGTCGACATCGCAATCGCGGCGGCTGCGGCATTCACCCGTGCGGCATTGACGCCCACCAGTTGGGCCGTGGCAGGGTCATCGGCCACGGCGCGGATGCGCCGCCCCAGTGCCGTGTGCTTGAGCATCAGGTGCAGGCCGCCCAACATGGCGACGGCCACTGCGAAGGTCAGCAACGCCAGGTGGCCGAAGTTGAAGCCCGCGACGTCGATCCCATCGTAGGAGAGCGTGTCGATGTACGGCGCCAGCGAGCGGGTGTCGGCACCAAAGGTCGTGAACAAGGTGTTGTCCAGCGCCACCGCCACGCCAAAGGTGGCCAGGATGGGCACCAGCTCGCCCGCCTTGGCGCTGCGCTCCAGCACCAGGCGGTGCAGGCCCCAGCCCAACAGGCCCATCACCGGGATGCTCAGCAGCAGCCCGATGAAGGGATGGATGTCGTGCCGGTCGGCCAGCCAGAACACCCCGTACGACGCCATCACGGCCAGGGTGCCATGCGCCAGGTTGATGATCCGCATCACCCCGAACATGAAAGACAGGCCGCAGGCCATCAGGGCGTAGTAGCCCCCAAGCAGGATGCCCTGCAGGATCTGATTGATCAGCGCCACTGTCACACCTCCGCCGCGGGCTGGCTGCGATGCCCGAAGTAATGCGCCATGACCTCGTCGCGGGTCAGCTCGCTGGTCAGGCCTGAGGCCACTACCGTGCCTTCAAGCACGCACACGATCCGGTCCGCGAAGTCGAAGGTCCTCTGCAGGTCTTGCTCCACCAGGACCAACGTGGTCTTCATGGCCACCACCTGGGCCAGGGAGTCGTAGACCCCTTGCACCGCGGCGGGGGAAAGCCCCAGCGACACCTCGTCAAGCAGCAGCAGCCGAGGGTTGGTCATCAGGGCTCGTCCGATGGCCACCGCCTGTTGCTGCCCGCCCGAGAGCGCGCTGGCCAATGCCTTGAGCTTGGGCTTGAGTTGCGGGAAGGCATCGACCACCGTCTCGAAGTTCCAGTGGCCCGACCGGCCTGCTGAAGCCGCCACCTGCAGGTTTTCGGCCACGGTCATGGAGCCGAAGAGCTTGCGTCCTTCCGGCACCAGGGCGATGCCCTTGGCTGCACGGACATGAGCCGGCAAGGAGGTCAGGTCTTCGCCGTCGAAAGTGATGCTGCCCGCGCTGGCGGGATGGATGCCGGCCAAGGTGCGCAGCAAGGTGGTCTTGCCTGCGCCATTGGCACCCACCAGGGCCAGGCGCTCGCCGGAGCGGATGGCCAAGTCGATGCCCCGCACGGCCTTGAGCAGCCCGTGGCGGGCTTCGAGCTTGTGTACGTCCAACAGGCTCATGTCCGATGTCCTCCCAGGTAGGCGCTGACGACGGTCTCGTTGGAGAGCACCTCGTCGGGCGAGCCGTCGGCGATGATCTGGCCCGCGTCCATGCACACCAGCCGTTCAATGACCTGCACCAGCACATGCACGATGTGCTCGATCCAGACGATGGTGATGCCGCGCCCGCGCAGGGTCCGGATGGTCTCGACCAGCGCCTGGGCCTCCCCATCGGTCAAGCCGCCGCCGATCTCGTCGAGGAACAGCAGCTTGGGTGCCGTGGCCAGCGCGCGGGTGAGCTCCAGGCGCTTGCGGTCCAGCAGGCCCAGCGCCTCAGTGGGCTTGTTGGCCACGGCCATCATCCCGCACAGCGAGATGGCATCCACACTGCGGTCGTAGGCCTCGTGCCGGGAGAAGCCGCCGCCGAACATGGCGGCGGTGAGAACGTTCTCGAACACCGTCATGCCCGTGAAGGGGCGAGGCACCTGGTGGCTGCGTGCGATGCCCAGACGGCAGCGCTCGGCCGCGTCCAGGCGGGTCACATCCTGACCGAGGTAATGGATGGTTCCCCCGGCCACGGGCAAGGAGCCTGCGAGGGCAGCGAGAAGGGTGGTCTTGCCAGCGCCATTGGGTCCGACGATGCCAACGGCCTCGCCAGCGTGGAGTTTGAAATCCACGCCGGCGAGCACGGTGTTGGCGCCGAACCGCTTGACGATGCCTCGAGCCGAGAGGAGCGTTTGCTCAGACATGCTTGCGGAGGAACAGGAGAAGGGTTCAGGAGAACGGGACCACCTTGCGGCTCACAGGAACGCTGGCATCGCCGGCGTTCTCGGTGAGCACATAGTCGTACTTGAACTTCGAGCCCGACGGGGCTTTGACCCACTGCGCGCCGATCATGGGCGTGGCCGACACATTGGCGACCGGGCCCTTGGTGAAGTCCAGCTGGCCCATCATGGTGGTGGTCTGCAGCGAAGCCAGCGACTTGGCCACGGCGGCCTTGTCCTTCGGGTTGCTGCTGGCCTTCAGGGCGGCAATACCCGCATCCAGCAACGACAGCGAGGCGCCGAGCTGCTGATTCCACTGCTTGCCGGACACCTTCTCGAAGCCATCGGCAAGTTGGTGACCCGTCACCCCGGTGGCTGCCGACTTGTACGGGAAGTCCTTGTGCCAATAGGCCGAAACCGAGATGTTGAAGCCCAGGGGGCCGAGCACCTCGATCGTCGACGCGAAGAGGCCGGTCTTGGCGGTCTGCACGACCTTCATCGTCTTGGCCAGACCCTGCTGCGCGGCCTGGCGCCAGAAGGTGGCGAAGTCCGGCGGGATCGGGAAGGTCATCAGGATCTCGCACTTCTCGGCCTTGAACTTGGCGATCTGCGCGGTGAAGTCGGTGGTGCCGGTCTCGTACGGGCCGCCATCAACGATCGTGAAGCCGGCCTTGGTCAGCTCAGGGAGCATGGCTGCGCGGATCGCGTTGCCATCCGCGTCGTTGGGCAGCAGTGCCGCGACCTTCTTGTTGTTGGGAATGGCGTTCCACTGCGAGACGTAGGACTTCACGAAGTTGGCCACACCGAACGAGAACAGGTAGGTCCACTTGAAGGGCGAAGGCTGGCCCGGCTTGGCACCACGGCCAAAGTACCAGGCCTCCCAGGGCATCACCGTCGCCAGGCAAGGCACGCCTGCGGCCTCACAGGCGTCGGACACGGGGTTGACCACCTCGGGTGTCGAGGTGGTCAGCATCAGGTCGATCTTGTCGTTGTTGATCAGGGCCTTGGCCAGCTGGCTGGCGCGCGCCGGATCGGACTGGGTGTCGCGGTCGAGCAGTTCGACCTTGTAGGTCTTGCCGCCGATCTTCAGACCCGGTGCCAGGGCCTTGCGGACCAGGTCCAGCACATACCCATCGCCTTCACCAAAGCTGCCCAGCGGGCCGGTGCGCGGGCTGATGAAACCCACCTTCAGGGTGTCGCCAGACTGCGCGCGGGCGAAGCCCGGCACCAGCAGGGTCAGGCCTGCGGCGCCGGTGGCACCGAGGATGCGGCGACGGGTGGCTTGGTCGAGAGGAATGTTCTTGTCGTCGTGTGGGCTCATTCTTGTCTCCGTTGTGAGGGCGGGGGATCCGCAGGGGAACGCTGGCTGAGGACCTGTGGCGGGCCGTCGTGGCCACGCCCCTTAGGAAGTCAGAAGGGGTAGTGCCGGGGGCTCGTCTGGAGGGTGATCCAGCGCAGCTCGGAGAAGGCCTCGATGCCGGCCTGGCCGCCAAAGCGCCCCCAGCCACTGGCTTTGACGCCACCGAACGGCATCTGGGCCTCGTCATGGACCGTGGGGCCATTCACATGGCAAATGCCCGATTCGATGCGCTGGGCCACACGCCAGCCGCGTGCGGTGTCCCGCGTGAAGACTGCGGACGAGAGACCGAAGGCGTTGTCGTTGGCGCAGGCGACGGCAGCCTCTTCGCCATCCACACGGACGATGCCCTTGACCGGCGCGAAGGTCTCTTCGCTGTAGATGCGCATCTGAGGCGTCACATGGTCAAGCAGGGTGGCCGCCATCAAGGTGTCGGTGGCCTTGCCGCCGCACACCAGCGTCGCGCCCTTGGCCACGGCGTCATCGATCAGGTCGTTGGCTCGCTTGACGGTGGCCATGTCCACCACCGATCCCAGAACCACCGGGCCCTTGCGGGGATCGCCCAGCGGCAGCGATTGCGCCTTCGCGGCCAACTTGGCCACGAACACATCCGCCACCTGGCGGTCAACGATGATCCGCTCGGTGGACATGCAGATCTGACCCGAATTGGCGAAGGCGCCGAAGGCTGCACCATTGACGGCGGCGTCGATGTCCGCGTCGTCCAGAACGAGCAGCGGGGCCTTGCCGCCGAGTTCCAGCACCGAGGGCTTGAGGTGCTCTGCGCACCGCATGGCGATCACCTTGCCCACATGGGTCGACCCGGTGAAGTTGACGCGCTTGACGGCCGGGTGGGCGATCAAGGCCGCCACCACGTCGGCTGCATCCTTCGGTGCGTTGGTCACGAAGTTCACCACGCCCTTGGGCAGGCCTGCCTCCTGCAGCGCCTGGATGATCAGGCCGTGGGTCGCCGGGCAGAGTTCGCTGCCCTTGAGCACCACCGTGTTGCCGCAGGCCAGGGGCACAGCCACGGCTCGCACGCCCAGGATGACCGGGGCGTTCCACGGCGCGATGCCCAGCACGACGCCCGCCGGTTGGCGAGTGGCCATGGCCAGGCTGCCGGGGACGTTGGAAGGGATCACCTCACCGGCGATCTGAGTGGTCAGGGCAGCCGCTTCGACCAGCATGTCTGCCGCCAGGTGGACATTGAAGCCTGCCCAGATGCCAGACGACCCCGTCTCCCCCGCCATGGCGGTCGCGAAATCTTCGGCTTTCGCTTCAAGGGCCGCGGCAGCCTTGAGCAGCATCCCCCGCCGTTCGCCTGGGCCCATTGCGGCCCAGCCAGGGAAGGCTGCCGCAGCGGCATCCACTGCGGCGACTGCGTCGGCCACCGTCGCTGCCGGCGCTTCGGTGGCCACCTGACCGTCGAGTGGGTTGGCACGGGTGAAGGTGGCGCCGCCGGTGGCCTGAACCGACTCGCCGTGGATGAGCATGGAGATCTTCTTCATGGGTAAGGTCCTTGTGGCCTGGCTCAGTAGCCGTTGATCTGGCACATCACGTTGGAGAACATGCCGCCGTCGGTGGGTACATTGGTGCCTCGGATCCAGGCAGCGCCGTCAGACAGCAGGAAGGCCACCACGGGTGCGATGTCGTCCGGGGTGCCCGGGCGATCCATCGTCTTCATGTCTTCCTCGGCGCGAGCGCCCAGCGTCTCCAGGAAGTCCTTCAGGATCGGGGTGTCGACCGGGCCCGGGCTGACCGAGTTCATGCGGATGCCGCGTGCACGCCAGGTCCAACGGTTCTGCATGGTCCAGACGATCAGCGCTTCCTTGGAGAAGAAATAGCTGCGCGGGCCTTCGATGCCATGGGCCTTGCAGAAGGCGGGCACATCACCGAAATCGAGGTTCGCGCTGGCGTCGACCTGCGCCTTGGCGTCCGCCCAGCCCATGCCAGCCAACGAGGCCAGGTTGACGATGGACGCGCCATCAGCGAGTTTGGGCACCAGTTGGGTGGTCAGGTACTTCAGGCCCACCAGATTCACGGCTACGACTGCTTCCGCAGGACGGGTAGGCGGCAGGCCTGCGATGTTGGCCAGGCCATGGACTCCGGCGGGGAGTGCAGCGACCAGGCGGTCGATGGAGGCCTGGTCGGAGAGATCGGCTTGAAAAAAGGTCCCGACGACCTGCCTGGGCGGATTGATGTCCACCGAGATGACGTTCGCCCCTTGGCGCTGGACGAGGGCGGCGGTCGCGGCGCCAATGCCGGACGCGGCGCCGGTGACGATGAGGGTCTTGCCTTGCAGCATGGAACGGTCTCCTGTGGTTCACGCAGACGAAGAGGGGGTTGGCTTCATCAATCGCAAGTCAGGTGCCAGGTGTCGTTCCGCAGAAAAATCCATATGAAGCAATGACTTGGAAGATCGTGTCTGGTGAATACCCGGAATTCAACTGCGCTGAATTGATCAATAATTGATGATCAAATTCTTCTGCGTCAAACGCCGATGGCGAGATCACCGAAGCGGCTGTCCCTGGCTGAACTGCAGAGCAAGGCCGGGCAGAGCCGAACCTTTGCAGACACCGATGAAGGCGCCACGCCCACGCTGCGCGACCTGACCGAGACGTTGGTCTTCTCGCCCGGCGACGGGCGCATCTGGCTCAACGACCAGCGCATGGTGCTGTGGCGCTCATCCACCTACGGCGGATTGCGGCAAGAGCTGATCGCGACGCTGGGCCAGGAGCAGGCCCGCTCGCTGCTGACCCGCGTGGGCTATGCCGCCGGTGCGCGCGATGCGGAATTGGTCCGCCAGACCTGGCCGGACAGCGATCCGGCCAACGCCTTCCATGCCGGACCGCGCATGCACAAGCTCGAAGGCATCGTGCGGCCCGAGACCATCACGTTCGAGTTCGACATCGCCCGGGGCGACTTCTTCGCCGACTACTGGTGGCACGACTCCAGCGAGGACGACGAGCACATCGCCTCGTTCGGCATCGGCACCGAGCCGGCCTGCTGGATGCAGGTGGGCTACGCCAGCGGCTATGCCAGCGCCTTCATGGGCAAGAGGATCATCTACCGCGAGGTGGCCTGCCGTTCCAGCGGTGCCGATGCCTGCAGGATCGTGGGCAAGCCTGTGGACCAGTGGGATGATCCCGAGGCAGATCTGCGCTACTTCGCACCCGAGGCCTCGGCCCTGCAGGTCCGCCGCAATGTCAGCGTGCCGGTCTCCGAGGTCAGCCGGTACAGGGCTCTGCCGGATGGCGACACCCTGGCCACAGGTGACCGCCTCATTGGCATCTCATCGAGCTTCAGCGCGGCTCGCCATCTGATCGAACGTGTGGCGCCCACCACCGCCACTGTGCTGTTCACGGGCCCCTCCGGCGCGGGCAAGGAGCTGTTTGCCCAGACGCTGCACGAGATCAGCCCGCGCCGCGAGGCGCCCTTCGTGGCCATCAACTGTGCCGCCATTCCGGACACGCTGATCGAGTCCGAGCTGTTCGGAGTCGAGCGCGGGGCCTACACCGGCGCCACCGCCTCGCGGCCGGGGCGCTTCGAGCGTGCCAAGGGCGGCACGCTGTTTCTGGACGAGGTGGCGTCGCTCAGCTTCGTGGCCCAGGGCAAGCTGTTGCGTGCCTTGCAGGAACGCCGCATCGAGCGGGTCGGCGGCACCCGTGAGATGGAGGTCGACGTGCGTGTGGTGGCGGCCACCAACGTGGATCTGCGCGACGAGGTGAGCGCCGGTCGCTTCCGCGAGGATCTGTTCTTCCGCTTGAATGTCTTCCCGATCACCTTGCCCCCGCTGAAGGACCGCCGAGACGACATTCCGCTGCTGATGGAGGCCTTCCTGAGGCGCTATTGCGCGATGCACCGGCGCGAGGTGCCGGGCTTCACGCCACGGGCTGTGCAGACCCTGCTGCAGTACGCCTTCCCGGGCAACATCCGAGAGTTGCAGAACCTGGTCGAGCGCGGGGTGATCATGGCGGAGCACGATGAGCCCATCGACGTCCACCACATGTTCCGCGGGGACGAGAACCTTTCCAGCGAAGGGTTGCTGGTCAGCGTCGTGGGCAAACTGGTGGGGGCTCCGCAGGAGGCGTCGCAGGCCGTTCGCAGCGTTCGCGTCTCGGACAACGTCCCTGCGCTGTCGAAGGCATCGGAGGCCAGCGGGTACCGCAAGGTGCTGGTCGCGGCGAAATACAACGTGTCGGAAGCCGCCAGACAGCTGGGCTTGACCCGCGCCCAGCTCGCCTATCGGCTCAAGCGCGACGGTATCCTGTAGGGTGAGTGATCCAAACGTGCATCCTGAACGTCCAATCCAACCAGGGTTGCTGTTCAGCGCAGACCAACCAGGCGTGCCAGTACTTCGCCAGCATCGCCGGTGATTGACAGGCCACGCTCGCCCAGAGGGCTTTGAAGGGCGCTGTGTGTCAGATTCAGTCGCGCCAGTTTGGTGTTGGGACGACGGGCCGCCAGTCCCTCACAAGGCCAGCGGATCACGCTGGGGGTGTTGAAGCCTGCGCCGATCTCCAGGATCAACAATCGCCGCGCCTGCTGATCGGCCAGCCAGCGCGCCAGCCGCTGCCCGGACTCGGCATGGGGCTGCTCGATGAAATACCCGTCGATGCGGACGTTGAGGAAGACCGGGCCACTGCACACCGGGCAGCGCGGAAGGGCGCTGCGGTCGACCAGCCGCTGCGTCTGCGCATCCGTGGCGGCCAAGACCCGGCGCAGCTGGGGTTCGCTGGGCCACACCTGCGGCGTGCAGGCACGCGCACACTGCATCAGCCGGTAATCGCCCTGCGGGGTATGGATGTGCCCGGCATCAAAGCCGTTGCGTTCGAACAGGCTGTCCACATTGGACGTGAGCACAAAGCGGTCGTGCTGGCGGGTCAACGCCTGCAGGTCGCGGTAGGGTGGATCGTCGCGTGGACCGAAACAGATGTCAGCGACATGCCGGGCCCAGAACGGCCAGAAGAGCGCCTCCGGCAGATCGGTGCGCCCGATGAGCTCGTAGCGGGCGCGCAGCCCCAGAGGCAAGAGCGCGGGAAACAGCTCGGCAAAGCGGCGACGGTCGCCGTAGTCCAGTCCGGCGGCAGCGCTCATGCCCGCGCCGGCAGCGATCAGCACCGCCTCGGCATCACCGAGCCAGGTGCACAGGGTCTCGATGGCGGCTTCATTCATGGTGTTGGTGGCGCATGGGCCCGGGATGCGCGTCGAGCGCCTGCCGGTAGGCCGCTGCGTCCTGCGCGCTGAAGACGTTGAACACCACGCGCGCAAAGCGGCCAGGGTGCCGTGCCAGCCACGCGGCGGTGGTGGCCAGTGCGACGCGCGCAGCCTGTGGCCTGGGGTAGCCGAAGACACCGGTCGAGACGCCGCAGAAGGCCAGCGTGAGGATGTCCGGCTGCGCGGCCGCGAGATCCAGGCACGCCTCGTAGGACGCGGCCAGATCAGCACGGTCCCGTGCGGTCGGGCTGTGGTCGCGCACGATGGGCCCGACCGTGTGCAATACCAGGCGAGCCGGCAGGTTGTAGCCCAGCGTCAGGCGTGCAGAGCCGGTGGGCTCCAGCCCGGGCTGAGCCGCCATCAACCGGTCGCAGTCCCGGCGCAGCCGTGGTCCAGCCTGCCAATGGATCGCGTTGTCGATGCAGGCGTGCAAGGGCTGGAAACAGCCCAGCAGGCGGGCATTGGCGGCGTTGACGATGGCGTCGGCGCGCAGGGTGGTGATGTCACCCTGCCACAGTGACAGTTCGGACCAGCCTGGCTCGATGGGCAGTGCCAGCGCTTCCGTCTCGTGGCGGCACGTGCGCAGGTGCTGGAGCACCCGATCCAGGGCCAGCGCCTGTCCCTCGGGCAGGTCGCCGGGCGCGCGCAGCGTCAGCAGGATGCGCAGGCGCTGCAGCGCATCGCCCGCTGGCACGCCAGGCGGCACCCTCAGGCCTTCGTCGGCCAGATGGTCGAGCAGCGCCTGAACGAGTGCGGGCACCTCGGCCAGATGAGCCGGCTCCGGTGCCTGCCAGGACGATGTTGGGTGGCCCTTGGACAAGATCAGAAACCCTGGCGTGCGCAATGGCCGGCGGCCCCGGCGGAGGGCGCGGCGACCAGGGTTGCGGCGACGAGCGAGGCCGCTGCGACGGTGTGCAGGCTTTTGTGGCGGATCATGAAGTCGCCTCCCCGCTCAGAACCCGAACTTGCCGTTCGCGTTCTTCCACTCGCTGCGCGGCGCAATGGTCTCGATCACGTCCCAGTGTTCGACGATCTTGCCTGCGTCCACGCGGAACAGGTCGTAGAAGGCGGTGGGCTTGCCGGCGAACTCGCCCTCGCTGACCGTCAGCACGAAGTCGCCCTCGCCCAGCACCTTGTGCACGGTCTGGTACTTCATGCTCACGCCGGCCTTGGCCATGGCCGCCAGCGCGTCGCCCAGGCCCTTCAGGCCGTCGGCGATCTGCGGGTTGTGCTGGCGGTAGTGGTCCGCCACGATGTACTGGTCGATCCTGGCCATGCGGCCGTTGACCAGGATGTCATCCACGAACGAGGCCACCAGGGCCTTGTTCTGCGCGGTGTGCGCCAGATCCCGGGCCGTGGTCGGGCCGTCGGTCATGGTGCGGCCGCTCGGGTTGGCGGCCGCCGGCGTCGGCTGCAGGTTGTCCCAGTGCTCGACGATCCGGCCGTCCTCGAAGCGGAAGATGTCGAAGCCGATCTTGGGGCCGAAGAAGTCGTACTCGGTGTGGGCGAAGACGAAGTCGCCGTCCTGGAACACGCGCACGGTGTTCACCCGCGCCGAGCCCTTGGGCAGGGCCTGCAGCACGGCACCGAAGCCGGCCAGGCCATCGGCCACGGCCAGGTTGTGCTGGATGTACCTGGCGGGGTTGATCACGGCCACCGGGGCGGCCTCGCCTGTCTCGATCGACTTCAGGAGGGCGGTGACCTGGGGCTTGTGGTTCGCGGACATGGCGGTGGTGCGGAGGCTGGACTTGGACTTGGACGGGGACGGGACGGTGGACGAAGCGGCGGGCTGGGCGGCCGTCGCCGACGTGGCGGCGGCGAGGGCGATCAGGGTGGCGCAGAGCAGGGCGGAGGGGCGTCGCATCAGGTTGATGGTCAGTGGTTGAATCGTGCCGTCACTGTGCCGGGCGGGCTCGATTCCTGCGAGGTCGATGCCGGGCAGTCGATGGTCAAATCACGTCACTCACATCGAAGGCGACGACACCGATCCCATGCCGCTCGCACCGCCCCTGCCCCCCGATCCGTCTCCGCGGCTGCGTGAGACGCGCTTCAGCAACCCGCGTCTGTCCGGGGTCGGCGTCGAGCTGCTGCGGCTGGCCGAGCTGTACCGGCGGGTGCCGCACGAGGTCCTGCGGCGGCCCGAGCGGGTCGAGTTCGCCCTGCTGCTGGTCGTCGACCGCGGGCAGGGCGCCCATCAGGTGGATTTCCGCCCGGTGGATCTGGCGCCGGGCCGCGTGGTGGCCGTGCGGCCGGGTGCGGTGCAGCAGTGGCGGCCCGGTGCGGACGTCGACGGCGATGTGCTGCTCATCGAGCCGCAGTGGCTGCAGCCGCGTGCGGGTCCCGGGCCGGCCGCAGGCGCCGGACGACGGCTGGAGGACTGGCCCAGCGATTTCACGCTGCAGGCGCGCGAGCAGGCCCGCTGGGCGACGCTGGCAGGCCTGCTGCGCGAGGAGCTGGCGCAGCCGACGCTCGACGAGCTGTCGGTCGACACGGCGCGTGAGCTGCTGCAGTCGCTGCTGCTGGTCCTGGCGCGGGGCGCGCGGCAGGCGATGCCGACGCAGTCGCCGCAGGATCTGTTGTGCCGGCGGCTGGTGCAGGAGGTGGACCGGCGGGTCATGAGCCGGCCGTCGGTGGCGGATCTGGCGCGGCGGTTGGGCACCTCGGTCAGCACCCTGGGCCGGGCCTGCCAGGGCACGCTGGGGCTCAGCGTCAAGGCGCTGGTCGACCGCCGCGTCGCGCTGGAGGCCCAGCGCCTGCTGGTCCACACCCAGGCCACGGCGGTGTCGATCGGCGAGCAGCTCGGCTTCTCGGAGCCGACCAACTTCCTGAAGTTCTTCAAGCGCTGCGCCGGGGTGACGCCGGAGCAGTTCCGGCGGGCGCAGCGCCAGGGGTGACGCGCCCGCCCGCACCCGTCCGACGTCCGGGGTGGATCAGGCGCGACTCAGGGCTGCACGGGCGCGGTCGAGAAGCTGTAGTGCGTGAACAGCCACTGCCCATCGGCCTGGCGCTTCAGCAGGAACAGCTCCTTGAAGGCGGCCGGGCCGGCGGTCTGCGGCC
The DNA here is from genome assembly GCF_038066575.1 of Pseudaquabacterium rugosum. NCBI lineage: Bacteria > Pseudomonadati > Pseudomonadota > Betaproteobacteria > Burkholderiales > Sphaerotilaceae > Pseudaquabacterium > Pseudaquabacterium rugosum. The sequence goes on along the minus strand of NZ_JBBUTF010000011.1, from coordinate 36,236 downwards.
TGCCGTTCACCTGGACGGTGCCGGCCGAATGCGTGCGCAGCACGGCGGCATCGGGTGCCAGCAGGCGCAGCTCGTCGACGTCGAAGCGCAGGTCCAGGGTGATGGCCTTGAAGGTGCCGTCGTAGGCGGCCTGCACGGCGCGGTGGCCCACGGCCGCCGGCGCGTCAGGCGCCATCTGCACGCCATCGGCGGTGTAGAGCTTCACGATCGCGGGCGTGTCACCGGCCCGCAGTGCGCTCTCGTAGCGCGTCAGGGTCTGGCGGATGGCCTGCTCCGGCGTGGGCGCGGCGGCCTGTGCCGTGCCGTGGACGGCGGTCAGGGCCATCAGCGCGGCGGCCATCGCACGGTGGGCATGACGGGAGATCGACATGGTCGGCGCTCCTCAGATCTGCACCCAGGCCGGTGCCACCGTCGGGCCCTTGCCGAGGAAGAAGCCGAAGTGGATGTTCATCTCGCCGATGGGCTCGATGAAGCGGCTGTTGGACAGCGCGCCAGCCTCCACCGGCTCGAAGCCGGCCGAGCGTGCCAGCTCGGCCACGCGGGCCTTGGCCGCGTCGTCGTCCCCGGCCAGGAACACCTGCAGCGCCTGGCCCTTGCGGCCTTCGGCGCTCAGCAGCGGCGCGAAGATCGTGTTGAAGGCCTTGACCACGCGGGCCTGCGGGGCCAGCTTCTGGATCTCCTCGGCGGCCGAGCTGGTGTGGCCGACCACCAGACCCTTGAAATCAGCGGTGATGGGGTTGCTGATGTCGACCAGCACCTTGCCGGCCAGATCGGGCATCTGCGCCAGGGCCTCGGCCACCGCGCCATAGGGCAGGGCCAGGACGATGACATCGGCCCGCTGCGCCGCGGCCTGCAGCCCGCCGCCGATCGTGCCGCGGCCCACCTGCTCGGCCAGGGCGGCCGCCTTGGCGGCGTCACGGGCACCGATCGAGACCTCGTGGCCCGCGGCGGCGAAGGCGTGGGCCAGGCCGGCGCCCATGTTCCCGGTTCCGATGATGCTGACGTTCATGTGCGTGCTCCTTGTTGAGGTGCATTCACTGTAGGTGGGTACCCAATGGAGATAAATTGATGAGTCACGACATCACTTGAACCTGAAGATTTCAAATGGACCGATTCCAGAGCATGGCGGTGTTCGCCAAGTCCGTGGAGACGGGCTCGTTCTCGGCCGCCGCCGAGGCCTTGAACCTGTCCTCACAGGCGGTGGGCAAGCACGTGCAGGCGCTCGAATCCCACCTCGGCGTGCGCCTGCTCAACCGCACGACGCGGCGCCAGCACCTGACCGAGGCCGGCGGGGCCTTCTACGAGCGGGTGAAGATCATCCTGGCCGAGGTGGCGGCGGCCGAGGGCGTGGCCGCGCAGAGCCTGGACACGCCGCGCGGTCGCCTGCGTGTCAATGCCGGGGTGTCCTTCGGCGCGCACGCGCTGGCCCGCCGCCTGCCCGAGTACCTGAGGCGCCATCCTGAGGTGTCGGTCGACCTTTCGCTGACCAACCGGTCCGTCGACCTGATCGACGAGGGCTTCGACGTGGTGTTCCGCGTCGGCGAGCTGTCCGACAGCGGTCTGATCGCCCGCCGACTGGCGCCCTATCGGCTGCAGCTGTGTGCCGCGCCGGCCTATGTGGCGGCGCATCCGCCCATCCGCCACCCGGTCGAGCTGGCGCAGCACGAATGCCTGGGCTTCTCGTACACCGAGCTGCGGCGGCGCTGGCAGTTCCAGTCGCCCGAAGGGCGGGTGGACGTGGCGGTGTCGGGCCGCCTGATGGCCGACAGCGGTGAGGCGCTGCTGTCGGCGGCGCGTGCGGGTCTCGGCGTGCTGCTGCAGCCCAGCGAGCTGGTGGCGGAGGATCTGGCCAGCGGTCGCCTAGTCGAGCTGTTGCCGGACCATCCCGTGCCCACCCGGCCGCTGCACCTGCTGCATGCACCCGACCGACGCATGACGCCCAAGTTGCGCAGCTTCATCGAATTCGCGACCGAGGTGTTCGGCGAGTCCGTGGTGCCTGCGCCCGCCGGTGCGCCAGCGCGGCGCGGCCGAGCGCCGCTCACCACAGCGCCCGCAGCCGCCCCCCCTCCAGCCGCCAGCCTCGCTCGGCCATCGCCCGCGCCTCGGCCTCGTCGTGGGTGACCAGCACCGCGGCCATGCCGGCCTCGCGGATGCGGGTGCTGAACTCGCGCTGCAGCTGGGTGCGCAGTTCGGCGTCCAGGGCGCTGAAGGGTTCGTCCAGCAGCAGGGCGCGCGGGCGGGTGATCAGCGCGCGGGCCAGGGCCACGCGCTGCTGTTCGCCGCCGGACAGGTGGGTGGTGCGCTCGCGGGCGCGGCCGCCGAGGCCGAAGCGGCTCAGCAGGGCCTCGGCCTGGGCGCGGGCCTCGGCGCGGCGGATGCCTTGTTCGACGAGGCCGAAGGCGACGTTGTCGCGCAGGTCCAGGTGCGGAAACAGCGCGAAGTCCTGGAACATCAGCGCGAAGTGGCGGCGCTCGGGCGGCAGGCGGGTGATGTCGGCGCCGTCCCAGTGCACCTGGCCGGCGTCGGGCGTCTCCAGCCCGGCGGCGATGCGCAGCAGCGTGCTCTTGCCGCTGCCCGAGGCGCCCAGCAGCGCGACGGTCTGCCCGGGTGTCACGCTCAGGCTGACGTCGTCCAGCAGGCTCTGGTGCCGGTAGCGGTGGCGGATCTGGCGCAGCTCAAGCATCGCGCGGGCTCCGGTGTGGGCGGGTCAGGGGTGCCGTCGCGGTGCCCGTTTCCGTGTCGGGATCGGCCGGGGCCGGGGTGTCGATGAGGCTCAGGGCCAGGGCGGACAGGCCCATCAACAGCAGGGCCAGCACCAGCGCGGCATCGAGGTTGGCCTGGCCGGGCCGGCCCAGGCGTTCGTAGATCAGCGGTGTCAGCGTCGCCCACTCGGGGCGCGACAGGAAGAGCGTGGCGGCAAACTCGCCGAGTGCGGTGGCGGCGGCGAAGCCGGCGCCGCGGCGCAGGGCCGGGCGCAGCTGCGGCCAGGTCACGCGCCAGAACACGCGCCAGGGGCTGGCGCCCAGCGTGCGTGCGGCCTGGGCCTGGCTGGCGGGCAGGGCGTCCAGGCCGGCGGCCACGGCCTTGGCGACGAAGGGCATGGCCAGCAGCGTGTAGGTGGCCAGCAGCAGCGGCAGGCCCGCGGCGGCCTCGGGCCAGGCCAGCAGCAGGCCGAAGGCGACGATCACCGGCGAGACCACCAGCGGCAGGAAGGCGCTGGCGCGCAGCAGCACCGAGCGCTGCGCGCCCAGGCCCTGCAGCGTGCCCAGCACCAGCGCGGCCAGCACGGCCACGGCCGAGAAGCCCAGCGTGCGGCCGATGGCCGCGTGCACCTCGGGCTCCAGCAGCACGGCCCAGGCGGCAGGGCCGGCCGCCAGCGCGCGCCAGGCCAGCGCGGCCAGCGGCGCCACCGCCACCAGCGCGATCACCGCCACCGCGCCGGCCACGGCCAGCCACTGGGCGGTGCCCTGAGGCGCGCGGCGTGGCAGGCGGTCGGCGCCCAGCGGGCGGGCCAGGCGCTGCTCGATCGCGGCATATGCCAGCGCCACCAGCGCGGTGCAGCCCAGCGTCCACAGCGCCAGCGAGCCGGCCTCGTCGAGGGCCAGCTCATAGGCCACCAGACGGTAGATCTCGACGTCCACCGTGGCCCAGGCCTCGCCGCCCAACACCAGGGCCAGGCCGAAGCCCGAGAAGCAGTAGAGGAAGACCAGGCACAGCGCCGAGGCCAGCCAGGGCTGCAGCGCCGGCCATTCCACGCGCCAGAACGCGCGCCAGGGCGTGGCGCCCAGCGAGCGGGCGGCGGCCACGCGGGAGGCGCTGCTGCGCTGCAGCCCGTCCACCCCCGCACGCACCACCAGGCACAGGTTGAAGAACACGTTGCCGTAGAGCAGCAGCGCGGGCGAGCCTTCGAGATCGAGGCCGAGCGCGCCGCTGACGCTGCCGTGCGGCCCCAGCAGCGCCAGCACGCCGAGCGCGGCCACCAGCGTGGGCACGACGAAGGGCAGCATCACCAGGCGCAGGCAGGTGCGGCGCAGCGGAAACTCCAGCCGCGCCAGCACCCAGGCCAGCGGCAGGCCGAGGGCCAGCGTCAGCGCGCAGGTCAGGACAGCCTGGGCCAGCGACCAGGCCAGGCGCGCGCGCAGATGCGCGTCCTGCCACAGCGCCAGCGGGTCCAGCGTGCCAGCCTGCGCCAGCAGCGCGGCCGCCGGCACGCCCAGCATCAGCAGCAGGAAGGCCAGCGGCAGGCCGCGGACGGCCCAGCCGCCGAGCCGGCGCGTTACTTCAGCACCACCCGCGTCCACTGCTTGACCCAGCCCGCGCTCTGCGTGGCCAGTTGCTCGGGCGTCGGGTTGCTGAACTGGGTCGGGTCGACCGAGAACTTCGCGATCGGCTCGGCACGGGCCACCTTGGGCTCGACCGGCAGCATCCACATCGTGGTCTGCAGCGCCGACTGCACCGGCGCGCTGCGCAGGAACTCGATGAAGCGGCCGGCGGCCTCGCGCTGGCCGCCGCCGCGCACCAGGGCCACGCCCTCGACCTGGCGGAAGACGGCGCCGGGGATGTCCAGGCTGGCGGTGGGCGCCTCGCCCAGCGGGGTCTTGCTGTAGAAGACCTCGGCCGCCGGGCTGCTGGCGTAGCTGACGACGATCGGGCGCTTGCCGCCGTTCTTGCTGAAGTCGGTGTAGTAGGCCTCGGTCCAGCCCTTGGCCACCTTGACGCCGTTGGCGCGCATCGCCTTCCACCAGTCGAAGGCGGCGGCCTCGCCCAGGTGGGCGATGGTGGCCGACAGGAAGGCCAGACCGGGGCTGGAGGTGGCCGGATGCTGGACCACCAGCAGGCCCTTGTAGGCCGGCAGCGTCAGGTCCTGCAGCGTCTTCGGCAGTGCGAGCTTGTGCTGCGCGAACCAGGCCTTGTCGATGTTGAGCGTGACGTGGCCGTAGTCGACCGGCACGGCACCGAAGCCCAGCGTGGCGGCGGCCTCGCGCTGGGCGGCCGGGCCCGCATAGGGCTCGATCACCTGCTGCCGGGCGGCGCGCGCGATCACCGTGTTGTCCAGACCGTAGACCACGTCGGCCAGCGGCTTGGCGCGGGTCAGGATCAGCTTGTTGACCATCTCGCCGGCATCACCGGCCTTGATCAGCACCAGCTTGACGCCGGCCTCCTGCTCGAACTGCGCCAGCAGCGGCTTGGGCAGATCGAAGGAGGCGTGGGTGATCACGCGCAGCTCGGGGCCGGCGGCCTGCGCCGTCGGCGCCCCGGCGGTCAGCAGGCTGACACCGGCCAGGGCCAGGCAGCGGGAGAGCAGGGTTCGGCGGGGCAGCAGCGGCATGGTCGGGCGGGAGGCGGTCGGGAGCGGCGGATTGTACGGACCGCCCCCGGGCCCCTCAGCCGTCCGTCCGGGCCGCCTCGGCACGCCGGCGGCGCCCGCCGCGCCACCAGCCCGCCAGCGTGACCAGCAGCCACAGCGTCTGCGCGATCGCCGACGCGAGGTTGAACTGCTGGCTCAGCGACACCAGCAGGCAGATCGGGCCGATCACGTTCAGCGCGATGGCCAGCCGGCCGTTGGGCGGATGGCCCAGCACCTGCACCGCGAAGTAGCCGCTGATGTAGGCGGCCACGCCCAGCAGGCCGATGAGGTCGGCGGCGTGCATCAGGCGGCCCTCCGTCCGTCCGCGGCGGCGGTGGCCGGCGCTGGCGGCGCGCGCCGGGCTTCGAGTGCGCTCAGCACGCCGCAGGCGGCGATCAGCGCTCCGCCGGCCGCGCTCCAGCCATCGGGCACCTCGCCGAACAGCAGGAAGCCGCCGAGCGTGGCGAAGGGCAGTTGCAGGTAGATGAAGGGCGTCACGCGCGAGGCCGCCGTGCGCTGGTAGGCCAGCACCAGCAGGTGGTGGCCAACGGCCGAGCACAGCGTGGCCGCCAGCAGGATGGCCAGCGTGCGCGGGGCGGGCCAGCCCGTCCAACTCAGGGGCAACAGCAGCGACAGCGCGGCGAAGCCGATGCCGCTGGTCCACACCAGCACGGTGTCCGGCGATTCGGTGCGCGTCAGCCGGCTGGTGATGGTCTGGAAGGCCGTGTAGGTCAGCAGGAAGGCCAGCGGCAGCAGCAGCAGCGGGCTCAGGCTGTCGGCGTCCGGTCGGGTGATCATCAGCGCGCCCGCCAGGCCGCCGACGATCCACAGCCACTGGCGCGGTGTCACCGGCTCGGCGAAGGCGAGTGCGGCGACCGCCGTCACCAGCAGCGGCGAGAGCATGGCGATGGCCGTGACCGGCGCCACCGGCAGGTGCTTGTAGCTGAAGAAGGCGGCCACGTTGCAGGCCAGCAGCACTGCCGCGCGCAGCACGTGCAGGCCCTTGCGCCGTGTGTGGAAGGCGCCGGCCGCGGCCAGGGCGCGGCGGCGCGCGAGGATCCACAGGATCTGCAGCAGGTAGCGCGTCCACAGGACGAGGGCCACCGGCACCACGGCGCTGATCAGCTTGGTGCCGTTGTCATAGGCGGCGAACAAGGCCACGGCGGCCACGGCGAAGCCGATGCCACCGGGGCCACGAAGAGCGTGATTCATGCTGGACAAACGGGAAAAACGCAAAAAGACGGCGCCTTGCGGGGCCGTCGGGCAACCGGTCCGACGCGGGGCAGCGTCGGCCGGTGGAAGGAAGGGGTGATCGGCGGGCGTCCGTCGGGAGGGACGCCCGCCGGCGGTGCGCGGGTGTTCAGGGGCGGGGGGCCAGCCAGGCCTTGACCTTGTCGGGGTTGGCCTCGACGAAGGCCTTGGCGGCCTGTTCGTAGCTCTTGGCCGTCTCGCCGGCCAGCTGCACCGCCTCGACGTCGGCCAGCTCCATCTTGAAGTTCTGCAGGAAGGCATGGGCCCGCGGGAACTTGCCGGCGAAGGCCTTGGAGCCGAAGGCGTGGATCTGCTCCTCGCCGCCGAGCACGCCCTTGGGGTCCTTCAGATAGCGCATCGGCCACTTCTGGAACAGCCAGTGCGGGCTCCACACGGTGGCCACGACCCATTGTTTCGACGGGTAGGCGCGGGTGAGCGAGGCCAGCATGCCGGCCTCGCTGGACGGCTGCAGCTTGTAGCCGGCCTCGGTCAGACCGTAGGCGGCCAGCGTGCGCTCCGAGGCCTGCATCAGCCCGCCGCCGGGCTCGATGCCCTGGACGAGACCGTTGAACTTCGCCTTGACCTCGGGCCGCGCCAGATCGGCGATCGAGGCCACCTCCGATTCGGGCACGTAGGCCGGCACTGCCCAGCCGTTCCTGCCGCCGCGGTAGATCACGCCGATGTCGTCGAGTCGGGCCTTGTGCTTCTCGACGTAGGCGCCATGGCTGGTGGGCAGCCAGCCGCACAGCATGACGTCGATGTCACCACGGGCCACGCTGCCGTACTGGATGCCGATGTCGGTGGTGACGAACTGCACCGGCTGGTTCAGCCGCGTCTCCAGCACGACCTTGGCCACGTGGGTGACGGCCATCGCGTCGGCCCAGTGGATGTAGCCCATCTTGAGGGGCTGGGCAGCGAAGGCCGCCGGGCTGGCGGCGCCGGCGGCCGCGCTCAGCGCCAGGGTCTGGATCCAGGTTCTCCGGGTACAGGGATGCATGGGAACTTCCTTGGTGGGGGTGCGGAGGAGGGTCGGACTCGACCCGTTGCGGAAGAAGGGATGGGGCTTCACTCGATGCCGGCGCGCCACTCGCGCCAGCGCAGGTTCAGCCGCGCGCCGAGCGTCAGCCAGGGCTGCGGCGGCAGCGCCCGGGGCGGCGCGGCGCGGCGGAAGGTGTCGACCAGTTCGGTGTCCAGGCCGAGGGCCTGCTGGGCCGCGGCGATGCCGGCGGCGGTGGCCTTGGTGGCGCCCACGCCGTTGCAGGTGCAGGCGCTGAACAGGCCGGGCTCGATCTCGCCGACGGTGGGCACGCCGTTCCAGGTCAGCGCCATCGCACCGCCCCAGCGGTGGGCCATGCGCAGGCCGCGCAGCGTGGGGAAGCGGGCGGCGAACTTGCGGTCGTGCACGCGGCCGGCGCGCGCGACGTCGGCCTCGCCGATCTTCGGCCGCGCGTGGTAGGTGTAGCGCGAGCGGATCAGCAGCCGGTCGCCGTCCGTGCCCTGCACGCGGCGCACCGTGGTGCCCATCGGAAAGGCCGGCGTGGCCGCCCAGCTGCGATGGCCGCCCAGGCGCGCCGGCGCGAAGGGCTCGCTCATCGACGCGTAGGTGAAGACGTGCAGCAGCTGCCCCGCGTACAGGCCGAAGCTCTGTGCATGGCCGTTGGTGGCCAGGATCACGCGCGGGGCCGTGACCTGGCCGTGCGGCGTCGTCAGCTGCCAGGCGCCGCCCTGGCGGGCGAAGGCGGTCACCGGCGTGCGCTCGTGCAGACGCACGCCGGGGCCCAGGCTGTCGGCCGCCAGCCGCACCCAGGCCGCGGGCTGGATGATGGCGGTGCCGGGCATGTGGATGGCCGACGAGAAGCGGTCGGTGCCCGTCACCTCGGCGATGGCCTTGGCGTCCAGCAGGCGGTAGGGCTCGCCGAGGGCGTCCAGTTGCCTGGCATATGCAGTGATGTGATGGTCCCCTTTGGAGCCCATCGCGATGTTGTACTTGCCGCAGGGGTCGAACACGTCGCGGCCGCAGCCGTTCTCGGCCGCGATGCGGGCGATCAGCGCGATGGCGCTGCGGTTCAGGTGGATCTGGCGCCGGGTGTCGCTGGCCTGGCCGCCGGCGTAGTCTTCGGACGAGACCTCGTGCGGCAGGTCGATGACGAAGCCGGAGTTGCGGCCGGCCGCACCGAGCGCGATCTCGCTGGCCTCCAGCAGCACGATGCGCAGTGCCGGATCCTGCTCCTGCAGCGTGCGGGCGGCGGCCAGGCCGGCGAAGCCGGCGCCGATGACGGCCACGTCGGCGGTGACGTGGCCGGACAGCGCGTCCTGCGGACGGCGCGGTGGCAGCAGGTCCACCCAGCCGGAGGCGCGGGTGTATTCAGGAAGCGCGCGGGCGACGTACATGGGGCCGGTCCTGCGGCGCGTCAGACGGCCTGGCTTTCGATGGCCACCAGCTCGCCGAGCGCGCTGCGCAGCGCCTCGACCTTGCGTGCAGGAAGCGCGGCCAGCGGGCGGCGCGGCTGGCCGGCGTCGTGCCCGGTCATCGCGGCGGCGGCGTAGACGGACGACACGTAGTCTCCCTGCCAGATGAGCGACATCACCGCTTCCAGCGGGCGCCACAGCGCGCGCACGCGGGTCCAGTCGCCGTCGCGGGCGGCGCGCACCAGCGCCACGCAGCTGCGCGGCGCGAAGTTGGCGCCGCCCCAGATCAGGCCTTGCGCGCCGGCATACAGCGCATAGGGCACCAGCGGATCGGCGCCGTTCATCACCGGCAGATCGGTGCGCACCAGCGCGGCCTGGGCCGCCAGATCACCGCTGCTGTCCTTGACGGTGGCGAACGGCGGGATCTCGCACAGCCGGCGCATCAGCTCGGGCGTGATCTCGACGCCGACGGCCTGCGGCACGTTGTAGCCGATGATCGGCACGCCCGCGCGCGCCACCTCGGCATAGAAGGCGACGATGCCGTCGTCGTCGGTCGGGCCCTCGAAGAAGGGCGGCAGCACCATGATGCCGTCGGCGCCGCAGTCGGCGGCGTGGCGGGCGCGCGTCAGCACGTCGTCGGCCAGCAGGGCCGAGGTCTGGGCGATCACGCGGGCGCGGCCGTCGATGCGGCGCGCGCCGCGGGCCACCAGCGCCATCGACTCCTCCTGCGACAGGTAGACGTGCATGCCGGTGCCCGAGCTCAGCACCAGGCCGTCGACCCCGGCGGCCAGATAACGCTCGATCAACGCGTCGAAGCGCGCCCAGTCGATGCGGCCCTCGGCGTCGAAGGGGGTGGTGATCGCGAGGTTCAGACCGGAGAAGGGGAAGGCGGACATGGTGGGGCGGAAGGTCGGTGGGGGCTGGCCCGGACGGTCAGGCGGCGCTCAGGCCGCCTGCTGTCCGCGGCCGGGGGGATTCAGGCCCTGTCGCTCGGGCGCCACATCCAGCAGCGCATCGTCGGGTGGCGGCGCGACGTACATGGCCAGGTTCTGGCGCGACAGGTCGAGGTGGGCGCGCACCAGGGCGGCGGCGCGGTCGGCGTCGTGGCGTTCGATCGCCTCGATCATCTCGTCGTGCTGGCGGATGGCCTCGGCCAGCTCCTCGACCATGCGCTGGTCGTGCGGCTGGTAGAAGGTCTTGGCCAGGCGGGCGTGGTCGATCTGCAGGCGGTGCAGCGTCGGCAGCCAGTAGGGGTTGCGGCCCATGCGGCCGATGGCGTCGTGGAAGCGGTCGTTGTTGAAGACGCGTTCGTCGATGTCGCCGTTGGCCACCGAGCGGCAGAAGTCGACCTGGATGCGCTTGAGGCCGGCGATGTCCTCGGCCGTCGCGTGCAGGGCGGCCAGCCGGGTGGTGGCCACGTAGACCACCGGCGCGGCCAGGTAGAAGTTGCGCAGCGCCTCGTGGTTGAGGGCGGCCACGCGCGGGGCACGGTTGGCCTCCAGCTCGACATAGCCCTCGGCGGCCATCTGGCGCAGCAGCTCGCGCACCGGCGAGCGCGACAGGCCGAACTCGCGGCCCAGCTCGGTCTCGTCGAGCAGCGTGCCCGGCTTCAGGTGCAGGCACAGGATGCGACGCCGCAGCGATTCCAGCAGCGCCGTCTTGCGGTCGGCGCCGACGGGCAGCTCGGTCAGGGGCGTGTCGATGGGGTCGCGGTCCATGGGGGTTCCTGTTGGGGCTGAAGTCTAGTTATACAAATTGTCTACAGCAAGTCTTTTGTGCGTCGACTGACTGTGGAGGGCGATGCCGATGGGGCAAGGGCCGTGCGCGGCGCGCAAACGGCTGCGCCCGCCGCGCCACCGCACGGCGAGCGTGCGGCAGCGGGCGGGCGCAGGGGCCGGCGCACGGGGCGCCGACCGGAGGCGGGATCACGGGGGAGCCGGGCTCCCCGGCCATCACGGTTGCAGCCAGGCCTTGAGCTTCTGCGGGTTGGCCTCGACGAACTTCTTGGCCACGCCGTCGTAGTCGTTGTTGGCGGCCTGGGCGTCGGCCTGCAGCTGCTCGACGTCCTTGAGCTCCAGCTTGAAGTTCTTCAGGAAGGTGGTGGCGCGCGGGAAATTGGTGGCCAGATTCTGCGAGCCGTAGGCGTGGATCTGCTCCTCACCGCCCAGCGTGCCCTTGGCGTCCTTCAGGTAGCGCATCGGCCACTTCTGGAACAGCCAGTGCGGGCTCCACACCGTGGTGACGATCCACTCCTTGCCCGACTGCGCGCGCTGCAGCGCGGCCAGCATGCCGGCCTCGCTCGACGACTGCAGGCGGATGCCGGCGGCATCCAGGCCATAGGCCTTGATCGTCGCCTCGGAGGCGCGCATCAGACCGCCGCCCGGCTCGATGCCCTGCACGATGCTCTTGATCTTGGCCTTGACCTCGGGCTTGGCCAGATCGGCGATCGACGAGACCTCCGACTCCGGCACGTAGGCGGGCACCGCCCAGCCGTTCTTGCCGCCGGCATAGATCACGCCGACGTCGACCAGCTTGTCCTTGTGCTTGGCCACGTAGGCGCCGTGGGTCACCGGCATCCAGCCGCCCAGCATCACGTCGGCATCGCCGCGGGCCACGCTCTGGTACTGGATGCCGATGTCGGCGTTGACCATCTTCACCGGCTGGTTCAGCTTGGTCTCCAGCACGTACTTGGCCACGCTGACGGTGGCCATCACGTCGGCCCAGTTGTTGTGCGCGATCTTCAGCGGCTCGGCGGCGACTGCCGTGCCGACGGTCGCACCGAAGGCGACGACCGACAGGGTCGCGCCGAGGACACAGGACTTGAGAAAACTGCGATTCAAGGTGACTCTCCTGGGACTTGAGGGGGACCAGCGGGCGCTGGCGGCGACAGACACGGGGCCGGGAGCAGGCCGGATGACGAAACCGTGTTGATGTCTACAAATGATAGACACCTTGACGGAAAAAAGCGACATCGGGCTTGTCCCGGGGTCTGCGCGGGCCGGTCGGGGGTGGCGCTCAGAGTCCGCGCGGCAGCCCCTCACCCTCGCCCACACCTGCACCTCCACCCGCATGTCGCTGGCGCGCCAGCCCCTGCTCGACCGCCATCAACCAGCGCCGGGCCAGTGGCAGCGGGCCGTGGCCGCTGGCGGTGTTGATGTGGCCGGCGTCACCCAGATTGTGGAACTCGGCGCCCCACAGCCGGGCCCAGTGCTGGGCCCGGTCGACCGTCATCCAGGGATCGGTCTGGCTGCCCACCAGCAGCGCGCGCCGGGCCAGGGGCTGGCGCGGCAGGAGGGCCTCGACGCCGAACGTGCGCGGATCGGCCGGTGCCACCAGCAGCACGCCGCGGATCGCCGGCCAGCCCGGGCGTTCCGCCGGCCGGCTGTCCGCGGTGGGCGCCTGCCGCGCCGTCGCCCACGCATGGACGAAGGACAGCACGCCGAAGCTGTGCGCCGCGACGGCCCAGGCCGCCCCCGGATGGGCCTGGGCCGCCTCGCGCAGCGTGCGGTCGATGCGCGCGCTCCAGGCCACCAGGTCGGGGGCATCCCAGTCGTCCTGCCGGACCCGGTGGCCGTGGCGGTGCAGATGCTGCAGCCAGGTCTGCCAGTGCGCGGCCTCGCTGTCGTGCAGGCCGGGCACGATCAGCAGGCGCAGCGGAGGCGGGCCGCAATCGGGTGCCGGCGTGCCCATGGCCGGTGCCTCAGCGCTGCTGGTCGGCCACCGCGGCCGACCGGGGTGGCTGGCCGGCGGCCGGGCGTTGCAGCACCCGGTCGAGGATCTGCTTTTCCAGCCGCGCGAAGGCCGCGCTGCCCTGTTCCCGCGGGCGGGGCAGATCGATGCGCTGGTCGAGGGCGATGCGGCCGTCCTCGATCAGCAGCACCCGGTCGGCCAGTGCCACGGCTTCCGAGACGTCGTGCGTGACCAGCAAGGCGGTGAAGCCGTGGCGCAGCCACAGATCCTCGATCAGGCGGTGCATCTCGATGCGGGTCAGGGCATCGAGGGCGCCCAGCGGCTCGTCCAGCAGCAGCAGGCGGGGGCGGTGCACCAGGGCGCGGGCCAGCGCCACGCGCTGGCGCTGGCCGCCGGACAGCACCGCCGGCCAGTCGTCGGCCCGTTCGGCCAGGCCGACCTGGGCCAGGGCCGCGCGGGCCCGCCCGGCCCCGTCGGCACCGAGCCCGAGCGCGACGTTGTCCAGCACGCGCTTCCAGGGCAGCAGACGGGCGTCCTGGAACATCAGGCGCAGGCCCTCGTCGCGGGCATCGGGGGCGACCGCACGGCCGTCGGCCTGCAGCGTGCCGGCGCTCGGCGTCTCCAGCCGCGCCAGCAGGCGCAGCAGCGTGCTCTTGCCGCAGCCGCTGCGCCCGACGACGGCCACGAACTCGCCCGGGGCGATGTCGAGATCCAGATCGTGCAGGACGGTGCGCTCACCGAAGCGCTTGGCCAGGCCGCGCAGCCGCAGCGCACGGCCGGCGGCCGGCGGGGGGGTGGTGCCGGCGGCGCCACGGGGCAAGGGATCGGCGGGCAGCACGTCGCGCCTCAGGTGGCTGGGCAGGGCGCCGGCGGGCAGTTCGAGCAGTCGGGTGGTCATCACGGGTTCCGGATCAGGGGGAGGAACGGAGCCGGCCGCATCGGTGCGGTGGGCGCGGGGCGATCGGGGGCCGCGGCGAGGGCGGCCGCTGGCCGGGGGCGCGCATCAGTGCGCGCATCAGGTGGCGGGCGGTGGCCTCAGGCCGTGGCATAGCCCGGATGCCAGCGCAGCCACCAGCGCTCCAGGCCCTTGGCCGACACGTCGGCCAGCTTGCCCAGCAGCGCGTACAGCAGGATGCCGACCAGCACCACGTCGGTCTGCAGGAACTCGCGGGCGTTCATCGTCAGGTAGCCGATGCCGGCCTGGGCGGAGATCGTCTCGGCGACGATCAGCAGCACCCACATCAGGCCCAGGCTGAAGCGCACGCCCACCAGGATGGAGGGCAGGGCCCCGGGCAGGATCACCTGGCGGTACAGCGCCCAGCCCGACAGGCCATAGCTGCGCGCCATCTCGATCAGCCCCCGGTCCACCGCGCGGATGCCGTGGAAGGTGTTGAGGTAGATCGGGAAGAAGACCCCGAGCGAGACCAGGAACAGCTTGGCCGTCTCATCGATGCCGAACCACAGGATGACCAGCGGAATGAGGGCCAGCGCGGGGATGTTGCGGATCATCTGCAGCGTGCTGTCCAGCAGCGTCTCCGCATGGCGGAAGGTGCCGGTCAGCAGGCCGAGGGCCAGGCCCAGGCTGCCGCCGATGGCGAAGCCCGCGGCCGCGCGCTGCGCGCTGACAGCCACGTGCTGGGCCAGCTCCCCGCTGACGGCCAGGGCCCAGGCGGCGCGGGCGACGGCCAGCGGCTCGGGCAGCACGCGCGACGACAGCCAGCCGCGCAGCGAGGCCAGCTCCCACAGCGCCAGGATCAGCAAGGGCAGGGCCCAGGGGGCCAGGCGGCGGAGGCCGGAAGACAGAGGCGTTTGCATCGGATGCTCCGGTCAGACGGTGATGAATCCGCCCGCCACCTCCAGCCGCTTCGGCAGCAGGCCGCTGGCCAGGTAGAAGTCGGCGGTGCGCTGCTGCTCGTCGACGATGCTGCGGTCGAGGGCGATCCAGGTGGTGCGGCGCCGGCTGTAGGCCAGGCGGGCGGCGGGCTCGGGGATGCCGACGATGCGCGAGAGCGTCGCCGCGTAACGGTCGATGTGCTGGTTCGACCAGGCCTGGGCCCGCTGCACGCGGGCGCGGAAGTCGGCCAGTTGCGGCCGCTTGTCGCGCAGTGCGCGGTCGGTGGCCGCCAGGTAGCTCAGGCCGGAGGACAGGCCACGGCCGTCGCGCAGCACGCGCAGGCGGTCGATGGTCTCGGCCACCGCGGTGTAGGGCTCCCAGGTGGCCCAGGCATCGACCGATCCGGCCACCAGGGCCAGCTTGGCATCGGGCGGGGCGAGGAAGCGGAAGTCGATGTCATCGGGCTTCAGCCCGGCCGCCGCCAGCGTGCGCAGCGTCACGTGGTGGCCGATGGAGCCGCGGTTGGTGGCCACGCTGCGGCCCCTCAGATCGGCCGGCTGGCGGATGGGCGAGTCGGCGCGCACCAGCACGGCGGTGCCATAGGGATCGCTGCGGTTGACGCCGTAGGCCTTGATGCGCACGCCCTGGGCCTGGGCGAAGATCAAGGGGGCGTCGCCGATCGGGCCCAGGTCCACGGCCTCGGCGTTCAGCGCCTCGGCCAGCGGGGCGGCCGCCGGGAACTCGGTCCAGGCGATGTCGTAGTCCAGGCCGTCGAGGGCGCCGGCCGTCTCCAGCAGGGCGCGCAGGCCGCCCTTCTGGTCGCCGGCGCGCAGCAGGGCGCGCTCGCCGGCCGCGTGCACGAGGCGGGGTGCGCCGGCCAGCGCGGCGCCGGTCGCGGCGGTGATCACGGCCGCGGCGCCGTGCAGCGCCTGGCGGCGGGTGAAGCGGGTGAGGTCGTTCATGGTGCTCAGGCGGCCTGCAGGGTGGCGCGCGGATCAGGGGTTGCGGGCGGGGTGCCGGGCGGGGTGCCGGGGGTGGTGTCGGCCGCGGGCTGCTCGTCATGCAGGTCCTGGCCGTGGGCCAGACGCTCGGCGGCCAGCGCACGCAGGCGCGGGATCAGCTCGCGGCCGTAGTCGATGGCGTCTTCCACCGGATCGAAGCCGCGGATCAGCAGCGTGCCCACCCCCAGGTCCACGTACTTCGCCAGCGCGCTGGCGACCTGCTCGGGCGTGCCGACCAGGGCGGTGGAGTTGCTGCGGCCGCCGGTCTCGCGGGCGATGGCGGTCCACAGGCGGTCGTCCAGCACCTCGCCGCGTGAGGCTGCGTTCAACAGGCGTTGGGCGCCCACGCTCTGCAGCGGGCCGCCGCGGCCCTGGCCGGCGAGCTGGCGCAGGGTGCGCGTGCGCTCCAGGATGGCGTCGGCGCGGTCCCAGGCCTGGCCCTCGGTCTCGCCCAGGATCACGCGGAACGAGACCGAGAAGCGGATCCGCCGGCCCTGCTGCGCGGCTGCCGCCCGCACCCGGCGCAGCAGCGTGCGGGTCTCGTCCAGCGGCTCGCCCCACAGCGCGTAGGCGTCGGCGTGGCGGGCGGCCACGCGCAGGGCCGCATCGCTGGCACCACCGAAGAAGACGGGAATCTGCGGCCGGCCGTCCACCTGCTGCAGCGGCTTGACCTCGCTGTAGGCGCGCTCGTAGCGGTAGAGGGCGCCGTGGTGATCGAACGGCTCGGTGGCCGACCAGCTGCGCTTGAGCACCTCCAGATACTCGTCGGTGCGGGCATAGCGCTGGTCGTGGTCGAGGAAGTCGCCGTCGCGGCGCTGCTCCTCGTCCGAGCCGCCGGAGATGATGTGCACCGCCAGGCGGCCGCCGGCGAAGTTCTCCAGCGTGGCCAGCTGGCGTGCCGCGAAGGCCGGGCCGATGAAGCCCGGGCGATGGGCCAGCAGGTAGCCCACGCGCTCGGTGTGCGCGGCGGCGTAGGCGATCACCTGGCTGGCATCGTGGCCGGTCGAGTGCTGCGGCACCAGGATGCGGTCGAAGCCGGCGTCCTCGTGGGCCCGCGCGGCGCGCTGCACATGGCCGGGGTTGATGGCGGGGCCACTCGCCACGAGGGTCTCCGACTGCAGCTGCGGGGTGATCATGCCGATGATTTCGAGGCTCATGGAAGGCTCCTTCGGTCAGGTGTTGGGTGGCGCTCGGCCGGTGTTCAGGCCTTGATGCTGGCGGCTCGGGCCGCGGCGGCCAAATGCGCAATCCGTCTATCGATGCGCGGGCGCGGCCTTGGACGGGCGGGCCGGCGGGCCCTAGCGTCACGCCATCGCCGCTTTCCTGTCCCGACCTGCCATGACGCATGCCCTGACCCCTCCTGCCGCACGGCCCGTCCCCGGAACGCCGGGCATCGCCCGTGACCCCGCTGCCGGCCTGCCCGACGCCGCCGGCCTGCAGGCCCTGACCGATGCACTGGCCGAGCTGGCGCCGCGCATCGATGCCGAAGGCCGCTTCCCGCACGAGGCCTTCGCGCTGCTGCGCCACCAGGGGCTGCTGGCGCTGACGGTGCCGCGTGCCTTCGGCGGCGCCGGTGCCACGCTGGCCGACGCCCGCCGCCTGGTGGCCGCCGTGGCGCGCGGCGAACCGGCCACCGCGCTGGTGCTGGTGATGCAGCTGCTGGTGGCCCGCACGCTCGGCCGCGACGAGCACCGCTGGCCGGCTGAACCGCGCCAGCGCGTGCTGCGCAGCCTGGTGGAGGAGGGCGCGCTGATCAACCACCTGCGTGTCGAGCCCGAGCTGGGCACGCCCGCCCGCGGCGGCCTGCCCGGCACCGTGGCCCGCCGCATCGATGCGGGCTGGCGCATCGACGGCCACAAGCGCTACGCGACCGGCATCGACGGCCTGCGCTGGCTGCTGGTCTGGGCCCGCACCGACGAGACACCGCCGCGCTGCGGCACCTTCCTGGTGCCCGCCGACGCCGCGGGCGTGCGCATCGACCGCACCTGGGATCACCTCGGTCTGCGCGGCAGTGCCAGTGACGATGTGCTGCTGCAGGACGTGGCGGTGCCGGCCGATCACGCCATCGACCTGCGACCCGCCGCTGATGGCGCCGGCCCGCCCGATGCCGATCAGGCCAGCTGGACGGCCGTGCTGCTGGGCACCGTGTACGACGCGATCGCGCACAACGCCCAGGATTGGTTGCTGGATTTCCTGCGCCACCGTCAGCCCTCGGCGCTGGGCCGGCCACTGGCCGAGCTGCCGCGGGTGCAGGAGGCCGTCGGCGAGATCGCGCTGCGCCTGCACGGCAGCCAGCGCCAGCTGGATGCGGCCGCGGCCGCGGCCGATGCCGGCGTGCCCTGGCCGCTGAGCGACAGCGGGCTGCTCAAGGTCGATGTCACGCGGCGGGCGATCGAGGCGGTGGAGCTGGCCCTGCGCCAGTCCGGCAACCATGGGCTGTCGCGCCTGCATCCGCTGCAGCGCTTCCACCGCGATGTGCTGTGCGGCCGCGTGCACACCCCGCAGGATGACAGTGCCTGCGTGGCCGCCGGGCGCGCCTTGCTGGCCGGGGCACCGCGATGAGCCGGCTCACGCAGGAGGCGGTGCCGGACATCCCGCGGCCAGCCGTGCCCGGCCGCAGCACGGCGCGGCTGCGCACCTTCATCGCCACCCTGACCCGTGCGGTCGAGCGCCATGCCGCCGCGCCGGTGCCCGGTGCGGCCGACGAGGCAGCCTTGCTGGCCACGCTGCGCCCGGCACTCGCCGCGCTGGTGGCCCACGACGACTGGCTGCCCGACGGCCTGGCCACCCCTGATCCCCGGCGTTACCGCCAGGTGTTGCTGCATGCCGATCCGCTGGAGCGCTGCTCGGTCGTCGCCTTCGTCTGGGGACCGGGCCAGCGCACGCCGGTGCATGACCACACCGTCTGGGGCCTGATCGGCATGCTGCGCGGCGCCGAGACCGAGCAGGCCTGGCGCCCCGGTGCCGACGGACGCCTGCAGCCCCACGGCCCGCCCCGCACGCTGCGGCCCGGCGAGGTGGCCACGCTGTCGCCCGCCACGGGTGACGTGCACCAGGTGGCCAACGCCTCGACCGAGGTGCCGGCCATCAGCATCCATGTCTATGGCGCCAACATCGGCGCCGTGCGCCGCTCGGTGTGGGAGGCCGACGGCACGCGGCGCCCGTTCATCTCCGGCTACTCGAACCCCTGGGTCCCCAATCTGTGGGACCGTTCCCTGGAGCTTTCCGCATGAGCCTCATCCTGAACCCCGACATCGCCGTGCCCCGCATGGACCCGGCCGACGTGCGCCGCCACCTGCTGGCCGGCGACGAGATCGCCCTGCTCGATGTGCGTGAGGAGCATCCCCACGCCCAGGCCCATCCGCTGTGGGCCGCACAGCTGTCGGTCAACCGCATCGAGCTGGAGGCGCCGTGGCGGCTGCCGCGCCGTGCCGTGCCCATCGTCGTCTTCGACCATGGCGAGGGCCTGGCCGTGACGGCCGCGCGGCGGCTGCAGGCCCTCGGCCACACGGCGGTGCATCTGTTGGCCGATGCCGCCCAGGCCGGGCGTGAGGACGCCGCGCTCGACGGTCTGCAGGCCTGGTCCGATGCGGGGGGCGAGCTGTTCCGCGACGTCAACGTGCCCAGCAAGGCCTTCGGCGAGCTGGTCGAGCACGTGGTGGCCACGCCCTCGCTGCCGGCCGAATCGGTGCAGGCGCTGCTGCAGGAGGGCGCCGATGTCGTCGTGCTGGATGCCCGCCGCTACGACGAGTTCCACACCATGAGCATCCCCGGCGGCATCAGCGTGCCGGGCGGCGAGCTGGCGCTGCGCGCGCGCCAGCTGGCACCCGATCCGGCCACGGCCATCATCGTCAACTGCGCCGGCCGCACGCGCAGCCTGATCGGCAGCCAGAGCCTGATCAACGCCGGTCTGCCCAATCCGGTGGCCGCGCTGCGCAACGGCACCATCGGCTGGACCCTGGCCGGCCAGACGCTGGACCACGGTGCGACCCGGCGCGCGCCCGACGGCGCGGTGCCCGAGGCCCAGCACCAGGCGGCCCGTGCGCGGGCGCTCGCGCTGGCCGAGGCGGCCGGCGCGCAGCGGCTCGATGCCGCCGGACTCGCGCGTTGGGAGGCCGAGGCCGGCATCCGGACCCTCTACCGCTGGGACGTGCGCGGTGCCGACGAGTACGCCGCCGGCCATCGCCCCGGCTTCGGCCATGCGCCCGGCGGCCAGCTGGTGCAGGAGACGGACGTGCACGCCCCCGTGCGCGGCGCCCGCATCGTGCTGGCCGACGGCGGGCCGGCCCGCGACGGTGTGCGCGCGCCGATGACGGCCCACTGGCTGGCGCAGATGGGCTGGACCGTGGGCTGGATCGATGCCGAGGCCGATGCCGATGCACCGCTGGAGACCGGCGCCTGGCGTCCGCCGGCCGCCGTGCGGCCGCTCACCCCCGGCGTCAGCGCCATCACGGTCGTGGAGCTGGCCCAGACGCTGGCCTCCGACCGGCCGCCGCGGGTGCTGGACCTGACCACCAGCGCCCGCCATGTGCACGGCCATGTGCCGGGCGCCGCCTGGCTGCTGCGCAGCGATCTGGCCCAGGTCTCGCGCCGGTGCCCGCCGGCCGATCGCATCGTGCTGACCTGCGGCAGCTCGGCGCTGGCCTGGTTCGCCGCTGCCGACCTGGCGCGGCTGACCGATGTGCCGGTGCAGGTGCTGGAAGGGGGCAATGCGGCCTGGGCCGCGGCCGGCCATGCGCTGGAGGCGGGCGCGCAGCGTCTGTTGAGTCCGCGCATCGACCGTTATCAGCGGCCCTACGAGGGCACCGATGCCCCGCGGGAGGCGATGCAGGCCTATCTGGACTGGGAGTTCGGCCTCGTCGCCCAGCTGGGGCGTGACGGCACGCACGGCTTCCGGGTGCTGGACCCGACGACGCTGGGCTGAGCCTGCCGCGGTGGCGACCGTGGCCACCGCGGCCACCCGCGGCGCCAGGACGCGCTGCAGGGGGCTGGCGCCCCCCCGCTGGATCCGGATGAAGGACCGGATGACGAGCCGACCCGCCCCCGATCAGCTCGCCAGCCGCGGCACCGGCCGGCCGCCGACGAAGACCTGCAGCTCACCCGGGCGCAGGGCCTGCCACGGCTCCTCATGGGTGAGCGGCGTGGTGGCCACCAGCACCGAGCGCTCGTCCGCGGCGTGGGCCGTCGACAGATCGGCGCGCTCGCCGGTGTCGATCAGCTGCACCGGGCCGTAGGGGTGGGCCTGCTCACCGCGGGCCAGCCAGTGCAGGCGGGTGCTGCAGTGGGCATACAGCGCATGGCCGTCGCTGAGCAGGAAGTTGAACGGCCCGTGGCGGGACAGCGTGTCGGCCAGCTCCTGCAGCAGCGGGCGCAGCGTCGGCACGTCCGGCGCGGTGCCGGCGGGCAGCCGGGCGTCGAGCGTCTGCAGCAGCCAGCAGAAGGCGGCTTCGCTGTCGGTGTGGCCGGCGGCTTGCCAGCCGGGTGCCAGCTCGGGCCGGAACCCCTCCAGTTGGCCGTTGTGGCAGAACAGCCAGCTGCGGCCGCGCCACAGGCGCGAGAACGGGTGGCAGTTGCTGCGCTGGACCGCACCATGGGTGGCCTTGCGGATGTGGGCCAGCGTCGTGGTGGCGCGCAGCGGATGGCGGCGCAGCCAGGCGGCCAGGCGGGAGGTGGCCGCCGGGGTCTCGTCCTTGAACACCCGCCAGGCGGCGCGGCCGGCGTGGAAGCCGATGCCGAAGCCGTCACGGTGCTCGTCGGTGTCACCCCCGCGTGCGGCGAAGCCACCGAAGGCGAAGTTGATCGTCGTCGGCACGTTGCTGTTGAGGGCGAGCAGCTGGCACATGGCGGTCGGTCCGGATCCGGTGGGGGTGGGCTGGCGGCCTCAGGCGGCCAGCGCGATGGGGCGTGGCGGTGCGGCGGCCGCCTGCGCGACGCCGTTGGCCTGGGGTTGGGCGCGGCGCAGCAGCTCGCGCGCCAGCAGGAACTCGGCACCCTGCCGTGCCGCCTCGGCCACGCGCTGGCGCAGGCCTTCACTGCGCAGCGTCAGGTCGGCGGCGTAGTCGGCTTCGGCCGCATAGACGGCCGAGGGCAGCGTCCACGCGCGGAAGAAGGCGAACAGCGGGCGCAGCTGCTCATCGACCACCAGCGCGTGGCGGTCACTACCGCCGTTGGCGGCCAGCAGCACCGGACGCTCCAGCAGCGCATCAGGCGGCACCAGATCGAACAGCTGCTTGAACAGGCCCGTGTAGCTGCCCTTGTAGACCGGACTGGCGACGATCACCAGATCGGCGCGTGCGATGGCCTGGATGGCGTCGCGCCAGGCCGGGCCGGGTTCGCTGCCGGCCCAGGGCTCGGCGGCGAGCGTGGCGCCATGCACCCAGCGCAGCTGCACCTCGGACGGCTGGCCGCTCAGGGCGGCGGTCTGCTGCTGCAGGGCCGTCTGCACGGCATCGCCGAGGGCGCCCGCCAGGGCCCGGGTGCGTGAGACCGCCGAAGTGCTGGCGGCGACGAGGGTGATCGAGAAGGTGCTCATGCTGCGGTGTCCAGGGTCGGATGCGGGAGGAACGGAAGCCGATGCGTCGCCGGCCGGCGACGTGGTGCAGCCAGTGTGGGCGTGGCCGGCGCTCCGCGCCAAATGCGCAAACCGTGGATGCTCATGCGGATCCTGGCCCGATGGGGCCACATGCGGTCTGCGCATGAGCAGCGCCGAACGCCGCATTTGGACCGCCAGGCGCCACGGGCGACGATGCGTCCACTCCCCGGGATGCCGGCTCCACCGGATCCGGCCCCGGCCCGGCCGCGGAACCCCGTACCGCCACCCACCGCACAAGGATTTGCCCGATGACCTCCTTCCTCAGCCGCCGACGCGCTCTGCAGTGGTCGGCCGCCAGCCTGGCCAGCGTCCACGCCGCCGGCCTGCAGGCCGCCCCCGCGGCCCGGCCGGCCATCGCCCCGCCGGTTCCGGCCGGCATCGATCTGTCCGGCATCACGCTGCGTGTGGGGGCCTACAAGGGCGGCTGGCGGGCGCTGCTGGGCGCGGCCGGTCTGCTGCAGACGCCCTACCGCATCGAGTGGCGTGAGCTCAACAACGGCGTACTGCACATCGAGGCACTCAACGGCGATGCGCTGGACATCGGATCCGGCAGCGAGATCCCGGCGCTGTTCGCCGCCCGCCAGAAAGCGCGCGTGCGCTTCATCGCGATCGCCCGTGAGGATCTGAACAACCAGGTGACCCTGGCCCGCAAGGACGCACCGATCCAGCGCATCGCCGACCTCAAGGGCCAGCGCGTGGGCTATGTGCGGGCCACCACCGCCCATTACTTCCTGGCCCGCCAGCTGGCCGAGGTGGGGCTGAGCTTCAACGACATCACGCCGGTCTCGCTGACGCCGGCCGATGGCCTGTCGGCCTTCGAGCGCGGCGATCTGGATGCGTGGGCGATCTACGGCTACAACGGCCAGATCGCCCGCCTGCGCTACGGTGCGCGCACCCTCAAGACGGGCGTTGGCTACCTCAGCGGCAATTTCCCCATCTACGCCAATCCGGCGGCGTTGGACGATGCCGCACGCCAGGCCGCCATCGGCGACTGGCTGCTGCGCCTGCGCGCGGCCTACCACTGGGCCAATGGCCGCTTCCTGGATCTGGCCCGCGCGCAGAACGCCGAGACCCGTGTGCCGGTGGGCGACCTGGTCGAGCTGTGGAACCGCCGCAGCACCGACTACGACCTGCGGGCCGTCGATGCCGCTGTCGTGCGGGGCCATCAGCAGGTGGCCGACACCTTCCTGCAGCTGGGGGTGCTGGACGGACCGGCCGCCGTGGCGCCGCTCTGGGATGGGCGTTATGGGGCGCTGCTGCGCGGCGCGGGCGCCGCGGCCAAGGCCGCCGCATGAGCACCGCCACCACCACCACCACCACCCGCAGCATCGCCAGCCAGTGGGATGCGCCCTTGCACGCCGCCCTGGTCGAGGCCGTGCCGGGCCTGACCATCGTGCCCGTCGGCCCGGGTCCTGGCTTTGACGGTCTGGCCGGCCTGCGCGACGCCACGGGCCGGCCGGTCGAGGTGCTGCTGGCACGCCCCTTCGCGCCTGCACAGCGCGATGCACCGCCGCCGGCCGGCTGGCCCTGGGGCCTGCGCTGGATCCAGCTGATCTCCGTCGGCCTGGACGGCTATCCCGCCTGGCTGCTGGCCACGCCGGGCGTGACGGTGTCGAATGCCCACGGCAGCTCGGCCGACACCATCGCCGACTTCGTGCTGGCCCATGTGCTGCGGGTGCAGGCACGGCTGGATGCCCGCCGCGTGCGTTCGCCGGAAGGCTGGCGTCTGCAGCCGGCCGCGGCACTGGCGGGCGCGCGCCTGGGCCTGGTGGGCTTCGGCGCCATCGGTCGGGCGGTCGCGCAGCGCGCGCTGGCGCTCGGCCTGCAGGTGCGTGCGGTGCGGCGCCAGGGCCTGCCCGATCTGCCTGGCGTCGACCCGGCCGCTGACGTGGCCGCGCTGGCCGCCTGGGCCGATCACCTGGTGCTGGCCACCCCGGGCGGCCCGGCCACCCGCCATCTGGTGGACGCCCGGGTGTTGCGTCAGGCCCGGCCGGGCCTGCACCTGATCAACATCGCCCGCGGCAGCCTGGTCGACACCGATGCGCTGTGCGAGGCGCTGGACAACGGCCGCGTCGGCGAGGCCTCGCTCGATGTCACCGAGCCCGAGCCCTTGCCGGCCGGCCACTGGCTGTACCGCCACCCGCGCGTGTGGCTGACGCCGCACACCAGCGCCATCGGGCCGCACGTGCAGCGTGCGCTGGTGGAGCTGACCGCCGAGGGCCTGCAGGCCTGGCACAACGGACGACCACCGGCCCATCGCGTCGATCCGCCCTGGCCGGCCGCGGCCTGAGCGCCGGCGCGGCGCGACCTCACCCCCGCCTTTCTTCCCGTTTTTCCACTGTCGCAGCTTGCGAGAGGCCAGACATCCGATGAACGCCGAGACCCTGTCCCTGAAGAACCGTGTCAGCGAAGCCGAATGGCACACCCGCGTGCAGCTGGCCGCCCTGTACCGCCTGAGCGCGCTCTACGGTTGGGATGATTTCCTCTACACCCACATCTCCGCCCGCGTGCCGGGTCCCGACCCCCACTTCCTGCTCAACCCCTATGGCCTGTGGTTCGAGGAGGTCACGGCCTCCAGCCTGGTCAAGGTGGATCTGGACGGGCAGGTCATCGACGGCCACTGGGGCATCAACCAGGCCGGCTACGTCATCCATTCGGCCCTCCATGCCGCACGCGAGGACGCGCATTTCATCGCCCACTTCCATACCGACGACGGCATGGCCGCCTCATCCCAGCGCTGCGGCCTGTTGCCGCTGAACCAGCGCGCGCTCACCGCCATCCCCGATCTGGCTTACCACGATTACGAGGGCATCGCCCTGCACCTGGACGAGCGCGAGCGCCTGGTCGAGGACCTGGGCCCGCGCCACCAGATGCTGCTGCGCAACCACGGCACGCTGGCCATCGGCCGCAGCGCGGCCCAGGTGTGGTCGCGCATCTACCAGCTGGAAAAGGCCTGCTCGGCCCAGGTGCGGGCCCTGGCCGCCGGCGAGGATGCCGTGCTGCTGGCGCCCGAGGCCGCCCAGGCCACCGTTGCCCGCCAGGTGGCCGGCCGTGGCGATGCACCGGGCCCGTCCGCCCGGGCCCATGACGACCTGCTGTGGCAGGCCATCTGGCGCAAGGTGCAGCGCCACAGCCCTGGATGTGACACGTGAGCGCCGACGGCTGTCGCCCGGCGATGCCGGCGCGCATCGTCATCATCGGCGCCGGCTTCAGCGGTGCGGTGCTGGCCGTGCAGTTGCTGCGTCAGGCGCGCACGGCGCTCGACATCACCCTGGTCAACGCCTCGGGCCGCATGGCCCGCGGGCTGGCCTACGGCACCGCCAGCCCCCAGCATCTGCTGAACGTGCCGGCCGCCCGCATGAGCGCCCTGGCCGACGATCCCGGGCACTTCCTGCGCTGGTGCCGCCGCACCGAGCCCCGCACCGCGCCCGAGGCGTTCGTCTCCCGCGAGCGCTACGGGGCCTATCTGGCGGATCTGCTGGACGCTGCGGCCACCACGGCCACCACGGCCACCACGGCCACCTCCGCCGACACCGGGCCGGGCCCGCACCGGCCACCGCCCACCCCCCCCGTCCACAGCCTGCACCGCCTCGTCGATCAGGCCCTGGCCGTGCGGCCCGCGCGGGATGGCTGGACCGTTCTGCTGGCACGGCAGCCGCCCCTGCCGGCCGACAGCGTGGTGCTGGCCTTCGGCCACTTCACCCCGGCGCTGCCCTTGACCGATGCGCAGGTCCGGGTGGCGGGGGCGCAGCTGGTGCCCGATCCTTGGCGGCCCGGCGCCTTGGCCCCGATCGGCCCGGACGACCCGGTGCTGCTGATCGGCACCGGCCTGACCGCGCTCGACGTCACGCTGAGCCTGCAGACGGCCCGCCGCCAGGCGCCCGTCATCGCCTGCTCGCGACGCGGTCTGCCACCCTGGGCCCAGCCCGAGATCCCGATGGACGAGGCGAGCGCCCGGCGCACGGTGGCCGAGGTGCTGCAGGCCGGCCCCTGCGACCGGGTGCCCGCGCTGCTCAGGCGCCTGCGGCAGCGCTTGCCGCCCCGGGCCGCTCGTCCGCTGCAGACCCCGGACGCCGCCGCCGCCTGCAACGCCGATCCTGGATCTGGCACCGGCACCGGCTCCAGTGCGCTCGACTGGCGCGCCCTGATCGCTGCCCTGCGCCCCGACACCGTCGCCCTCTGGCAAGGCCTGCCCGAGGCCGAGCGGCGGCGCTTCCTGCGCCATCTGCGTCCCTGGTGGGATGCCGGGCGCCATCTGTGCGCGCCGGTGTCCCATCAACGGTGGTGTCAGGCCATCGCACAGGGGCGGGTGCAGCTCCTGGCGGCCCGGGTGGTGGCGCTGGAGCGCGCCGGTGCCGACCTCGTCGTCAGCCTGGCCCCGCGCGGCGCCCTGCAGCCACCACTGCGCCACCGCGTCCGCTGGATCATCAACTGCACCGGGCCCGCATCCGATCCCCGCCGCACGACCGAGCCCCTGGTGCGCCAACTGCTGGCCGACGGCCTGATCCAGGCCGATGCACTGGGCCTGGGCATCACCACCGCGCCCGGCCCGGCCTGCCGGCCACTGGGCCGCGACGGCCGCACCCGACGCGGCCTGCACGCCATCGGCCCCCTGCTGCGCGCCGACCGCTGGGAAGCCACCGCCGTGCCCGAGCTGCGCACCCTGGCCCGCGACCTGGCCGGACAGATCCTGGCCGACCCCCGGGACCTGCCGCACCCGGATACCGGGCCGTGAGCAGGGCCATGACCGGGGCCCTGTCGCGCCCGACCCTCAGGCTGCCTGCCGCATCACCTCAGGGGCCTCCGGCCGCAGCTCCTCGACGGACAGCGACCGTGGCGCCGCCGGCTGCGCCCCGATCGGCTGCGTCCCGGCCAGCACGATCCCCGCCGCCTCGAAGCGGCGCAGGATGGCCAGGTGGATCTGGGTCAGCGCCCGGCTGCGCTTGTCGTGCGCGTCCGCGAGGTGATCCCCCTCATCGGCCGACCACGGTGCCACGGCGAACCACAGACACAACTCCAGATGTGAGGCGTCGATCCGCTCGAAGCCCGTGCGGCAGCGCTTGAGCAGCAGCGGCTGGTCGGTGACGATGTCGCGCAGGATGGCCAGACCCTGCTCGACCTTGTGCGCCGGCGTACCCGGGGCCAGGCGCAGGCGCAGCCACTGGTGCAGGCCCTCGGGGCCATCGTCACACGCCAGCACATGCCGCGTGAACAGATGGTTGGGCAGCCGCAGCACGCGATCCTGCGCATCACGCAGCGTGGTGCTGTGCAGGCCGACATGCTGCACCAGGCCCGACAGCCCCGCCACCTCGATGTGCTGACCCGGCCGGAACGGCCGCTGCACCAGCACCTGCAAGCCGCCCATCAGATTGGCCAACAGACCCTGCGCCGCCAAGGCCAGCGCCAGCCCGACCAGCCCGATGGCCCCCAGCACCGCCGACATCTGCACCCCCACCGTGCCCAAGGCCGTGGCCAGGCCCGCCGCCCACACCAGCGCGCGCACCATCAGCCGCAGCACCGACAGCCGGCGCAGATCGGCCGCACTGCCTGCTGCACGGCTGCCGCCGACCTTGTCAGTCCGCCCGGCACAGCCCGTGGCCAGCCGCGCATGCAGCGCATCGACCGCCGCCGTCAGCGCCCAGGCCAGCGCCATCACCTGCGCGAACCGCACACCCTGCTCCAGGAACTGGGCGACGTGCGGCGGCAGATCCAGCAGGCTCAACCCACCCTGCAGGCCGACCAGCAACGTGGCCAGCCGCAACCCCGGCGCCGAACGCGCCAGCGCATCCTGCGCCAGCGGCCGACGCGCCGGCCGCAGCACCGCCCGCAACACGGCCACCACCAGCCGCCCGGCCAGCCAGCCCGAGCCAGCCGCCGCCACGGCCAGCAGCCACAGCGCAACCGGATTGCCCAAGACCGAGTCCTGCAGAACGGAGATCATCATCGTGACGGGCGCGAAGGCCCGGGCAAGCGCAGCGGGGCACGCGCGACACGCTCCGGCCGGCCGGGATCGGACACCGATCACCTCAGGAAGACCGGACGCCGCTGACTTCGTGCGTCTGCCGGAATTGTCCGACCCGGACGCCGGGGTGGGGGCTGACTAACTTGGGGTTGACGCGGGGAGAGACCGGCGGCGTGATGGTGGGTGGATCGTCGGTGGGGCCCCGCGGATGCGGGGGCGCCGTGCGAGGGCGCGCCTGGCCGATGCCCGACATACCGCCGCCGGGTGCGGCCGGGTGCGGGCTCGCTCACCGCTCGCTCAGCGCCGCTCGCACCACCGCCAGCCCCAGCTCTGCCACGTCCCGCGTCGTGATGTCGCGCCACAGCACGCGGCCGGAGGCCAGGCGGCGGCGCGGCGGGGGCGGCGCGCCCTCGGTGGGCGGAAGCACGGCCAGCAGCCGGGCCGCAGCGCCGGGCTCGAAGGCCAGGGCGTGCAGGTCGGCGTCCAGCCCGGACAGCTTGACGGACACCGGCGGTGCGGCGCGGGCCGCCCACTGGCGCAGATGGGATTGCACATGCCGGGCCTCGTGGGCCGCCTTGAGGCGTGCGTGGGCTGGATCCGGGTGGCAGCCGAAGCCCAGCGCGCACCAGGGCGGCGCTGGCTGCAGGCGGACCGCGGCGGCCACGTGCAGCGCCTGCCGGCCGAGCCGCACGTGGGCCAGCGTCCAGGCGCGCTCGTCCGTGTGCTCCGGCACGCTCGGTCCGCCGCCCGGGGTGGCGCGGCCGCGGTGTCCACGCAGCAGCTGGTCCAGCCAGGGCATCACCACCCAACGCTCGATCAGCTCGGCCACGGCCCGTCCTCGGGCGTCGTCGATGTCGCGACCGCAGGCCAGGCCGACGGAGTCGCCGTCGTGGAAGTGTCCGCCGATGCCGAAGGGCAGGTAGACCCGCTCCGCCGGGATCCAGACCGGAGTCCCACCGCCCAGCCGCCGCATCACGACCTGCCGATCGCTGGCGGTCGGCCCTGCGCCCGCCGTGGCGGGCCGCCGCCGGCGGCCGCGCAGCGCCTGTGGTGCCCAGAAGCCGGCGCAGTAGCGCTCCAGCGCCTCGCAGACGGCCAGAGTGAGGGCCGTGTCCGGATCCGCGGCGGTGGCCGTGCCGTGGCACAGCACGGCGATGCCGGCGGTGCCGGGCGTGGCCTGGCCCTGCGCGATGGCTGTCCAGTGCCCGTCCGGGGCGGGTGAGAGCTGCAGCGCACGGATCAGGCCGGTGTGGCTGCCGATGGCGGCGCGCACGTCCGGCAGCCCGTCCGTGCCGCAGCGGATGGCCGCGGAGGGGGGGGCCTGGGGGCTCGTGCCGGCGGCCGGGCCATGGCCGGCCCCTGCCGACGCACGGGTGCCGAAAGGTCCGATGCCGCAGTGGCGGTCGCAGTCGGCCGGCGGCAGGAAGGGCTGCGGTGGGTGGCCCTCTCTCAGCTGATGTCGGTGCAGTGCCGACAGCCGGCCGTCCTGCGCGCCGGCCTCGTCCAGCGGCAGCAGGCTCAGTTCGCCGGGCGGGTGCGGGCTGGCCTCGCGGCGGCGGCTGAAGCAGGCCAGGCAGTCGCTGCTCGGCAGCAGCGGGCCGAAGGCGGTGGCGCTGCCATCGACGGCCCGCTCGCGTACCAGGTAGCCGGCCATCCGCTCCATGGCCGGCGCCTGACGACCGGACTCAGGCGTCGACATGCAGCGTGGCCCGGATGCGGTCCAGTGTGGGCGCGTCCATGCCGAGCACGGCGGCCAGATCGTCCCAGCCCGCCACGCGGGGCCGGCGGGCCAGGATGCGGGCGGTGATCGGCCGGATGCCGCAGGCCGCGCAACGCACCAGCAGCTCGATGCCGGACAGCGGAAAGGGCATGTTGCCGGCCCCGGCAGTGGTGGGCGCGGTGGTGGGTGCGGGGGCGGGCGCCGGGTGGGCGCCGGACGCGGGCCCGGGTGCCGGCGGCAGAGCCGGTGGGGGCGGCGCCTGTGGCGGTCGAGGGGGGGAAGACGGCTGTGGCGCAGGGATGGGCGTGGGGGCGGGCGTGGGGGCGCCATCGGTGGCCAGCAGACGCAGCGCCTGCAGATCGGGAATGCGTTGGCCGTCCAGCGTGCGGGCGCTGTCCTCGATCCAGCGGCGGATGTGGGCGGCCGGCAGCTCGGGGCGCCGGGCCCACAGCCGGGCGGCGATGGCCGCCACCTGCGGCGCGGCGAACGAGGTGCCGGTGCGGGCCGCCGTGCCGCCGCCGGGCACGCCGCAGCGCAGCGGCTGCTGGACGGTGCCGCCCGGGCCCATCAGGTCGACCTGGGGCGACACATTGCTGTAGGCCGCGCGACGACCTTGCGCGTCCACCGCCCCGACCGACAGCGTGGATGCATAGTCGGACGGAAAGTGGCCGCTGCCGTCCGTCCGTCCCTCGTTGCCCGAGGAGCACACGACGAGCGCACCGGCCGCATCCAGCGCCTCGATGGCGGAGCGGATCAGGCCCACGTCGCCCGCGGTGCGCCAGCTGATGTTGACGACCCAGCGCTCGCCAGCCTGCAGGCGCGGCAGCAGGCTCAGCAGCGCGGCGCGGCGGCTGGCGTAGCTCAGCGGGCTGGCCTGCAGCTCCACCTTCAGCACCGTCAGCGAGCAGCCCGGCGCCAGACCCCGTATGCCGTCGTGGCCGTTGCCCACCAGCATGCTGGCCACGCTGGTGCCGTGGCCCAGCGCGTCGTCCGGGCCGTCACCGCTGAAGTCCAGCACGGCGCGGTGCGCGGACGGATCCGGGGCGCTCAGGCAGGGATGGTCGAGCGCCGCGCCACTGTCGACGCAGGCCAGATGGATGGCGGCATCGCCGGCCTCACGGCTCGGCCAGGCCTGGGCGCGCAGCAGGGCCAGATGCCAGGGCAGATCCGGGTTCTCGGTCGCCTCGGCCGGGGCGGTACCGGATGCTGCCGTCGTGGCATCGGGTGGGTTGACCGCAAGGCGGTCCGGCGCATGGGCTTCGGCCTGCGGCTCGACGTCGTCGAAGCCCAGCCAGGCCGGCTCCGCCAGCTCGATGGACGGGGCCGCGTTCAGCGCCATCAGCGCCGATGACAGGGCGGCCAGGCCGTGGCGCCCATCGCCCAGCGCGGCCACGAACAGGCCCCGCGCCGCGCTGACATGCACCGGGCGCAGGTCCAGCGTGCGCAGCAGGCTCTGCAGTTGCAGGTCCTCGACGTCGACCCGGGCCTGCACCATCACGTAGCCGGGATGCAGGTAGCAGCGCTGGTGACGCTCGTCGACGAAGGCCGGGAAGGCCACGCCGTCCATCGACTCGATGTCCTGCCGCCGCGGTGGCGTGGGCTGTCGCATGCAGCGCGGGCGCCGGCGGGTCACAGGGGCGGCGCGCTGGCGGCCCGGCCCGGTCACGGTCGCCGCCTCGGCGTCGTCGTGGGCCGGCGGCGGGCTGTCGATCACCCATTCCGCTGGATCGGCCTGCAGCGTGCGCACGGTGCCGGTCGAGGGATCGACCCAGGACAGCGGGCTGATCACGCAGCCCGCCGCCAGCCGTGCCGAGGCGGGATCCGACAGGCCGGCCTGGATGGCTGCGTCCTCCAGCTGATAGTGGGGCCGGCTGGCGCGCAGCCGCTCGGCTTCCTCCGGGCTCAGGCCCAGATCGACCAGGTCCTGTGCATCGGCCAGATTGAGGTCGATGCGCGGACGGTGAGGGTGCGGCAGGGCGTCCGTCATGGTCAGGGCGTGGTGGCGTAGAGGTCGAACAGCGGCGCCAGGCCGCAGCAGGTGCGTGCGCCGTCACCCCCGCGCACGTAGCGCTCATGCGGACAGCCGCCCTGGCAGAGCGCCTGATGGCGGCAGGCGCCGGGCACCGGCGCCGAGGCCGCGGCCCGGCGGGCGATCGCCTGGGCCTGCGGCCCGGTCAACAGGCGGGCCAGGCTGTCCGCATGCAGACTGCCGAACTCGTAGTCCGCATCGCCGGTGTACTTGTCGCAGTGGGTCACCCGGCCATCGGCCTCGATGGCGATGAAGCTGCCCACGCAGTTGCCGCCCAGCTCGCAGAAGTCCGACGGTCGGCCTGCGACGAGCCGGCGCACGGCCTCCAGCTCGCGCACCGCCACCACCGAGCCGCCCTCGGCCCCCGCCTGCCGTGCACAGCGCGCGAAGTCGACCAGGAAGCCGACGAAGCGCTGATGGTCAACCCCGTCGGTCCGCCCCGGTGCGGGCCGTTGGGGGATCAGGCCGACGTCGAGCAGCCCGTCCGCACAGAGGCGCTCATGCAGCCAGGCCGGGCCATGGTCCAGCACCTCGGGCGTGACCACCATCAGCACGCCGGACAACAGGCCGTGCTCGCGCAGGCGCCGCAGGCCCGCCATCGCGCGGGCGTGGCTGCCACGGCCCAGGGCGTCCGGCCGGCTGCGGTCGTGCAGTGCCTGTGGGCCGTCGATGCTGACCGAGGCGCGGATGCCGAAGGTCTGCAGCAAGGCCAGCCATTCGTCGTCGATCAGCGTGCCGTTGGTCTGCAGGTGGTTGTGCACGCGCTGGCCGGGCAGGGCCAGATGGGCCTGCAGCGCCAGCAGACGCAACAGGCCGCGCCGGCCCAGCATCAGCGGCTCGCCGCCATGCAGCACGAAGTCGACCACGCCCTTGCCCAACTGCAGTACCTGTTCGACCGCGCGCAGCACCAGCGGCAGCGCGGCATGGGACTGCGGATCGGCGCTCCAGTCGTGACAATAGACGCAGCGCAGATTGCACAGGCGGGTGAGCTTGAGGATCACGCACAGATAGCCCTCGTAGTGCGAGCGCTGGCCGGCGACCAGGCGCAGCCGTGCCGGCTCGAGCGGGCGTGTCTCACGCGGGGCCTGCAGCAGCGCGATCTCGTCGGCTGTGAACAGCGTGGCCAGCGGCACCGTCACCAGCGCCCAGAACGGCTGCCAGGCGCGCAGCAGACAGGTCTGCAGCAGCGCCTGCAGCGCCGGGTCCGCGTCTGCCACGGCGTCGAGGAAGCGGCGGCACCAGACCAGGCCCTGTAGCTGGTGCTCGTCCGGCAGCCAGGTCAGCAGCTCGCCCGGCGCATCCGGCAGCACCGACGCTCCGGGCGCCACGGCGTGACCTAGCAGGGATTCGAAGCGGTCCAGGCGTCGCAGCAGGTCGGCGGTCAGGGGATGGGGCAGCCGCTCCTGCAGCCAGCGGCGGGCCGCCATGGTGTCCGGTCGGGCGTCTTCGGACGACCGGGTGGCGGGCGGCGCGATGTCGGCGCGCACCGACCCATCGCGCATCAGCAGCGTCCGCGGGCTCATGTGGCGGCCCTCTGCGGCAGGGCCAGCGCGAGCGCCAGCGTGTCCTCGCGCATCATCAGCCCCTGTTCGTCGAAGGCCGCCACCGCCTCGTCGATGCGTGCGGCCGCCAGTCCGGTGGCGCGGGCGGCGGCCTCGATGCTGGTGGGCTGCGCCATGAACGCCTGGTAGATGGTCGCCAGGTCGCCGTCGAGCTCGTACATGCCGCTGCGGCCGGGGTCCCGCAGATCGGTCAGGCGCAGGTGTCCGGGCGCGCTCAGCGCGTGCAGCCGCGGCACGTCCGGCCCGCGCTGTGCCGCCCGCCAGTGCTCGACCGCTTCGGCCAGCGGCTCGAACACGCTGTCGTGCAGCGCACCCTCGACGCGGTAATCGAAGAAATAGGCGGACCGCGAGAGGTCGATCGAGCGCGGATAGACCTGGGCATAGGACGCCGTCGGTCGCACATCGGTGACCCCGAGCAGCTCGCGCTGGGTGTAGAGCGGACTGAAGCGCTCCATCCACAGGCGGCCGCAGCCATCGGGTGGCTGCAGATGGCGCAACCGTGGCAGCAGCGCCAGCTGCTCGGCGTAGTGGGCCTCCTGCTCGCCCGGAAAGCCCCACAGCAGGTTCCAGCTGACCCGGATGCCGTGGTGGCGGCACCAGCGTAGCAGATTCACGTTGTGGATCGCGCGCACGCCCTTGCGCATCAGCTTGAGCACCGGGCTGGACAACGATTCGATGCCCGGCTGGATGCGCCGGATGCCGGCCCGTGCCAGGGCCGCGATCTGCTCGGGCTTGAGGTTGCTCTTGACCTCGTAGAAGACGTTCCAGCTCGCCCCCAGCCGCTCCATCTCGGGCAGCACCGTCTGGAAGTAGGACATGTCGATGATGTTGTCCACCGTCTCGACATGGAAGCTGCGGTAGCGCCGCGACAGGCTGCTGACCTCATCGAGGAAGCGCTGCGGCGACTTGGAGCGAAAGCGCATCGAGCCCGCGTTCAGCCCGCAGAACACGCAGTGGTGCTTCTCGCCCCACCAGCAGCCCCGTGCGCCCTCGACCGGCAGGTCCACCGCCCGTCCGGCCTGGCCGTCGAAGAAGCCCAGGCGCTCAGCGCGGCTGAAGTATTCGTCGTAGTCGGGCAGGGGCAGTTCGTCCAGGCGCTCGAACGGGCCCTGGGATGGCGTGTGACGCACGCTGCCGTCCGGCCGTCTGGACGCGATGCCGGGCACCGCGCCGGCATCCCCGCCCGACGCCATGGCCTGCAACCACAGGGGAAAGCTGATGTCGGCCTCGCCGATGGCGGCGTAGTCGACGGCGGGCACGCTGCGCACGTATTCCAGCCCCATCACGTCATCGAAGTTGGCGCCGCCGAACAGTGTCGTGAGGCCGTCCGCGGCGGCCTTCAGGCGATCGGCGAGCGCGAAGGCTGGCGTGTTCTGCTGGAACGTGGAGGTGAAGGCCACGACCGGTGCATCCAGCGCCAGCACGGCTGCCGTGCAGGCCTGCAGGTAGGCGGGGACCAGCACGTCGCGCAGCCGCAGCAGCCAGGCGCACGCATCGTCGATGCCGAGTGCCTGCAGTTCGTCGAGGAAGGCGGGTGCCAGCTCGTCCAGCAGGCAGGCCTGGGGATCCGGTGCGTCGGCACCGAAGGCGGCCACCGAGAACAACCAGTCGCTGAGTTGCACGCCGCGGTGCTGGCACAGCAGCTCGTAGCGCTCGCGCCCGACCAGGACCGCGAAGTCCAGGTTCAGGTGCAGCGTGTGGCAGGTCCAGCCCGCCCGTTCGGCCAGCCCCTTGAGCAGGCCGGCCTGCAATGAAGGGCGTCTGGCGGACGCGAAGGGCAGATTGACGATGACGATGCGGGCCATGCGGAGCTCCCTGCGTGGACGCCAGACGCCTGGGGCGGCGGCTCAGCGGTACTGCTTGAGGCCGGGGATCTTGGACAGACCCACCTTGTCCGCCGGATTCAGCTTGTTGTAGTCCTTGGACCAGGACACGCAGGCCACGCCGACGCCGATGGAATCCGACACCGGGCCGGCCGGATCGCTGATGCCCGGCAGGGTCTTGAAGGCATCCTTCAGGCCCACCGAGAGGGCCGGCAGGCGCGTGCTCTGCGTCAGCACGGCCCGTTCGGTCACGCCTTCGGTGTCGGCCTCGGCATGGCCGGCCTCCAGCGTGGCACCGGCGGTGCTGATCAGGCCCAGAAGCACGGCGTGCTCCTCCGGGCTCAGGACTTCCGCGAACTCGTCGAGCTTGCGGCCGAGTGATTGGACGGTACGGACGTCCAGGGTGCTGTCGCTCATGTGAGACTCCAGGATCGGTGAAGACGATGCGATGGCGACCGGAGGCCTGCTGGCAGCGGATGACATCGCACGCGGGCCGGACAGGCGCAGAACGCATGTCCGGAGACCACCGGACACAGGCGACGGGTCATCTGTTGTTGGACGCGTCGCCATGGCGCCAGGTGTGCGAACGAATCTAGTCCGAACGCATCGCTGGAGAATCCACCGCAGAGGTGAGCGGCCCACCGCGTGCCGGCCGAGCGTCAGTGAAGAAGATGAAGCCACGGCATGGGCGAGTGCACCAGCGATCTGATCCTGTGGCCGTGTGCGGGACGGCGTGTCATGTTCCCGGATGGTCCTCCTCCGATTCGATTCGTCGCGACGAATTCTTCCGCTTCAATGAGGGCAGGGCGGATGGCCCGGGTAGGCGATCAGCCCGGGGCCAAGCTCCCCACTGCTTCAATGAGGCCGGGGCACATGGCTCCGGATGGTCCTCCTCTGATTCGATTCGTCGCGACGAATTCTTCCGCTTCAATGAGGGCAGGGCGGATGGCCCGGGTAGGCGATCAGCCCGGGGCCAAGCTCCCCACTGCTTCAATGAGGCCGGGGCACATGGCTCC